>DAIDGZ010000132.1 GCA_027452125.1 Acidobacteriaceae bacterium | reverse complement strand
CGAGGGCCGCGGCTACGTGCTGCGCAAGATTCTGCGCCGGGGCATTCGCCATGGGCGGCTGCTGGGGCAGGAGAAGCCCTTCATGTGCCAGATGGTCTACGCGGTGCGCGACCTGATGCAGGAGGCGTATCCGGAGCTGATGGACTCTGCCGACCGCGTCGCAAAAGTTGTCGAAGCCGAAGAAAAGCAGTTCGATAGAGTTCTTAATGTGGCTCTTCGTGAATGGGAAGAAGTCGTAAAAGAAGCAGATAAAGCACGCTTCGAGGAGTTGATATATCGTTGGGAAGCTGCAATTGAATCAGGCTTAAGCGGTCAGGAGCTTCAGCAAATCAAGTTGCGAGAAGCTTCTGCGCTCGCATCGATTGGGAAAGGCGATTTTGAGCCTATTCGCATATTGACAGTAGAAAGACTAGGTTCGGATGCAGCAGATGTCTATATCAAAGAGTTTCTTAGTACTTGGAATCAGCCAGCCAAGGTTAAGGGCGGCGTAGCCTTCCATATTTTCGAGACCTTTGGCCTGCCGCTGGACTTCATGGTGGATGCGGCGCGCGATGCGGGTGTGCAGTTTGACCACGAGGGCTTTGAGCGCGCACGCGCCGAGGAACAAGCCCGCGCCCGCGCCTCGTGGAAGGGCGGCAGCCAGAAGACGGCCAGCCCGGTCTTCCGCGATCTGCCCAGAACGGACTTTCAGGGCTACAAGCTGCTGAACACCACGGGCAGGGTGCTGGCGCTGGTGAAGCAGGGGCAGGGCGTGCCTGCCGCCAAGGCGGGCGATGAGGTGGAGGTGGTGCTGGACGGCACGACGTTCTACGCCGACTCCGGCGGCCAGATCGGCGACACCGGTTTTCTCCTGACCTCGGACGGGAATTCCACCGTTGCTGAAGTCACCGGCTGCGTGCAGCCGGTGCAGGGCGTGCGCGCGCACAAGGCGGTGCTGAAGCAGGACCTGGCAGTGGGCGACGAGGTGCGGACGGTGGTGGACGGCGTGCGCCGCGACGCCATCCGGCGCAACCACACCGGCACACACCTGCTGCATGCGGCGCTGCGCCAGGTGCTGGGCACGCATGTGAAGCAGGCTGGTTCGTCGGTCGATCCCGCGCGGCTGCGCTTTGACTTCTCGCATTTTGCGCAGGTGGCGGACGAGGAGCTGCAGGAGATTGAGGACATTGTGAACCGCGAGGTGCTGGCCAACGCGAAGGTGGAAACCCTGGAAGATGTGCCGATTGACGTGGCGGTGAACGAGTATCACGCCATGGCGCTCTTTGGCGAGAAGTATGGCGACAAGGTGCGCGTGGTGAAGCTCTCGGACGGCTTCTCGACCGAGCTGTGCGGCGGCACGCACACGGCGGCCACGGGCGAGATTGGGCTGCTGAAGCTGGTGAGCGAGGGCGCAGTCTCCTCGGGCGTGCGCCGCATTGAGGCCATCAGCGGCATGGGCTCGCTGGACACCTTCCGGCGCGACTTTGAGGTGGCCAAGCTGGCCGGGCAGTATGTGCCCTCCGTGGAGAACCTGACGGAGGGTCTGCGCGCCCGGTTTGCCAGCCAGGATGAGGAGCTGAAGCGGCTGCGCCGCGAGCTGGAAGAGATGCGCATGAAGTCCGCCGCGGGCGCGCTGGACGAGGCGCTCTCTGGCGCGGCGGAGGTGAAGGGCGTGAAGCTGATTACGCATCGCGCCGATGGGCTGGAGCGCGGACAGTTGCGCACGCTGGTGGACAACCTGAAGCAGAAGGCGGGCGAGGGCGTGGTGGTGCTGGCCTCGGCGCAGCCGGAGGGCAAGGTGGCCATCATTGCCGGTGTGACGCCGGGACTGGTGAAGCGCATCCAGGCGGGCAAGCTGGTGGGCGCGGTGGCCCGGCTGGTGGGCGGCTCCGGCGGCGGCAAGCCGGAGATTGCCGAGGCCGGCGGCAAGGATCAGGCGCAGATCGACGCGGCGCTCAAGGCCGCTCCTGCGCTGATGGCGGAGTTGCTGGGATAAACGGAGAAGGCCGGCGTCCTGCTCCTGTTGCGGCGGCATCGCGCGGAGAGCAGGACGCGGGCTTTTGCCGCGCAAAGGGCGACGCCGGACGCGGCCCGCGATCGAAGAGGTACGGAGATGGCGGGGAGGAGAATTTCTGGTGGGCCCGGAGGGATTTGAACCCCCAACCAAGGGATTATGAGTCCCCTGCTCTAACCGTTGAGCTACAGGCCCGGAAAACAGGAATGAATCCCTTCAGATTATAAGCGTTGGCGCGTTGACGCCCCGCGTTCCCCTGCGAGGATGAGAGACGGTCGTACGGTTGGCGGCGCATGCTTTGCGTGGACGATGCGTTGGCACACGATGATTTTGTATGAACGAGTCCGCTGAAAGCCGCGGTGCAGCCCAGCAACAATGAAGGAGAAGATGCGCATGAACTACTGGTGTACTTTGGCGGTGCTGGGGATGAGCACTGTGTTGACGGCAGGCGCGGCACAGCCCGCGGCCTACGTGCTGGATTGCAGCACGCAAGCGCACGGCGGGGCGCAGGCGCTTGCGGGCACGCGCTACCAGGAGGGCAAGCAGGATTTCGGCTTCGACCTGCAGGCCTCGCCCCAGGTGAGCGGCGGCGTGTGCCAGAGCGATATGCCGTTCTTCGTCTCAGTGACGGAGCCGGACGGCGACTATCGCGTGACGGTGGTGCTGGGCGGCAGTGCGGCCGCGGTGACCACGGTGAAGGCCGAGGCGCGGCGCCTGATGGTGGAAGAGCTGGCGACCCGTCCCGGGCAGAAGGTGAAGCGCAGCTTTGTGGTGCACGTGCGCACGCCGGAGGTGAACGCCGGGGAGCGCGTGCATCTGAAGCCGCGGGAGATCGGCAGCCTGGACTGGGATCACAAGCTGACGCTGGAGTGGATTGGGCAACACCCGGCGGTGCGCTCCATCGCGATTGAGCCGGTGCAGGCGCCCACGGTGTACATTGCCGGCGACTCCACCGTGGTGGACCAGGACAAGGAGCCGTGGGCGGCGTGGGGACAGATGCTGCCCGTATTTTTCAATGACAGGATTGCCATTGCCAACGAGGCGGAGTCTGGCGAGACGATTGCCAGCTTTGTGGGCGAGCGGCGGTTCGACAAGATCTTCAGCACCATTCATGCCGGCGACTACCTGATGATGCAGTTTGCGCACAACGATCAGAAGCCGGGCCGCGGGTTTGTGTCTATTCCCAGGTACAAGGAGCTGCTCGAGCGCTACATCCAGCTGGCGCGCGCGCGTGGGGCGCATCCGGTGCTGGTGACCTCCATGAACCGGCGCGACTTTACGCCGGAGGGCAAGATTGTGCCGACGCTGGCGGGCTATCCCGATGCCATGCGCGAGGTGGCCCGGGAGCAGAAGGTCCCGCTGATCGATCTGAACGCGATGAGCAAGACGCTGTTTGAGGCCATGGGGCCGGAGGGGACGCTGAAGGCCTTTGTGCACTATCCGGCGAACACCTTCCCGGATCAGCCGAAGCCGCTGGCAGACAACACGCACTTCAACTCCTACGGCGCGCTGGAACTGGCCAAGTGCATTGTGCAGTCCATCCGCGAGCAGAAGCTGCCGCTGGCCAGGTATCTGCGTCACGGGATTCCCAGCTTCGACCCGGCGCATCCCGATGCGCCCGGCGTGTGGCGCGTGCCCACGGACCCGTTCCTCTCTGCACAGACTCCGTATGAGCGGTAGAGATTGGAATGTGTCTCAGGATGCCAGACCGGCCGGAGCGAGTCGTCCCGCGCTCCGGCCATGATTTTTTGCACGGCGGAAGATTTCTGTGCTTCATCCATCTTCCAGATTGCCGCGGCGGGCTTACTTGCCTGAGGCGGCGGGTTGCTCCGGCTCCGCACTCAGCGTGACGCTACCGGAACGCAGGCCGGGCGCGGAGGCGGTGACGACGATGCTGCCGTGGTCTGCCTCGGCGCGGACGAAGGCGATACAGCGGCCCTCGTAGGCGCTGCGGTGGTCTGCCTGGAAGGACTCGTGGCTGGTGTTGTCGCCATTGTCTACCGCGGCAATGCGGCCGGGGCCCTGCACGGTAAAGGTGAGCAGATTGTCTGCCGTGGGCACCACGACGCCGTGAGCATCGACGACATGCGCGGTGAGGTAGTCCACATGCTCCCAGCCGCTGGCGAGCGGCCTGCGATCCGCGATCAGCTCGATGCGCGCGGGGACGCCGGCGGTGCGCAGCTCGTCGGTGGCGACCACGCGGCCGTGATCCGTGGCGAGGGCGCGCAGCGTGCCCGGCGCAAAGGGAACCTGCCAGGTGCGCGGCGAGGCGTCGCTGGGCATGGCCTGTGTCCCCAGCGATTTGCCGTTGAGCAGGAGTTCAACCTGCGGCGCGTTGCTGTAGACCTCAACATTCTCTGTGTGCGGAGCGAGGTTCCGCGGGGTCCAGTCCGTGAAGAGGACCTGGTGGGGGCGCCGGGCGTCCGTGGCTTCACCGGGATCGGTGGGACCGGCGGCGGTGGGCGCGACGCGGCGCACGATGCGGACCATGGGCGCGGCGGCCCACCAGCTTTGCCGCTGCAGGCCGATGGCATGCGGGTAGTCGGTGCGATCCACGAGCCCGGAGCTATTGGCGATGTAAGGCCAGACGTGGGCCTCGCCCAGGTAGTCCGCGCCTACCCACAGGAACTGGCCGGCGTAGGGCGGGTTGTCGCGCAGGGCCAGCCAGGCCTCGCGGCTATGGGCGTTCTCGGTGCCGAGGATTTTGCGTGTGGGCTTCTGCTGGTGCGCGGCCAGGATCTCATTCTCGCGATAGTTCTGGCCGACCACATCGAGCATGTCGGCGAGGCCGTTGTCGTAGTCGTGGCTGGCGTTGGGACGGAAGAGCGCCATGGTGACCGGGCGGCTGGGGTCGTACTGGTGGAAGACACCGAGGAGCGCGGCGAGAATCCAGCGGGCGCGCGGCTCGTGCGGTGTGTCGTGAATCTCGTTGCCCGCGCTCCACAGGATGATGCTGGGATGGTTGCGGTCGCGCATCACGGTGTCGCGGGTGTCCCGGGTCGCCCAGTCGTTGAAATAGAGGTGATAGTCGTAGGGATTCTTGCCCACCGTCCAGCAGTCGAACATCTCATCCATCACCAGGAAGCCCATGCGGTCGCAGAGTGCGAGGAACTCCGGCGAGGGCGGGTTGTGGGCGGTGCGGATGGCGTTGACGCCGAGCCTGTGCAGCGCCTCCAGGCGATGCTGCCAGGCGTCCAGCGGAACGGCTGCGCCAAAGGCGCCGTACTCGGCGTGGAGACAGGCGCCCTTGATCTTGAAGTTGCGGCCGTTGAGCCAGAAGCCGGTGGCGGCGTCAAAGTGGAACTCACGGATGCCGAAGGCGGCGGTGTCTTCATCCACGGGACGGCCACCGCTGAGCACATCCACCACGGCGCGATAGAGCACGGGATGATCGATGTCCCAGCGATCAGGATGGGGGACGGGGATGAGTTGCGCGAAGGTATAGGACTGGCCGGCGGGAATAGGCTGCGCCGCCGTGGCGATGCGGGCGGCGAGCCTGCCGTCCGGGGCGTAGAGGCGGATGGCGAGGGCGGTTTTGCGCGCGGAGCCGGACTGATTGACGACGGTGCTCTCTACGCGCACGGTGGCCTGCTGGGCGGTGACGGCGGGCGTGCTGACGTACGTGCCCCAGCCCTGGACGTGCAGGTCGCTGGTCTCGATGAGGCGCACGTGGCGATAGATGCCGGCGCCGGGCGCCCAGCGCGAGGCGGGCTGCTGCGCGTCGTCGCAGCGGACGGCGAGAACATTGGTTTCGCCGGCGCCGAAGCGCAGATGGCCGGTCAATTCGTAGCGAAAGCTGACGTAGCCGTAGGGGCGATGGCCGAGGTGCGTGCCGTTGATCCACACGTCGCTGTTGGCCATGACGCCATCGAAGACGATGAAGATGCGCTTGTGGGCGGCGGACTGGGGCAGCACGAAGCGCTTGCGGTACCAGCCGATGCCGGCGGGCAGAAAGGCGCCGCCCTGGCCGGAGGGATTGGCCCGGTCAAAGGGGCCGGCGATGCTCCAGTCATGCGGCACGCGGAGGGTCTGCCAGCCGGTGTCACTGAAGGCGGGCTGCTCGGCGTGGGCAAAGTCCCCGCGCGCGAACTGCCAGTCAGCGTCGAAGGACTGGGTGACGCGCAGCGCGGAAGATGGCAGCGTTGCCGCCGTGGGCGGCACGGAGGGCGTTGCGGCGAGGACCGGAAGGCTGGCGGCCAGCAGCGTGGCGAGAAGGAGAGATTTCATGTCTGGACCCTTTGGAAGCTGAGCAGCGGCGCAGGCGTGCAGGGCAAGTTTGACCGTGTGCCCATGCAGCCAAGATCGCCCGGATTCGCCCTGCGGTGTGTGCGCAAAGCGTGCGTAGAGCCTGACTATGCGCGCAACGGCGCGCAGCAGGCCCTGCCAGAAGTTATACAGAAACTATTCTCCTTTTGAAAGGCGCGGGGCGCTTCCGGAAGAGTGCCAGGAATCGTGTTCTGTTGCTGTGCAATACGGCGCCGGAGCTTTCGCGAGGGGCGGATGGGATGGATTTCCGGGATCGTTCGCGGCATCGCCTTCCTGCTGCTCCTGCGTCTATATGTTTTGCGCTCCTGCTTTCATGGCTTAGAATCAACCCGAACCAGAAAACCAGCTTGGTGGAGACTGCTCATGCGCTTTCCTGTACTTGCCGCACTCATTGTTTCCGGTGCTGTCCTGGCTTCAGCACAAAACACCGTTCCCTGGAGCTATCGCGGCGGGAATGGGCCAATGAACTGGGGCAGGCTGGATCGTTCTTACCGCGCCTGTTCCAAGGGACACGAGCAGTCCCCGATCAATATCCACGACACGCACCGCAACAAGGCCCTGAAGCCCATCGAATTCCACTACATGAGCGGCCCGGTGACCATGGTGAACAATGGCCACACCATCGAAGTGGATGTGCAGCCGGGCAGCTACATCCTTGCCAACGGCGTGCGCTATGACCTGGAGCAGTTTCACTTTCACCACCCCAGCGAGCATGCGGTGAACGGACATCTGACGGACATGGTGGTGCACCTGGTGCACAAGAGCGCCGACGGCCGGCTGGCAGTGGTGGCGGTTCTGCTGAACGCGAATCAGAGCATTCCGAACGCTGTGATGGCGACCCTCTGGGATCACATGCCGATGACTCCGGGCAAGTCCGAGAAGGTGACGGCGATCATCAATCCGGCGGGATTTCTGCCGCCGGACCGTGGCTACTGGACTTACACCGGCTCCCTGACCACCCCGCCGTGCACGGAGGGGGTGAGCTGGTACATCTACGACCAGGAAGTGAGCATCAGCCTGAGCCAGTTGAACCTGTTCTCCGCGCTTTACCCCATGAACACCCGGCCGCTGCAGCCGCAGCACGGGCGGCGGATTGAGTCGACGCGGTAAGACGCAGCCTCTTTTCCAGTTCAGCGGGGCAGCGGCGTCAGCTTCAGCTCCATTCCCTGATCGCCGGGCAGCACGTTGACGGCGATGCCGGTGAGGTCTTCCACGAGGTAATGGGCGGCGTCCAGCGTGTCCACCGGATGGGAGAAAGTAGTGGCGATGACCGTGCATCCGGCCTGACGCCCAGCCTGAGCGCCGGCCGAGGAATCCTCAAACACCACGCAGTCCTCTGGAGCCAAGCCCAGCAGAGCCGCGCCGTTGAGAAACGGCTCGGGGTGCGGCTTGCCGTGGGTGACCTGGTTGGCCGTGATGAGGCGCGGGGGGACAGGGATGCCTCCCGCAGCCAGCCGGGCGCGCGCCAGCCGCTCGGTGGCGCTGGTGGCCACGGTCCAGCGGTGCGCGGGCAGGGCCGCCAGCAGATTGAGGACGCCGGGCAGCACCTTCAGCCCTTCGTTATCCTCAACTTCCATATCCTCGATGATTTTCAGCTCGGTTTCGAGGTCCAGATGCGGAGCCAGGGCGGTGAGGGTGTCCACGGCGCGGCGGCCGTGGGCGATGCCCGGGGTGCGGCTCAGGTCAATGCCGTGCAGCGCCGCCCATTTCGCCCAGCTGCGCTCCACCGATTCAAGAGACGAGATGAGAATCCCGTCCATATCAAACAACACGCCCTTGCAGACAATGGAGACCGATGCGGAAGAAGCCGATAAACCCATGACTCCATTCTATCGGCGACCCGCTTCAGCGCCGGGCGGCCGGTTCGGGGTGCGAAGGGGCAAAGACCAGCCGAGGTGGATGACCCAGCGTCACCTGCCCCTCCACAGCCAGCTTGCTCGCGCCGCGCAGCACCAGGTTCTGCTTCAAGGCAATGGAGCCGTTGGCAATGTCGGCCTGCGCCGTCCAGCGGTCAAAGCGGGTCAGCGCCGCGGGCACTGCGGCAGACTTGGACGCCGCTGCGGCAGCCATGCCGCCGCGCTTCCACTCAAAGCGCAGGGTGCCGGTGGCAGAGGCCGCCAGGGCGCCGGCGGTGAAGCCCGCGAGCTTGACGCTGCCCTGGGCGTCGATGGGGCCGCCGGACCAGCGCATGCCCAACAGGCGGCCAAGATCGGCGGGCTGTAGATTTTCCAGGCTGGCCTTCAGCGTGTAGGCGGGAAGATCCTGCGCGCTTTGGACGGCATGCACGGCGCCCGTTGCGTGGATCCGCCCGCCGAGCAGGCCGGCATCCAGAGAGCGGATCTCTGCGCCATCGGCGACGGTGCGGAGCGATACGGCAGGCTTGACCAGCGCCACCGGGCCCAGCTTGAGCGAGTCGGCTTCCACGGTGCCCTCCAGGCGCGGCCAGGCCGGCGGCGAGGAGAGGTGGAAGCGGGCAATCAGCGTGGAGAGCAGCGTGGCCGGTTCGCGCGCGCCGAGGATGGAGGCCTGTAACTGCGCGGCGTCCAGATCGCCGAGGTGCACGGCGAACTGCGGCGGGCAGGGCTGGTTTTGCGGATCGGCGCAGGACAGGGGCACGGTCAGGCTGGCGGCGCCCTTGATGGGGCCGTAGGCGAAGTCGATGGGATTCCAGCGCAACTGCCCCTCGCCCAGGTGCAGGGTGGCCTGCGAGATCAGCACCGGATTGGCCAGAAAATCGGCCTTCCAGTTCACATTTTGCAGGGTCACGGTTCCGCTGAAGGTGTCCGTGGTGGGCAGCAGGACAACCGGGGCGGCTGCGGAAATTGCGGCGGGGCCGCCTTCCGCGGGGGAGGCCAAAGAGGCATCGTGCGCCAGCATCCACGGCCCGGCGGCGGTCAGGTCCACGGCCAGCGGGTCGCCGGCGAAGGCGTCCAGCGGCGTGGACTGCACCAGCCCGGCGGCGTGCGCGAGTTCCCGGGCACGCGCCAGGCTGGCCTGGCCATGCAGGCTGGCCTGATAGCCGCGCAGGCCGAGGCGCAGGTCCAGGGTGAGCGGCGTGGGAGCGCCCGCGGGAATATCCACGGCCGCGGCAATAGCGGGCATCTGATTGCCGGCTCCGGAGACCGGCTCCAGAATGATCTTTGCCACGGACAGCGGCTGGCTGAGGGCGCCTCCACTCAACTGGAAGCCCTGCACCGTCAGGCTGCCGGTGAGCGCATGGTCCGCGCCGGGCGGCGCCGGGTGGCGGAGATGGCTGGGGGCGGGCGGAGCGCTGGCCGGCGCGGCGTACACCAGCGTTCCGCTGACGCGGCCATTGGCCTGCAGGCCGGGAGCAAAGCCGCTGCGCATGATGCGCAGCAGGTCCAGGCTGGCTGCCACAGGAATCTGATCGAGCGCGAGCGTGAGCTGGGAGCCTCCCGTGCCGGGCTTCTGGCCGGTCAGGCGGATGTGGCCATCGCCCAGCGGGGAGTTGCAGGCCAGCTTTTCGATTGCGTGCGCGGGATAGTGGAGGACGAAGTTGCAGTTGGCGTCGAAGTCCAGCGGCTCGGCGGGGGCAAACTCCGCGCGGTGGACGCTGGTGGCGCGCAGGCGAGCCTGCACCTGGGCGCTGTCTGGCGTGCCTTCCAGATGGACCTGGCCGGTGAGGTCGCCGCGCCAGCCGGTATCGGCGCCGAGGATCAGCCGGGCAAGCTGGCCGAGTTGGGCCTGCTTCCAGTCCATGTCCAGGCGGATGGGCATCTGACGCAGGGCGGGGGCGCTGCGCAGGCTGGCTTCCAGGCGGACGATGCCGGTGTCGGCGCTATCCAGGCTCATGTCGGTGCGCACAGGCTGGCCGCGCAGGCGGACGCGCCACTCGCCGGGGCTGCTCTGCCAGAAGGAGAGATCCGCATCGGTAAGGGAAAAGGGCAGCTTCTCCGCGCCGTTCTTGAAGTTGATGCGGGAGTTGGTGGCCTCGATGGAAGGCAGAGGAATGGGCCGGTTCTGTCCGGCTTGCCCGGTCTTGGCGGCAGCGGTGCGGAAGAGCGGGGCGAGGTTCCAGCGACCGCCGGCATCGCGCACCAGGTTCATGCTGGCGTCGTCCACGCTGATGGAGCCAATCTCCAGCCGGCCTACCCACAGCGGAAAGAAGCGCAGACTGGCGGTGACGGAGTCGGCGTGCAGCAGCGGCTCGGCGCCGAAGCCGGGGTCTTCCGCCACCGTCAGGTCAGAGAGGACAAAGCCGGGCCGGGGCAGCAGACGGACTTCGACGGAAGCGAGGCGCACAGGCCGTCCGAGAGATTGCGCGACCAGTTGCGTGATCTGGCTTTTGTAGCGGCTTACGCTGATGAGCGGGGGCACAATCAGAGCTGCCGCGACAGCGCAGAGCAGCAACAGGGCCAGCCAGATCCGCCGGCGGCGAGAGGGCTTAGAGTGCCGAGGGTGTTCGTCGTGCGTCATGGCTATCCAGGGTGTTGTTGCATCCGCGCGCCGGGCCTGGACACGCCGCCGCGCAATGCTGCGGCAGCGGCCTCAGCCTCAGCGGGTGACATGGAACGTCCGCTCCCAGCGCGTCTCGGTGAAGAAGTGCAGGGCCACATGGGCCATCCAGGCCATGCGCGCGCCCAGGCCGGTCTGGTCATACTCGCTCTCCGGCGTCTTGAACGACCAGTAGTTGAACAGGGGCCGGCCAATGATGTTGGCCCGGGGCACAAAGCCCCAGAAGCGCGAGTCCAGGCTGTCGTGCCGGTTGTCGCCCATCATGAAGTACATGCCCTTGGGCACCACCAGGTCGCCGTTGACCACGTGATTCGGGAAGTCCACCGCCCACTCTTCGGTGGCGCCGCCGGGCTGTGGATAGGGCGGCACGGAGGGGAACTCATCCAGGAAATCGTTGTGGTTCTCCGGCGTGGTGGGCTGGGCGTAAGGAAAGGCCTGGGCCACGCCGTTGATGATGACGATGCCGTTGCGCAGATGGATGTGGTCGCCGGGCACGCCGATGAGCCGCTTCACCAGGTAAAGATACTGCGGCTGTCCGCTGGCATCCAGGTCGGGCACGGGCTTGATGAAGACGATGATGTCGCCGCGGCGGGGCTCGCGATAATGGACCAGCGGCATCCACCTGGCCGGCGGAGCCAGCGTGATGCGATCCACCAGCAGATGGTCGCCGACCAGCAGGGTCTTCTCCATGGAGCCGGAGGGAATTACGAAGTTCTGTGCCAGAAAAGTGAGGATAAACAGGCCAACCACCAGCACGGAGCAGATGCTGGCCAGCGCCTCAAAGGGCGTCTCTTCCACGCGCTCCTGCGGAGCGCCGGAAACCGGCTGTGTCTCTTGGGCCTCTGCGATTGCCTGGTCTTTTTTCCTCGTCATCCTCTGCTCTTTGCTCAGTTCCTGATGGGGTCCGATGTGCGTCTGCAATCAGTGAACCACGTGGAAGATCCGGTCCCAGCGGGCAAAGCCGGCAAGCCTGTTCCACAGACCGCTATCGTGTCCGAGTCTATCATCCGGGGCCTTTCGCACATCGGTGGTGGACGGCCGCCTGAGCGAGAAATAGATGAGCAGCGGCCGGGCGATGATGGCCTGGCGGGGCACAAACCCCCAATAGCGCGAGTCGCTGCTGTGATTGCGGTTGTCGCCCAGCACAAAGTACTCGCCCGCGGGGACCCGCAGCTCACCGCCGCGGCTCAGATGCTGCATCTGCCGCCACCAGTCGGGATCCACTTCAGGATCGGTGTAGATGGCGGCGGGGAACTCGTCGCGCACCGCGTTGGGCGGTGCAGGCTCAAACGTGGCGTAGGGCTCGGGCAACGGCGCATCGTTGATGAAGACGGTACCGTTGGCGATGCGGACCCGGTCGCCGGGCAGGCCAATTACACGCTTGATGAGAAGCGCCGGATGACTATGGTGGAAGACCACGATGTCGCCGCGCTGGACGTCCCGGTAGGGCAGGAGATGGCGGGCAAGCGCATCCGGCGGGGCGAACACCTGCTTGTTGAAGAGCAGAAAATCGCCCACCAGCAGGGTGTGCTCCATGCTCTCAGAGGGGATGAACAGCGGCTGGAGCACAAACGTGAGCAGGAAAAGCGCCACCACCAGGGTGCGCAGAAACGAGGCGCAGGCCTCCGAGATCGGCAAGCGATAGAGCCAGCTCTCTGACTCGGCGGCCGTCTGGCTCATACGTCGGCCTCGTCTTCCCGGGCATCCTCCGCAGAGTGCTTGCGCGCGGCCTTTGGGGCGGCGGAGAGCTTCTCCAGGGCGCGGCGCGCGGCGTCCTGCTCGGCCAGCTTCTTGGTGCTGCCCAGTCCGCGGGCCAGGGGCTTGCCGGGTTCACCGGCCTCGGCCTTGAGCCGAACTTCGACGAGGAATCGCTTGCGGTGGTCGGGGCCGCTCTCGCTCTTCACGCGGTAGACGGGGGTGCCTGCGCGCTCAGCCTGCAGATGCTCCTGCAGGGCAGATTTGTAGTTGCCCAGCGCCGCGCCGGAACGCAGCTCCCGCGCCAACTGTTCCGCTGTTTCGCCCATCACGCGGCGGCGGACGAAGGCGCGCACCGGTTCCAGGCCGCCGTCCAGAAAGAGCGCGCCCATTACGGCTTCCATGGTGTTGCTGAGGACGGTGCTTTTGCGGCGCAGTCCGCCGCGCTCCTCGCCCTTGCTGAGGCGCAGATGCCTGCCCAGATCGACGGCGCCGGCCACCTCAGCCATGTGCAGGCGGCTGACCAGTTGGGCGCGCACCCGCGTCAGCTCGCCCTCGCGCCACTCGGGATGCGCCTCGAAGAGGGCCTCGGCGACGGCCAGCCCCAGCACCGCGTCTCCCAGGAACTCGAGCCGCTCGTTGTCGCCGCCGGCTGCGTCGCTGCCGCCGTTCTCCTGCTGATGTTCATGGGCCAGCGAGCGATGGGTAAGCGCGCGCACCAGCAGGTCAGGCCGGGCAAACCGATGGCCCAGCGCCTTCTCCAGCTCTGCCAGAACAGCCTGCACAATCACCTCGTTCGCCGCCGGTTTCCCTTGGGAGTTGAAGAAGCGCGGAGCGTGCTTGCCGGGCGCTCCGCAGGCTATGAATCGTGTGAGCTCCACACACCCGCAGCGAACCTTTCAGGCTGGCGGGCAGCCGATTGCGCTCGGCGCTAGTTCGGCTGGGGAGCGTTGGGGACGGCGCTGTTGCCGTTGGAACTGCCCGTAGCCGGCGCCGACGGCGCCGCCACCGCGGGCGCAGCCTGAGCCGGCGGCGCAGGTGCTGGCGCCGCAGTCCCCTCATCCTCATCGTCACTGCAGGTGTGGCCGTTCACGGAGTAGGCGGTCTTGATGCCCCGCTCCGCGGCCAGGCGCGTATCCAGTTGTCCGTCGCGCGCCGCCAGCGCCGCCTTGTACTCCGTCAGCGCGTCGTTGCGATTGCATTCCAGATCGGCCATGCGGCCCAGGTAAATGTGCGACCAGGCCAGGATGCGCGGCTCCTTGCTGGTGGCGACCGTCTCCTTGAAGTCATCCATGGCCTGCTGCGGATGGCCGGTCATGATGGCGACCCGGGCGAGGATGAAGTGGGCGCGGGCGGCATCCGCGGCGGCCTGCGGGTTGCTGGAGGGCTCGTTGAGGGCCTTCTGCGCCAGCTTCTGTGCTGTGGCTGCGTCGCCTTCCGCCAGCCTGGCCTCGGCCAGGTCCAGGCCGGTCAGTTTGCGGGGCATGGAGCGCTGCAGCACGTCTTCGTCGGCCACCTTGTCAAAGTCGATATCCCGCGCCCGATGCACCTGCTGGTCAATGTCCATGCTGTACACCATTTCGCCGATGGTGTCGCTCAGGCTGACCGGGGTTTTCTCAAACTGCACCAGTTGTTCGTAGTAGTACTGCGTGAGCACAAAGCCCTGCCGCATGTCGTGCTGCACGGCCGCCCAGCGCACGGCCTCCACCTTCTGGTGATACTGGTCGAGCAGGTGCTCATAGCGCGGCAACTGCGAGCGATCGACATCCGCAGGGATCTTGTACACCGGCACCTTGGTATCCATGGTGCGGGCTTCAATGGCCTTGATGAGGCACTCCACGGTGAGCGGCACGGGGTCGGAGCGATAGCGGTAGTCCATCGGCGCATCGCTCAGCTCCTTGAGGATGGGGGCCATGCGGTCAATGGCGTTGGTGCGCGCGTAGAGCAGCGGCTCTATCAGATAGTGCAGATAGATGTGCCGCACATTATTCATCGGAATGGTGGGCACCGGGCCGGCCGAGGGCGAAACGACCACCACATAGTCCGAGCCATAGACGCGAGCATTCACCAGGTGCGGCGAGAGCTGGGGCTCAATCACCACGATGAAGCGGCGGCCGCTGTACGTGGAGGCCGGCATCTTCAGATAAAGATTGGTGGAGACGATCATCTGCGACAGAGGATCGTGCAGTTCGTCGATCTCATGGTCATAGGAGAGGCGCAGGGTGAGCCAGATGCCATGCAGATCCATGGCCTGGGCAAAGTCCTTGAGCAGCGGGACGATGCCGATGACCTGGGTCGAATCCGGCGGCATCTCCGACTGCTCCACCGTGATGTCCAGGTTGGGCGGCTGGGAGAGATAAAGGGCCAGCGAGATGTACTGGGAGATGTCCTTGTCGGTCCCCGTCATGCGGTGCTGCGCGATAAACAGGCAGACCTTGTCGCGCTTGTCCCGGGCCGTTTCGCTCCGGACCAGCACCTGGTTCATCTCATCGCGGATCTTTTTGCGGATGGGCTCGCTCTCGTTGAGTCCCTCATCGTAGCCGCAGGCGTTGAGCGCGGCGGCCATAAAGAACACCGGCTCGGCGCTGACCAGCGAGATGGTGGGCCCGGCAGGATCGATCAGCGACGGCGCTTTCTCCTGCGCGTACTCGGGACGAGAGGCCGAGTCGGAAGAGGAGGAGCTGTCAGAGTACTGCGCACGAGCGAGTTGCGGCGCAAATCCGGCAAAAAGAAAGAAAAGCACAGCCGATACAGCGGCCGGAGATCGAAATGTACGCAATGTCATGAAAAAACCCTGCCTGTTACTCTAGTTTGACGCGTCGGCAGGGTCAAATGGCAGGGCAGGCACGATTTTGTCCCCATGCGCGGTGGACAGACCACGGCAAGGGGCGGAAAACAGGGATGTTCTGTGGGAGGCTCGGCGGCGGGCGCCGGAGGGGAAAGAAGTTGTTTCGCCGGTGTTCAGCCGCGCACGGCTACGCCGGAGAAGGAAAGCACTGCCAACCCCTTGACGGGCTGGCCAAAGGAACGGGCAGGAGCAAAGACGCTGAAGAGCAGCAGGTTTTCGATCTGGGCCCGGGTCGCGGCGTTGGTGGGGCCGGAGACGATGCGGTAGTCGTAGACGTACCCTTCGTCGTTCACATAGGCTTCCACGACCACCGGGCTGGCAATCGCCCCGAAGTCATCGTCGTTGGCTCCGCTGGAGAGATAGAGCAGCCGCGGCGCGGTGGCTGCGCCCAGAGGCTCATCCTTGCTGGCCTGGGCGGCTTCAGGCCGGGCAAACATGCCCACCAGCAGGATGACCGTGCCCAGCAGCAACACGGCGCTGGCGAAGCCGGCCGAGGCCTGCAGCAGGAACGGGCCCACGGTATTCTTCCAGGCCAGGCCCCAGACGTCGAGGCGGCTGCGGTGCTGGCGCGCGCGCTCCTGGCTCACGGCCACGCGAATGCGCAGAAGCAGATCGGGCGGCTCGGGAACCGGTCCCAGCGTGGCCAGGGCGGATTGTGTGTGGCGAAGAGCAGCCCACTCGCCCGCGCATGTGTTGCACGCGTCCAGGTGGCTGGCGATCCGCTGCATCTCGAGCCCGCTCAGACGGCCATCGAGATATTCAGTGAATCTCGCCTGTACTGCTTGGCAGCCGTTCATCCGGCCTCCTCCCCCAGGGGCATCTCAAAGCGTGAGAGCGTCGCCGCCGCGGCGGCCGGCTGCGGGGCAGACAACAGCGCCTTGAGGCAGGCTCTGCCGCGCATCAGCCGCGACTTCACGGTTCCCAGATTGATCCCCTGCATCTCTGCAACTTCCTCGTACACAAAACCTTCAATGTCGCGCAGGACCAGCGTGGTGCGGTAGGGTTCGGGCACCTGGCTGAGGGCCGCTTCCACGCGGGCCCGGTTCTCGGCGTGCACGGCCAGGTCATAGGGGGACTCCGAGGGGTCCACCAGCATGTCCTTGATCCGCACGGGAACGCCGCAGTCGCCGTCGGCGATCTCCTGTTCCGTGGAGACTTCCTGCTGCTTGTGCCGCATCCACCAGCGCCTGCGGTTGGATGCTTCATGCAAGGCGATCCTGTAAATCCATGTGCGCAAGCAGGATTCGCCGTGAAAGCTGTGAATGCCCCGGAAGACCTTGACGAAAACTTCCTGGGCCAGATCTGCGGCGTCGTCCGGGTTGTTGACCGTACGCGCCAGAAGGGAATAGATGGGTTGATGGTAGCGCGCGATCAGCCAAGCGAATGCTTCTTCTGAACCGGCCCTGAGTTCAGCGACCAGAGCCGCTTCCTGCGATGATTCGAATGGCAGCGCGCCAGCAAAATTGCCCATGGTGAGGTCCGCCTGCAAGTCAGTGTTCTCCCACCTTACCGCACTTGGTGAACACTTGGCATCTGGGAACTCTGGAACCGGTCCCTTGGCGGGTGTTCGTGTGCGGCCACTCCCCGGCAGCCTGGGTAGCGCTGCCGAACAACTCTGCAGATCCGGAGTGCGCGGGAAACGGATCGTTTGCGGAGAGCCAAACGCCCGCGCCCCCTATTCTCTTAGACACCGGATCCCCCCCAAAGTGTTCCCGGTCACTGCCTATCAAAGCGGACGATATCGCGGGTCCTGCCGGGGTGCGGGTAGACGCTGGCGCGCTTGGCGGTGTAGGGTGGTGCCGTCCCCGAGGAGCGTCTCATGCAACGCCGTCAATTTGTTCGCGCCGCCATCAGCGCGGGACTTGCGCCTACGGCTCTGCTTGCGCAGAAGTCCACAACCCCCAACCTGCCGCTGCCGGCGCCCGTGCCCTGGACGCTGGGCCTGAATCCGCGCACGCCACTGCCGCACACCACGGTGGCCGATGCGGTGGCCGATGCTCCACCGGCCTTCTTCACCGAGCGCCAGATGGCTACGCTGAGCCGCCTGGCGGATGTGCTGCTGCCCCCGCTTAACGGCCAGCCCGGCGCGCTGGAGGCCCAGGCGCCGCAGTTCCTGGACTTCTTTGTGGGCAGCTCTTCCGCGCAGGTGCAGGATGTCTACACCGGCGGCCTGGACTGGCTGGAGGCGCAGGCACAGAAGCGCTTCAAAACCTACTTTGCCGCGTTGAGCGATGCGCAGGTTGATATCGTCATCAAGCCCTGGCTGCGCGCCTGGATGAGCGACCACCCGCCCACCGAGCTGCACGCGGACTTCGTCAACATCGCTCACAACGACATCCGCGAGGCCACGGTGAACTCTCCGGTCTGGAACGCAACGCACGCACGCGGCGGGGAGGAGCGCACCGAGACCGGCCTCTACTGGGAGCCGATTGAGCCGGAGCAGTTCAGCCAGAGCGCGGCCTGCGCCGCGGGACAGGCCCACGTGCTGGCCCGGCCGCGCCTGCCGCAGTACATGCCGGAGTACAAGCGCTGAGTGCCAGATCGCTTTTCCATCCGCCAGGGGAGTTCCATGACGAACGAAGTGTATGACGTGCTGATTATCGGGTCGGGCCACTCCGGCGGCATGGCCGCAAAGATCCTGACCGAAAAGGGCATCCGCTGCCTGATGCTGAACGCCGGTCCGGTGGCCGACGTGAGCCGCGACGTGCGCCGCATGCCGGCCAGCGAACTGCCCTTTCGCGGCTTCCGGCCCCCGGGCCAGGTGGATCACGTCTTCCAGGCCAGCGAGTTCAACGCCAACGTCTGGGTGGATGAGCGCGAGGTGCCGTACACCTATGACGCCGAGCATCCGTACAACTGGGTGCGGGTGCGCCTGTTTGGCGGTCGTTCGCTGTTCTGGTCGCGCCAGTCGTTCCGGCTGAGCGACTACGAGCTGAAGGGCGCCTCGCACGACGGCTTTGGCGCCGACTGGCCCATCAGCTACGCCGACCTGGCGCCCTACTACTCGCGCGTGGAAGGCATCTGCCGGGTCTCTGGTGCGATGGACGGGCCGCCGCAACTGCCCAACGGCAACTTCATCCTCGACAATGCGCCGTGGTCGCCCTCGATGGAGCGGTTTATCGCGGCGGCCAAGCCGCGTGGCATTGCGGTGTGCAAGCAGCGGCGGGCGCTGGGGCAGGATGGGCTGGCCAGCTCCGTCAACCTGCTGCTGCCGGATGCGGAGAAGACCGGCAAGCTGACCTCGATTGCCAACGCCGTGGTGCGCCAGATTACGGTGGACAAAAACACTGGCCTGCCCAACGGCTGCCTGTTTGTGGACCGGCTGAGCCGCCGCGAGATGAGCGTGCGCGCCCGCGTGGTGGTGCTGGCCGCGGGCACGCTGGAGAGCACGCGGCTGCTGCTCAACTCCGGGCTGGCCAACTCCAGCGGCGTGCTCGGCCACTATCTCACGGACCAGATCTATGGCGCGGGGCTGGTGTGCTCGGTTCCCGAGGCGCGCAACGGCCAGGGCAAGGGGCTGATGGGCGGGCCGGGGGCGATTGTGCCACGCTTCCGCAACATCAGCACCAGGAGCAGCAAGTTTCTGCGCGGCTACGCGCTCAACGTCACCAGCAGCACCGGAGGCCTGCCGCCGCGCAGCTTTGCCGCCTATGGCGCGGAGTTGCAGCGCAAGCTGGACGCGTATCACGGCAGCGGCTTCCACATGACGCTCATGGGCGAGGTGCTGGCCCGCTATGAGAATCACGTGCGCATCGACAACAGCAAGACCGATGCGTGGGGCATCCCCGTGCTGCACGTGCACACGCGCTACACCGACAACGAGTTCAACATGGCCAAGGATGCGGTGGAGACGGGCAAAGAGCTGGCGCATGCCGCCGGCTTCGATGTGCTGGCGGCCAACGACCAGCCCAACCCGCCCGGCTACAGCATCCACGAGATCGGCACCGCGCGCATGGGCGACGACCCAAAGACCAGTGTGCTGAACAAGTGGAACCAGAGCCACGACCACAAGAACCTGTTTGTGGTGGATGGAGCCAGCTTTGTCAGCGGCGGCTGGCAGAACCCGACCATGACGATTCTGGCGCTCTCCATGCGCGCCTCGGAGCACCTGGCCGGCGAGATGAGCAAGGGAAATCTCTAAAATAGGGGCGGAGGCACGTCATGTTCACGCCACGCCCCATTGGCTTTGTCCGCAGTCCTTACCAGGAAACCTCGGCGGTTCCGCGCGGCCTGGGCGCACAACACCAGGCCGAGGGCGTGCTGGAGATCCTGCGCGAGTTCGAGCCGGGTCTGCAGGACATCGAAGGCTTCTCGCACCTCTATGTCTTCTGGGTCTTCGACCGCTCCGAGGGTTATGAACTGGTGGGCCAGGCGCCCACCGACGATCGCCCGCACGGGGTGTTTGCCACGCGCTCGCCGCGCCGGCCCAATCCGCTGGCGCTGACGGTGGTGGAACTGCTGCGCCGCGACGGAGCTTCGCTGCACGTGCGCGGGGTGGACATGCTGGACGGCACGCCGATCCTGGACATCAAGCCATACCTCTCCAGCATCCCCATGGAGAAGCTGCGGCGGGGCTGGCTGGCCGAGGCGGAGGAGCGCAGGGCGCAGCAGAAGAGAGACTGACGCCGCTCCCCGTTTTTTACGGTATCCCCAGGAACTTATGGGTTTGCAGGCTGAGCCGCCACTGCGGATGCTCCATGCAGTAGCGCAGGGCCAGTTGCGTGTTCTCCGCGCGCGCGGGGCCGTCCATGGGTTGCAGCAGAAAGTGGCGGAAGTGGAGCGCGGCAAACTGTTCCGGCAGCGCCTCCGGTTGCGGATAGACCAGCTTGATCTCGTCGCCGCGGGTCTGCACCAGCGGGGCGCCTGCCTTGGGGCTGACGCATAGCCAGTCAATGCCTTCCGGAGCGGCCACGGTGCCGTTGGTCTCCACGGCGATTTCAAAGCCCTGCGCGTGCAAGGCGGCAATCAGCGGCGGGTCGAGTTGCAGCAGCGGTTCGCCGCCGGTGCACACCACCATGCGCCGTCCGCGCACATCGTTCGCGGGCCACTGGGCGGCCACTGCCGCGGCCAGCATCCCGGGCGCCTCAAAGCGTCCGCCGCCCGGGCCATCCACGCCCACAAAATCCGTGTCGCAGAAGCGGCACACCGCCGTCGCGCGGTCCTGCGCGCGCCCCGACCACAGGTTGCAGCCGGCAAAGCGGCAGAAGACCGCCGGCCGCCCGGCCTGCGCGCCTTCCCCTTGCAGCGTGTAGAAGATCTCTTTGACGGCGTAGCTCATAAAAGCAGTGAACAGTGAACAGTGGTCAGTTGAGTTGCGGGTTGTGGTTGTGTGGCAGCCTGAGGAGCATAGAACTGGCAGCACCACATTGCAGTGTGACTAACTCTGCTGCTGTCGATACTGAAGCGGATCAGCGAGGCCGTTTTCGCGGAAGCCCTTTTGCCGCAGCAGGCAGGAGTCGCATTGCCCGCAGGGTTGCCCTTCGGGCGATGGATCGTAGCAACTGCTGGTGAGGCTGTAATCCACGCCCAGTTCCAGCCCGCGCGCGATGATCTGCGCCTTGGTCATGGCGATCAGCGGGGTGTGAATCTTCAGCTTCTGGCGGCCCTCCACGCCGGCCTTGGTGGCCAGGTTGGCCATGTGCGCGTAGGCCGCAATAAACTCCGGCCGGCAGTCAGGATAGCCCGAGTAGTCCAGCGCGTTGACGCCGATGAAGATATCCTCTGCGCCCAGCACCTCAGCCCAGGCCAGCGCGAACGAGAGAAAGATGGTGTTGCGCGCGGGCACGTAGGTGATGGGAATGCCGTGGCTCATCTCTTCCGCGTCGCGGCCCTTGGGCACGTCGATGTCGCCGGTCAGCGCCGAGCCGCCAAAGACGCGCAGGTCAATGGCCGCGGTGCGATGCTGCGCCGCGCCCAGCGCCGCGGCAACCCGCTCCGCCGCCAGCAGTTCGCAGACGTGGCGCTGTCCGTAGCGGAAGGAGAGCGCATAGGTCTCATAGCCCTCGGCGCGGGCAATGGCCAGCACCGTGGCTGAGTCCAGCCCGCCGCTCAACAGCACCACCGCTCTCTTGTTTGCGTCCATCTTCCGCCTCACTTCACCAACTCGCTAACCTGCGAACTTGCTCACTCGCTGCTACTTCAGATCCCCGCCCTTGCCGATATCCATGGACGGCGGCAGCGGATTGCCCTCGTCGATGGAGGCCTCCAGACACTGCCGGAGTACGCCCTTGGCCTCGAGGATGAACTCGATGGCATCGCGGCCTGCGCCGTCGCCGCCGCGGTTAGGCGTGATGTAGTGCGCTTCGTCCTTCACCTGCTCGCGGGCATTGGCCACGGCAATCGCCAGGCCGCATTGCCGCATCACCGGCAGATCCACAACATCGTCGCCCACGTAGGCAATCTCGTCGAGCGTCACGCCTTCCTGCTCCATCACTTCGCGGATGGGCTTCATCTTGAAGGCCTGGCCCTGGTAGACAAATTCGAGCTTCAGGTCGCGGGCGCGGATAGCCACGGTTTCACTGATGCGCTTTGTGATGATGCCCACCTTCATGCCGCCGAGCCGGGCCAGCGTCATGCCGGCGCCGTCGTGCGCGCTGAAGCCCTTGGCCTCCACCATTTTGGTGCCGATGCTGCCATCCGGCTGCGGGACGGGCATGGGATAGACCCAGATGGTGCCGTCGGTCAGCACGCCATCCACGTCGAAAAAGATGATTTTGATCTTGCGGGCGCGATCCTGCGCTGTGAGCGTCATATTTTGATTGTACCGACAAGCTGAACGGCGCTTGCACGGCCTGCGCGAGAATAGAGGAATGGAGAGCAAGCCGCCCGCCGCAGCCCCGCGCCCTTCCGCGCCGCTGGCCGCGGAGGACTACTACTACGACGGGCCCTACCTCGTGTTTACCGAGGCGTATCACCGCAAGCGCGGCTACTGCTGCGGCTCCGGCTGCCGCCATTGCCCGTATCGCGACGAGGAAGACCAGTAGCGGCCAGCCGCCTATTGCGCTGCGCCTCCCGTGGAGGTGAGCTTCGGCGGCGTGACCGCCGCGGCCGCGGACGCAGGCCGCACCAGCACGGCAAAGCGCGGAAAGGCGAAGCTTCCCGCCGCATCGTCGATCACATTCAATTGGCAGAGGTACTGGCCGGGCTTCAGCTTGTCCAGGGGCACATCCAGCTCCATGGCTACCGCATCGCGGCCTTCCACGTTGATGTGCCGCGCCTGCACCAGCGGTGACTCATACACCTTGGTGGCGCCCTGCATCAGCTCCAGGCTGGTGAGCACGTTGATGCCGGGCCGGGTTCCGCGCGGCTCCTGGCCGGTTTCCTTTTCGCGCGCCGGATCGTAGATCTCGTAGAGCAGATACATGTGCTGGTTCTGCCGGAAGACGTGGCTGATGTTGGGCACGTAGGCTTCGCCGTTGTGCACCAGCGGCGTGTCCTGCTTGCTGGGCTCGCGCAGGCTGGCCAGCACGATGGAGCTCATCTTCAGCGGCGCCTTCTTCATGTCCGGCAGCGTGATCTGCGCCTCAAAGGAGCCCATGCGGCCGGTCTGATTCTCGCGCACCACAAACTTCAGATCGTACTTGCCGGGAGGCAGATTGAAGCTGGTGGTGTACTGGATATTCTTCTGCCGCGCCTTCAGCGTGGGATCGAGGTTGAGTTTCACGGTCTGCCGCACCCGGCCCACGGGGCGCTTCACCTCGTCGATGACCTCGCCGAGAATGTCGAGCGTGGCCTTGTCCTTGTCGCCGCCCTGCACAAAGGGAATCTCAGAGCCGGGGATCAGCAGCGAGACCGGCATGTAGTAGCGATTGTCGTTGAGCCGGAAGTACATGGCATCGAGGTACACGGCGATGTCGGTGGCGGGCAGATCGCTGGCCAGTTCATCCTGCAGTTGCTGCTCGCGATCCTGGCGCGCGGTGTGCTGGAAGTCAGCCGGCGCGTAGTAGCCGGGACGGTATTCGAGCTTGATGCCGGGCCTGTCCACCTTGATGGTCAGATGACGGTACTTGCCGTCGCGCGCGGGGTTGGTGGAGTGGAAGCCGATGGCGTAGTAGGCCGACGTATCCTTCTGCACCTGGGCAAAGGCCGGGGCAAAGTCATTGGAGTCAAAGAAGGCCTTGCCGCCGGTGTCCGTGGAGAGCGTGCCCATCACCTCCTGCGAGGCGAAGTTGGCATTCATGTTGTTGCCCAGCGCGCCGCCGTTGTAGGCGCCGCTGCCGCGCAGGCTGCCCTTGGAGGCGTCGCCCAGCGGGCCGATGGCCTGCAGGCCGCGCGTGTCCACGCTGTAGATGGCCAGGTTGGCGCGCACCGCGGCGTTGACGGCGGCGCGCAGCGAGGCCTGATTCTCAATGCCGTCGCGCGAGATGCCGCCGGAGAAGTAGAGCAGCGATTTCTTTTCGTCGATCCTGGCCAGCGACTGGGCAATCGCGCGCAGGGCAAAGAGTTCGCGGTCGGTGTTGATGTCGTTGTATTCGCTCTCGTCGGGAGTGTAGCCGGTGGTGTCCTCTTCCTGGTTGGTGTTGGCGGTGGCTCCCTGGGCAAAGCCCTGGCTCTCCGTGCCGTTGTAGGCGCCCACCTCGTTGATCAGCGCATTCTTGTCCGCGGTAAAGTCCTGGTCGACGGTGAGCGTGTCGCCGAGGGAGACCAGCGCCACCAGATCGGCCGGCTGCATTTTGGTGCGCAGGAAGTCCTTCGCGGCATCCACGCTGCGGTCCAGGTCTTCGGGCTGCATGGAGGTGAGGTCAAAGAACAGGACGATCAGCCGGTGATTGCGCAGCTCTTCCGGGCTGGCCACCACCACGGCCTTGTTGTTGCCTCCGCCGCCATTCAGGTCCGCGGCTAGCCCGCTCACCGTAGCCTCTTTCAGCGGCGTGGCCATATCGATGCTTTGAAAGTCGAAGCTGGCAATGCGCTGCGGCTTGCCGTTCTCGAAGACGTGAAAGTCGCTGGCCTTGAGGCCGCGCACCAGTTCGCCGGTTTTGGCATCGCGCGCCACCACGTTGGTCAGCACCAGCTCGGAGTTCATCTTCAGCACAAAGCCGCCCTGCGGCGTCGACGAGAGGGGCTGCGCGCTTTGTGTCCAGCCGGGCTGCGCCCCGGGCAGAGCCAGTGCCAGGGCCGCTGCGGCCGCGCCGATCTGTTGTATCCAACTCCTCATGCTGCCCTTTCGTTTCCTGCTCGGTGTCAATCTCTGTGCGCAATGCCCGGCGCGCTTCACTCAGAACCGGAAGCGTGCAATAAAGTTGAACGCGCGCATGGATTTGGTCTGCGTCACCTGTCCGAAGCTCGGCGACTGCACGTTGGTGTCTACGCTGCCATACTGCACGGTGTTGAAGGCGTTGCTGGCCGTGGCGCGCAGTTCCATGCTGCGCGTGTCGCCCAACTGCATGGTCTTGGAGAGCGTCATGTTGTTCTGCACCGTCCCCGGCCCTTCCACGGAGTTGCGCGGCGAGTTGCCAAACACGCCGCAGGGATACTGTGGATTGGCGGCAGGCTCGGAGTAGGCCGCCGTATTGAACCAGCGCCGGATGCTGCCGCCGCCCGCCGTGGGCGAGACGCCGGCAATGCGATCCGGCCGGAAGGTGCCGCCGGTGCCGCACTCGACGCTGGTGATGCCCGCGGCGTAGTAGGGCGAGAGCGGCGTGCCGGTGGCGAAGGTGAAGTCGCCGGAGACGGAGAAGCCCTCCAGCACATGCGCCGCGGCGCCGCTGGTGACCCAGCGCTTGTCCTGGCCGAAGGGCAGCTCGATCAGGTAGTTGCCGTTGACGCGATGCCGCACGTCGATGCTGGAGTTGCCCTCTTCGCCGCGCACGTCCTGCCAGTTCTGCACGCCCACGCCGCCCACGCTGCCCAGCGCGCCGGCATCGTCAATCGAGTGCGCGTACTGGTAGTTGGCGCCTACGGCGATGCCGCCGCTGAGCCGCTTGTTCAGGCGCACCGTGCCGGCGTTAAAGCGCGAGAAGGCCACCGCCTGCTCATAGCGAAAGATGTCATTCAGCGGATCGGTGCCGGGGCTGCTGGGCGTGGCGCGCGGGGCGCTCACCGTGTCCAGGTTGCTGCCGCGCGAGCCGTTGTAGCCCAGGTTCATCACAATGCCCCAGGGCAGGGTGCGTTGCAGGTCCACATTCCACACCTGTACGTAGGGCAGGGGATAGTGGGGATTGACGGCGTAGTTGCCCAGCGTGTCTGGCGCGGGGAATCCGTTGGCCAGGGTGAGGCAGCTTGCGCCGGGCGTGCGCGCACAGGCAGAGCTGGGCTGGCCCTGCGCGGTGGCCTCCTGGTTGCTCTGCTCGTTGGCAAAGGGCGGCTGGTGCGCCATGGTGTTGGCAAAGGTGGAGTAGGCGCCCGTCGTAAAGTTCATGCCGTAGCCGGCGCGCAGCACGGTCTGCTTGAGCCTGGGCACGCGCCAGGCGAATCCGAGCCGCGGCGCAAAGGCCTTGTGATAGGGGAAGACCAGTGAGTCCGGCAGATGCCCGCTGAACGGGCCCAAGCCGCCAGCCTGCACCTCGGCAAGCTGGGTGAAGCCTTGCGCGGGATTGGTGTCAACAAACGCCAGATGCCCGTACTTTTCCGTGTACGGCGCGAAGTACTCGTAGCGAATGCCGTAGTTGAGCGTCAGGTCAGAGCGCACGCGCCAGTCGTCCATGGCGTAAGCGTCCAGCACATTCTCGCGCAGATAGCTCTTGGCCGCGGAGGAGTCAATGGAGGTGGACTGGGGCAGGCCGAGCAGAAGATCGGCGATGGGCGAGCCGGTATTCGGCGCCTGCTGGCTGTCTTCCGTGAACAGGCCGGTGAAGGTAAAGGTGCCGGTGGCGTTGGAGCCGCCCAGAAAGTCGCGATGCACGCGCCGGTAGTCGCCGCCGATGCGCAGGTTGTGCTTGCCCTTGCGCCAGACCGCGATCTCCGAGACGGCGATGGTCTGCGAGAGCGACAGGCTGGGCTGGCGCTGGCTCAGGCCGGTGATGGTGCTCAGCGTGACGTTGGGCAGGCCATAGTTGAGCGGGCTGGAGTTAAGCGCAGTGTTGCCGGGGCCGAGCACGCCAATCTGCGTGGCAATGTCGGTGGTGTCTGTAAAGAAGTTGCGCGCCTGGCTGTCGCTGCGGTTCCAGTTGACGTTGAAGATATTGGTGAAGCGGTTGTAGCCCACGGTGTAGCCGGCCTGCAGCGAGTAGCTGTTGGTGGCGGTCTTGCCGCCCAGCGCGGGAAAGATGTTGACGTTGTCGGCGGCGGAGTGGGCCCAGTTGTAGTTGAAGTTGATGCTTTGCCGCAGCCCGGTGTTCTGTCCGCCGCGCCCGCCAAAGCCGCCGAAGCCGCGGCGTCCGCCGCCCAGCGTCGCATTCTTGCCCAGGCTGCGCATGTAGCGGAAGCCGGCCTGTGTGCTGTTGGACTGTGCCGTCGTCAGCAGGTGATAGTTCTGCACCGTCCCCGGCAGGTTGGGCGCGGGAAAGTACTGGAGCAGGGCCCGCGCCTGCGCGGCAATGCGCGTGGCGGGAATCACGTTGGCAATTCCGTTGGAGACAAACTGCTGCTGCGTGGCCGGATCGTAGATCCTGGGCAGTCCGGTGGCAGAGAAGTCGCCGCCGCGCTCCGCGCTGGTGGGCACGGTGGCGTACTCATCCAGCGGATTGGAGCTGCGCTGGCCGGAGAGCGTGAGGAAGATCGTGTCCTTGCCGCTGGGCTGGGTGAGCCCCGGCAGATAAGGCGCGCTGATGAAGGTGATGCCGAAGCGGTTTGTGCCTGAGGCAGGCTGCGACTGCGACTGCCCGCGCAGGGCAAAGGGCTGCGCGTTCAGGCCGGAGTTGCTTCCGGTCCAGAAGACCGCGCCGTGGGGCTGGCCGGGATTGAAGCCGCGGAAGTTGCGCCGACCGCCAAAGCCGCCGCCGCCGCGTCCGAAGCCGCCGCCGCCCATCATGAACGGCCCGCCAAAGCCGCCGCCTCCGGGTCCGCCGCCAAACAGTCCGGCGCGCCCCGAGCCATCTTGCCCGCCGTTCTGGGCGCGCATCTCTTCCATGCGCTGGCGCAGCTCGTCCATGTCCATTCCGGCCATGGGGCTCACCTGGCCAGACTGCCCGGTGATGGCCACCGACTCGTCGCTGAAGTCGGAGTTGCCGGCGATGGAGGGCAGCGCCGCGCCGCTGGAGCCAGTCTCGCCCGTGCTGGTGTCGGTGCCCGCGCTCAGTTCGCTCATCAGGCTCAGACTTTCGGCGCCGCCGTCGGCCAGTTGTTGAACGCTCCGGCTGCCCGTGCCGCCGCTTTGCTGCCGGGCCTGCTGCTGCTCTTGCGCCGCCGCGCGCGAGGCCAGCATGAGCTCGAAGTTGAGCGCGTGGTCGCGGCTGCCGGCGTTCAGCAGTGTTTCCTGGGACGCTCCGCTGAACGCGGCAAAGTCAGTGCGCACCACGTAGCGGCCATCCTGCGGTATGCGCATGGACCAGGCGCCGTTGATATCCGTGGTGGTGGAGTAGCGCTTGCCGGTGAGGGTATTCTCGGCGATCACCGTCACACCGGGCAGGGGAATCGTGCCGGACTTCACTACGCCATACAGATGGCCGCCGGCAGCAGCGGCCTGGGAGACGCCCGGGTTTGGCGCGGCCACAGCCGGCGTCGCAGCCTGTCCTGAAGCAGCCATGCTCCCGGCCGCGAGAATCCCTGCTACCACCGCGCACAGCTGTACTGCCTTCCGCATGTAATCTCCCTGTCATCATCCGCTCTTGTTCAATCTGACGGAGAGCGCGCTCTGAAGGTTTACGAGAGTGGCGGAAGCATGCGTTGTGAGTGTGCGCACCGGGCAGGAGAAATTTGTTCGCCGGGTTTGAAGCTGTGCTGGCAAATTCCGCTGCGCTCGACCATAATCGCTAGGTTTGCATTCTGCCGCGGGCCGGCCATCTCTGCCAGGGAGCTTTTCAGATGAAGCTGCATCGCCTTCTGCTGTGTCTTATCGCGTTGTCGTTCGGCCTGTGTGCGCTGGGCAGTCGTGCGCAGCAGCCGGTGACCTTTCCCAGCGGCGACTCCACCGGGCAGGGACTGCTCTATCTGCCGCATGGCGCCGGTCCGCACCCGGCCCTGGTGGTGGTTCACGAGTGGTGGGGGCTGAACGACTGGATCAAGCACGAGGCCGCCGGCTACGCCGCGCAGGGCTACGTGACCCTGGCCGTGGATCTCTATCACGGCCGCGTGGCTACCACCATGGAGCTGGCGCATGAGCTCTCTCGCGGCCTGCCGCAGGACCAGGGCGTGCGCGACCTGACTTCGGCCGTGGACTGGCTGGCCAAACGCAGCGACGTGAATCCGCAACGCATCGGAGCGGTGGGCTGGTGCATGGGCGGCGGCTATGCGATCCAGTTAGCCGTGGCCTCGCCCACGCTGCGCGCGGTTGCCGTGAATTATGGCGCTTTGCCGACCGACAAGGCGGCGCTGGAGCGCATCCATGCCACGGTGCTGGGCAACTTCGGCGGGCAGGATATGGGCATTCCTCCCGCCTCCGTGCATGCCTTTGCCGAGGCCATGCGCGGCCTGGGCAAGCCGGTGGATGTGAAGATCTATCCCGACGCCGGACATGCCTTCGAAAACCCCAACAACAAAGGCGGCTATCGCCCCGCGGACGCAGCCGATGCGCTGTCCCGGATTGACCGCTTTCTGGCCGCTGAGTTGAAACAGTAGCAAACTGATCACCCGGAGAATGACCATAGTAATAGGAACAGGGAGAGAATCTTTCTTGCAAACCTTAATCTGGCGTGTTAACCCTTGAGTCAACAGTGTCCCGTTGTCTGACGAGCAGATTTGGTTCCAGGACGACAGGGGGGATGGGCACAACTATGAAGATCGGTACGACAATCCGCGCCTATCGTCTGCAAAAGGGGCTCTCGCAGGGAGACATCGAGAAGAAGACCGGGCTGCTGCGGTGTTATCTGTCGCGCGTCGAGAATGGCCATACCGTTCCCTCGCTGGATACGCTGGCCAAGATTGCCGATGCCCTGGACCTGCCGATTGCCCAGTTCTTTGCCGATGATTCGTTGGGCAAGCAGTTCAACACGCAGAAGATCTCCGACGAGGAGCTGCGCTTCCTCACGCAGATCCGGCGCTACTCCTCCACGCTCAACGAGAGCGACCGCAAGCTGCTGCTGGCGATGGTGAAGAAGTTTGCCGCCACGGCCACGCGGTAACGCGCTGGCCTGCTCCAGGTCTGCGGGCCCTCCATCCCTGCCCGTCCGGTTCAGATGATCCTCACAGCGCGCGTCCGGCGTGCTGTTCCTGCTGAATCGCCCGCACCTCATCGGTCATGGTCTCCGGAGAGACCTCTTCCGCGACATCGGTGAGCGGCGCGTCCTTCTGCAGCATCCGCAGCCGCTCCCGCAGCAGGTTCTCCAGCGACTCGGCGGAGAGCAGGCCGGCGCGTTCCGCCTCCTGCGCCAGTTGATCGGGCAGGGTGATTGCGAGGGTTTTCATGGCGAACACCTCCACGTGGAAGGTCTGGTTGTGTCCTCATCCTACCCCCGATTGAGCCCGGGATGGGAGGATGCGCAACTGCCGCACAAGACGCCGCAAATGATGTAATAAGCCCATGGCGACCCAGTCCACCCCGCGCGTGCGCAGCCGCATCGCAGGGATGGTGCGCCGCATGGACTGGCTGCGCGGCCTGCGCGCCGCAGTGGCCTTGTGCGCGCCCATGCTGCTGGGCGATTTGGCGGGCATCGCCGGCCTGGGCTGGGCGGCGCTGGGCGGCTACGAGGCGGTGATTGCCGATGCGGGCGGACCCTATCGCACGCGGCTGGCCAGTCTGGCGACGGTTTCGCTGGGCGGCGCCTCGGGGCTTTTTCTGGGCTCGCTGGCGGGCAACAGCCTGCACTGGGCGGTCCCGCTCACGCTGGCCTTCTGCTTCCTGTGGAGCTATCTGGCGGTGCTGGGGCAGCCGTTTGCTTCGACGGGCATCCTGGTGCAGGTCATCTACTTCTGCGGCATCGGCGCGCCGCTTGCCACGTGGCAGGAGGCGCTGCATCGCGGACTACTGCTGCTGGCGGGCGGGGCCTGGGCGGCGGCGCTCTCGCTTTTTCTGTGGCCGCTGGACGCCTACCGGCCGGCGCGCGCGGCGGTTGCAGGCTGCTATAGCGAACTGGCCTCGTTCATGGCCTCCATTGCCGAACTGGCCGGGCGGCCGCAGCAGCCGGTGGTGCTGTGGCACCGGCTTGCCCAGCATCATCAGTATCGTGTGCGCCGCGCCATGGAGCAGGGCTGGCAGGCCATCGCCAACATGCGCGCCACCCGCCAGGCAGACACCGCGCAGGGGCGTCAGCTGGTGGTGCTGCTGGAGAACGCCGATCTGCTGATTGCCCGCACCATCGCCCTGGCCGAGCACTTTGAGCTGCACGCTGCCGATCCCGCGGGCTCCGGCTGCCTGGATCGCAGCCTTTCCGCCATGGCCGACCTGCGCCACGCGGAGACGTGGATTGCCTCGCTGCTGCAACGCACTCGCAACCTGACCGTAGCCCACGCCCGGGCCAAGCGGCGCGAGATGGATCGCCTGCCCGCATACATTGGCGGCTGCCTGGACCCTGCGGATGCCACCGGGCATTTTCTGCTGACGCAGATTGCCGAGGCTGCCGGGCTGCTGGAGACGTCAATTGAGAGCGCCGCGCTGCTGCGGCTGGGCAAGGCCCCCATCCTGGGAAAGCCGCGGCCCAAAGCCGCCTCCATGAGCCACTTTGCCTATGTGTACGAGCGGTTGGACGAGTTGCGGCAGCGCTGGAGCCTGGATCAGCTGGCGGCCAGCTTCACGCTGCGCTCGCTGCTGCTGCGCCACGCGGTGCGGGTGGCGCTGGTGTGCTCGTTTGAGACAGCCATGATCCTCCTGCTGCATATCGACCATGGCTACTGGCTGCTGCTTACCTCCATCATCGTGGCCCAGCCGCACGTCTCGGGCACGCTGCGCCGCGGCATGCAGCGCGTGGGCGGCACGGTGGCCGGCGGCATCCTGGCGGCGGTGCTGGCCTTTGCCCTGCATGCCCAGCTGGCGATCGTCGCAGTGCTGTTCCCGCTGGCGCTGCTGTCGCTGGCGTTTATGCCGGTGAGTTATGCCGTTTTTGTCTTCTTCTTGACGCCAACCTTCGTGCTGGCCTGGCTGCCCTACTCCGGTGACTGGCAACTGGCGCTGGTGCGCGTGATCAACACGATTGTGGGCGCCGCGCTCTCGGTGGCTGCCATGCAGTTTCTCTTTCCCGCCTACGAGCGCGACCGCGCGCCGGAGTATCCGCGGGCCAGCGTGGTTGCCGATCGGCGCTACCTGGCGCAGTTGAGCGAGGCTTGGCGGGCGGGCACGGGCTCTTCGCGGCTGCTGGCGCATGCCCGGCGCGCCGCCGGCCTGGCCCACAACGATACGGAGGAGTCGCTGGATCGCCTGCTGGCGGAGAGCTGGCCGCGCCGCTGGCCCTTTGCCCAGTTTGTCCCGGCGTTTGTCACCTATCTGCGCCGCTTTGCGCAGGGAGTTACGGCGCTGGCCGCGCTGGGCGGCGACTGGGAGTGGAAGCAGTCTGCCGCGGTGCAGCAGCGGCTGAGCCTGCTGGGTCGCCGGCTGGAGTGGCTGGAGACGCAGATCTCGCCGGAAGGAGCGGTTGCCGCGCCGGAATGGCCGCAGGCGGCCGATGCTCTGCCCGCTGCCGTCTACCCGCCGCTCGAGCATCCGGGCGAGCGCCAGTTGGAGCGGCTGGAGCGCCAGATCGACATATTGCACCGCCAGCTGGGCCGGCTGCGCCAGCACGGATGGCTGCCCGGCGCGGCCCAGGCCGCACGCGGATAAGTTTCACAGGGCAGGATGTTTGGGCAGGGTTTGCGCGGGATGTGCCGGGCAAAATCCCCGGCCCCGTTCCCGGGCCGCGACGAATGGCGAGTACAATCGTCTGTACAAGAGGCAGAGTTGGTTAACCCTCTGTCGGCGCCGCTCTCTGGGCTTACCGGAACGGTTTCTTCCCCGTCCAACCGGCTCACGCGGCATGGAAGTTTTATTCATGATGACACCCAAGCTTTGCTCGCCCGCCTTTCGGCTCTCCCTGGCCGCCGCACTTGCTGTTGCACCCCTGGTTTCGGCAGGCGCCCAGTCCTCCTCTGCGCCGAAGAGTGCCGCGAGCGCGGCGACTGCACCTGCGCCGGCACCGGCTCCCAAGGAGTCAAAACAGGCCGTGGCTTACTACCACGCCGCCTTGGCCGGAATGTATGAAGATCAGGCGATGACCGAAGGGCGCGCGGGGATGATCACCCAGGCCATCGAGGAGTACAAGCTGGCGCTCGATGCCGACCCGGCTTCTCCGGAACTGAACGACGAGCTGGCCGATCTCTACTACCGGATTGGCCGCTTCGATCAGGCCGAGGCCATGGCGCACGCAGTGGTGAAGACCGCGCCCGACGATCTGGACGCGCACAAGCTGCTGGGGCGCATCTATCTGCGCCAGCTTGGCCAGCAGGACAGCAGCGTCTCCTCCACCTCGCCTCCGGGCAACGTGCTGGACCTGGCGATTGGCGAGTTCGAAAAGATTGTGTCGCTGGAGCCCAAGGATATCCAGGACCACATGGTGCTGGGGCAGCTCTACTCTGTGAAGCATCAGCCGGAGAAGGCCGCGCAGCAGTTCGATGCCGCCAAGGCCATTGAGCCCGACTCCGAAGACGTGGTGCTGAACCTGGTCCGCGTCTATGCGGAAAACAACGACATGAAGAGCGTGGCCAAGGTCATCAACGATGTGCCCGAGGTCTCGCGCACCGCCAAGATGGAGCTGGCCCTGGGCGCCGCTTACGACCAGTTGAAGCAGCCCAAAGATGCCATTGCCGCCTACCAGCGGGCGCTGGTCCTGGACCCCGACGATCCGCGGGCGCTGGACTCGCTGGGCCAGGATCAGCTCAGCGACAATCAGCTTGACGCCGCGCTCAAGACCTATCAGCAGTTGAGCAAGGAAGATCCCGGCAACGTGGGAGCACTGGTGCACGTTGGCGAGATTCTGCGCCGCCAGGGCAAGTATCAGGAGGCGCTCACCGCCATCCAGAAGGCCCGCAAGATCGATCCCACTTCGCTCTCCGCCGGCTACAACATGGGCATGCTGCAGGATGTGCTGGGTCAGTTCGATGACGCCGCCCAGACCTACTCGCAGATGGTGGATGCCACCTCCCACGCCAACGGCGCCTATACCGCCGACGAGAAGAACAATCGCGGCATCTTCCTGGACCGGCTGGGCGCGGTGTACGTGGAGCAGAACAAGACCGATCTGGCTGTGGCCACCTACCAGAAGATGATCGACATGGGCGGCGACTCCGCGCTGCGCGGCTATCAGGGCCAGGTGGACGCCTACACCTCTGCCAAGCAGTACGACAAGGCGATTGCGGTCACGCAGCAGGCGGTTGCCGCGAATCCCAAGAACACTGATCTGAAGATGATGCTGGCCGGTGAGCTGGTGGACCGCGGCAAGACCGACGAAGGCCTTGCCATGGCCAAGGGGCTGCTGACCAACAAGCCCAGCGACCGCAGCGTGTGGATCGGCCTGTGCCAGATCTACGTGCGCATGCACCGCTGGAAGGATGCCGAGGAGACGCTGAACAAGGCCGAGGCCCTGACCACCAAGCAGGATGACAAAATTTACCTGCTCTTCCTGCGCGGCGAGGTGGCCGAGCGGCAAAAGCACTATGAGCCGGCGGAGCGCTACTTCCGCCAGGTGCTGGCGCTGGACCCCAACAATGCCATGACCCTGAACTACCTGGGCTACATGCTGGCGGACAAGAACGCGCGCCTGCCGGAGGCGCTCACCCTGATCCGCAAGGCCGTTCAACTCGATCCCATGAACGGAGCCTACCTGGACTCGCTGGGCTGGGTGTACTTCAAGATGGGCCAGTACGAACTGGCTGAGGACAATCTGCGCTCGGCCGTGGAGCGCGACCAGACCGACCCCACCGTGCACATGCATCTGGGCGACCTGTACGAGAAGACGGGACGCATCCGCCTGGCCGTGGCGCAGTGGCAGCTCTCCATGGACGAGTATGCCAAGTCCTCGCCGGCAGACTTTGAGCCCGGCGACGTGGCCAAGGTGCAGAAGAAGCTGGAGAGCGCCCGCGTGAAGCTGGCCAAAGAGGAAAACGCCATCGCTCCGGGAAGTTCGCAGCAGTAGTCCCAGGCGCGGTTCAATCGGCGGCAGCCCTTCCTAAGCGGAACGGCTGCCGTTTTTCTTTGCGCGGCAAAATGATCTGCGCGGCGTTTTGCTGCTTCACTTCATGCCGGCCGCGGCGGAGGCCAGGTAAATCTCCACGTTGTTCCGGTCCACCAGCGAGGTGCCGGTGTCCACAAACACCGGGTAGGGCGCAAAGGAGTCCGCGGCGTAGTCGCGCGCCAGTTCTTTTGGCGGATAGTGGAAGACATTGTCCAGCGCGCGCAGGCCAACGAAGCCCATGGTGAAGGGTTTCTGCGCGATGGTGGAGTCGATGCTGCCGGCCTTGATGTCGTTCAGCGTGTCCTGATCCACATCCCAGGCCACCACCAGGCGGTCAGTGAGCTTATTGCGGCGCATCACCTCGGCGATCTGCTTGCCGGAGGCCGAGTCCAGCGCGACAAAGGCATCGATCTTCTGGGTCCCGCTGAGAGCGGCCAGCCGCTGCGCTTCGTCAAAGGCGTTGCGCGCGTCGCCCCGGGTGTCAAAGACGTTGACGATCTTGATCTCCGGCCGGGTGGCCAGTACGTCCTGGAACCCCTTGAGCCGCTCGTTCATGTTGGCCTGGCCGGCGATGGTGAAGAAGACCACCGTGCCGTGTCCGCCCAGCTTCTCCACCACGCGCTGGCCGCCCAGGCGCCCGGCTTCCAGATTGTTGGTGCCGATGAAGTAGAGCCTGCGGCTGCCCGGCGCATCGGAGTCCACGGTGAGGACGGGAATCCCGGAGACGATCGCGGTGTTGATCTCGTTCTGCAGCACGGCGGCGTCAGCGGCGGAGACAAGGATGCCGGCGGGCCTGGCGGCCACCGCCTGCTGCAACGCGGCCAGCTCCGCCTGTGGGTCGTGGGTGGCCGGTCCGGCGATGCGAGCCGTGACGCCGTAGAGCGCAGCCGCCTTGTTGAACCCTGCGGAGAGCGTCTGCCAGTAGGGCAGAGACAGGTTGGAGGCAACCAGGTAATACACCTCCTTGGGCGTGTGACGGCGCCCGCAGCCGGAGCTGAAGGCAACGATCAGCGCCAGCAGGGCCAGCGCCGCTTTCCTGATGGTGTTCATATCCACCCCCCTGTGTTGGCTGAGAGAGCAAGCGGCCAGATCGCGCCCTTCCGCACGCGCGGCACGAGCCATGCGGCGGAGGGAACCTGGCCGGAGACAGGAATCGCCTCATCTCCCGGACGCCGGAGGTTATAGCACCGGTTCGATCCTGCGTCTGGTGATGCCCGGCACAACAGACGGAGATCGTCCCCATACGGGATTTCCGGCAGCACTGGCTCATAATGGAAGCCATGCTGCATACCGCCGCACTTTTGCCACCGGGAATCGCCGTGCAGGAGGATGCTGCCGGGGAGCTGGTTCGCCGCGCCTATCCTGAGCCGCCCCATGCCTATCGTTCGCCGTTTGTGCGCGATGCGGCGCGGATTCTGCATGCGCGGGCCTTTCGCAGGCTGGCCGGCAAGACTCAGGTCTTCACCCGGCTTCCGGGCGGCGCTCCGGCTGACCACTTTCGCAGCCGGCTGACGCATACGCTGGAGGTGTCGCAGATTGCCCGCACCCTGGCCCGCACGCTGGGGCTCAATGTGGAGCTGGCAGAGGCGTTGGCGCTGGCGCATGACATCGGCCATCCCCCCTTTGGCCACGCCGGAGAAAAGGCTCTGGACGAGTGCCTGCAAGGGCATGGGCTGCGCTTTGACCACAACCTGCATGCGCTACGCATTGTCACGTGGTTTGAGGAGCGGTATCCCGCCTTTCGCGGTCTCAACCTGACACTGGCCGTGCGCGAGGGCATCGTCAAGCACTCGCGCGATTACACCGGCCGCGAGCACCCGGAACTGAGCGAGTATTTTCTGGGGCAGTTTCCGCCGCTGGAGGCGCAGCTGATCGATCTGGCGGATGAGATTGCCTACCTGGCCGCCGACCTGGACGACGGTCTGGACTCTTCCATCCTGGCTCTGGAGCAGGTACGGGAGGGACTGCCGCTGTTCCGCGAATTTCACGATGCGGCGCTGTTCCGCTATCCCCAGGCGCAGCCCAGGCTGATTGTCCATGAGGCCCTGCGGCAGCTTCTGAATGCCTTTGTCACTGACCTGGCCGGCGCGGTGCGGCAGCGGGTGGCCGATCTGGGTGCAACGACCCTGGCGGAGATTCGCCGGGCGCCGGGACGGCTGGCCGCCCTGAGTCCGCAGATGGAGGAGGCGCGCGCGGCCACCAAGACCTTCCTCTACGCCAATCTTTACAACTCGCCGGGCATGGAGGAGATCCACGCCTATGCCACCGGCGTGGTGCAGGGGCTGTTTGCGGCGCTCATGGCCGAGCCGGGCCTGCTGCCGCAGGATCACCAGCAGGAGATTGCCAGCGAAGGCCTGGCCCGCACCGTGGCGGATTACATTGCCGGCATGACCGACAGCTACATCCAGCAGACCTGGGCAGCCTGCGGCGGCTGAACAACCTTCCGGGGATAGGAAGAACGAGGCCGTTGCGCCGTCAGCATGAGACGCCGCCAGTCGCGCTATTTCAAGGGGAGGAACTCAATCCGCAGCGCATCTTCCAGCACCTTGAATCCGTAGTCCGCAGTTACCAGAATGCGTTCTGTGCCGGTCATCGCAAGTTCCGCGGCGAAGGCATCGGCATAGCCCAGATTGTTCTCGATCTTCAACGCGACTGCTCGCATGGCGCGTTCGGCGGTGGCAGGCACAATCTCTGCTTCACTCGGTAGAAGAACGCTCATGATGTGCGCCTGCCGTTCCGCGCCAAAGCGCTTGCGCAGGTTTCCTGCTACCTCGCCCCACTGCACGGCCGAGAGGAAGACCTGGACGCGAATGGCCGCACAGGCGCTGATGATCTCCTCAACCCGCTCGGCGCCCGGTTCGTCGTCGGCATAGCGGAGCAATGCGGAAGAATCCAGCACGTAGGCCATCATCGCTCTGCCTCACCAGCCCTCTTCCTGCTGTTCCCGCGCACGCTCTTGACGCCGCTCTTCGAGCAGCAGGTCCGTCCCCGAGGAACCGCCCGCCGTGCAGCCGCGCATCTCCCTGATGCGGCGCAGCTTTGCCTCAAGACTCTCGAAGTCGAGGATGATCCTTCCTCCCTCCATGCGCACGGCGGCGCGGGCGCCCTGCTCGATGCCCAGCTGCTTGCGAATGGCAGCAGGAATGACAATCTGGCCTTTGCTGCTGATGGTGAGATAAGCCTGCTCCATGGCTTACATGATAGACCTAGTAAGCCAAGATTGAAAGGTAAGTCAAAATTAGATTTGTCTTACCTTTCTGCATTGCCTTCCGGCAGGTCTGGACAGGGAAGCGGGCAATCGTCCCTTATTGCACCGTTCCCTGGGGGCGCAGGCGGCGCAGGTCCAGGGCGCACTGCACGGCGTTTTCGGCATGCAGGCGCAGGTTGTCGGCGGCGGCCCACAGCCAGAGGCGCGAGACGGCGGTTCCCCGGCTGCCTGCCCGCTCCGGGCGCAGACGGACCAGCACCTCATCCTGCCCGGTGGCGGCCAGGTTGGAGGGCGAATCGGTATCTTCCATCACCAGGTCAAGATGTTCGCCGCTCAGGGCCTGTTCCAGCGCGCCCAGTTCCACCGGGCGCTCCAGTTCGATGGCCAGGGACAAGGTGAGCCCGTGGAAGACCGGGGCCTGAATCACCTGGAGCGCGAGCGCCGGTTCCCGGCCGGCGGTGAGGGCGGTGTAGTGGCGGCGGATGCGAGCCTCGGAGGCGCCAATGCTGACCCTGGCGCTCTCGCCGAGCCCGCTCAGCAGGTTGTACGCCGACTGGGCATCGAAGGTGGCGCGCGGAACGCCCTGGAAGCTGAGCAGGTTGACCGTCTGCTGATGCAGTTCGTCCATGGCCTCGCGGCCAAACTCGCTGGCCGGTTGCAGCAGGGTGGCGGCGGCCAGGCGAATCGGGGCCGCCAGTTGCAGCCGGCTGAGCAGCATGGCCAGCGCCAGCGCGGCGGGGTGCGCCGGAACCACCGCCGGGGTAAACAGGTCAGCCTCCGCGGATTCTGTGCCCAGCCACGGAGCGCGCACCAGCACGCCGGTCTGCTCATCCAGGGCGCCGGAGAGGTCCAGCACGGTGGACCCGGCGCGCAGCGCCTGCTGCCAGTGGCGGCTGGTCAGTGCCGGTGTGCCGCAGAAGAAGGTGAAGTCGACATGCTCGAAGGCATCCGCCGTGATGGGCTGGATAAAGGTGACCTCATCGCCCACCTGGTCCAACTGGCCCAGAGCCTCCTGCTCGTCGAGCAGGAGAAAATTGGCCGCAGCCAGGGTCGACTCGGAGAGTGCTTCCTTCAGTTCCTTTCCCAACAGCGAAGAGGCGCCGGCAATCGCGATTTTGTACACAGGAATCCTTTGGTTGTCTCAATCGGAATTCGGAAACAGATTACTCTACACGTGTTCCATGGAGTCTGTCTCCGCAGATGCGGGGTCGGGCGGGGCCGTGGATCTTTTGCGCCGGCGGCGCCCCCAGGAGTACGCGGCGCGCGCCCAGATGCCGGAGAACATGTAGAGCAGGGCGCCCAGAAACAGTACGCCGTTGGAGTAGCGCAGGGCGACGTAGACCACGATGGCCAGCAGCACCACGAGCTGGAAAGGATGGCGGCGGGAGAGATTGATCTCCTTGCCCGACCAGAACCGCCAGGTGCTGACCATGAGGAAGCTGCACAGCCCCACCAGCACCAGCCAGGGAATGGCAACCCACCAGCTTTCCACCGGATAGGCGTTGAAGAAGTGCACGGTGGCGGCCAGCAGGCCTGCCGCGGCGGGAATGGGCATGCCCACAAAGTATTTGCGCCCCGGACGCCCGGGATTGCGCGGCTGCGCGTCGTGGCTGATGTTGAAGCGCGCCAGCCGGGAGGCGCCGCTGAGCAGGAAGAGGAAGCAGATGAAGGCTCCGGCCTGCAACAGGTGCTGGCGCAGATGGGCACTGATGTCGCTGGGAATGAAGTGGAAACCCCAGACAAAGGCCAGCAGGCTGGGAGCGACGCCGAAGGTGATGACGTCGGCCAGCGAATCCAGCTCCTTGCCGAATTCGCTGGTGGTATTGGTCATGCGCGCAATGCGCCCGTCGATGGCGTCAAAGGGAATGGCGAAGAGGATGGCGATGGCGGCCCAGTCCAGATGCGTGTGGGCATCGCCGTTTGCCGCGATCGCAGCCAGCGTCTGCGTGATGGAAAAGTAGCCGGCGCCGATGTTGCCCGCGGTAAACATCGAGGGCAGCAGGTACATGCCGCGGCGCAGATGAACACGGCGCTGCGGCTTGAACTGCATGGAGCCGACGTTCACATGCGCTCCCCGGCGGAGGCGCCCGGCATTGCCGCCAGCACGCTGGCTCCGCCCTTGACGCGCTGGCCTACCTTGACGCGCAACTCGGCCTGCGCCGGCAGCAGTACATCCACGCGCGAGCCAAACTTGATGAGGCCTACGCGCTGGCCGCGCTCCACGCGGTCGCCTTCGCGCAGGTTGAAGACGATGCGGCGGGCCAGCAGCCCGGCAATCTGCTTGAAGGTGACCTCGTAGCCATCGCCCTGCACCGTCACTGCATTCTGCTCATTGCGCTCCGCCGAGGCGGGATTCATGGCGTTCAGGTAGAGGCCCTTCTGGTAGTGCACGCGGCTCAACACGCCGCCGATGGGCGAGCGGTTGACGTGCACGTTAAAGACACTGAGAAAGATGCTGATGCGCTGCTGCGGCCCCTGCGGCGTATGGATGGTGACGGTCTCAGTGACCAGCCCGTCGCCGGGCGACACGACCAACCCCGCACCCTGCGGAATCGTGCGCCGGGGATCGCGGAAGAACCAGAGAAAAAACGCTGCCAGCAGCAGGGGGAGAATCCCCCAGATCCAGTTGTTGGTTGCCCACACGAGGACTGCGGCCACCGCCAGCAGGCTCAATCCGTAAATATAACCGTCACGCACCATATCCCCACCGATTATACGTTCATCCGGATCGGGCGCGGCGGCTTACTCCGCAGGAGGAGAGCACACCACTCACGCATCGAGTGGGTGCCTCCACCCATCGGCCGGTGACTTTTCATGACCCCATGCCAGAGCTGGCAATTACGCCACGGCCAGGCTGCGCCGCTCCAGATCCTGAATCAGATCCTTGGCGTGCAGTTTCAGCTTTTTCAGGCGGACCTCTTCGAGTTGTTCGTCTTCGCTTAGATAGGGTTTCTGTAACAGTTCTTCGAGCTGCTGAGCGTAGCGGTGGTGTTCGGCGTGCAGGCGATTCATCTCTTCACTCAGCGCGAGATTCTGTACTTCGTCCATCCAGCACCTCCAGTGGCGGCTCCCTCCTGGGTTCAGAGCAGAGCGGCATGTTCTTTAACGAACATTCACATATAGCTCCATGCCCTTCCAGACGGCAAGAGGGTAGGGAAGGAAAGCAGCGGGAATCTGTGGATTTTTTCATCCAATGCCCAACATGTGTGTCGTGCATCACACGGGTGCAGAGGACAGGCTCTAGCCCAGCCGCCAGGCCATCAGCAGTGCATCTTCAACAGGATCAGCGTAGTAGCCGGGCCGGCGCCCGGTTTCCGCAAAGCCCAGCCGCCGGTAGAGGTGGATGGCCGGCGCATTGGAGGCGCGCACCTCCAGCAGCAGCTCGGCGGCTCCGGCGCTGTGCAGTTGTGCGGCCAGTGCGGTCAGCAACTGGTGCGCCAGGCCTCGCCGCTGGCTTTCCGGGGCCACGGCCACCGTCTCCAGCTCGGCCTCGGGGGGCAGCAGGCTGGCCACGGCGAACCCCGCCACCAGGGCCGTTTCCGGGTCTTCCATCACCAGCGCGATGCGCCGCAGAGGCTCTGTGCCGGCGCTCGATGCAATGGCTGCGCGATAGGCCGCCTCCGGCCAGCGGGGAGCATACGGAAGCGCGGCGGCGATGGCCAGCACGCGGGGCAGATCGTCCGCGCGCATGGGGCGCACCGGCGCGGCCAGCCCGCTCATGCGCGTTCCTGCCCTGTGGCCGCCTTTTCTCCAAAGATCTCGGCATCGGAGCGGCGCAGGTAGTGGCCGTCGAGCAGCGCCAGGTCCGCAAACTCCCGGCGCAGCACACGCTCTGCGCAGAGCGCGAGGGCATCGGCCGCGGTGGGCGGGTCCACGCGCACCAGGGCGGCGCCGGGCCACGCCGCTGCCAGCAGCCTGGCGCCGGCCTCGTCGCACACGGCAATTCTCTGGGGTACAGACTGGAGCGCGGCCAGCTCTTCGCCACCGGCCAGCAGTTCGCGCGCCTCCGCCCCCGGCTCGGCCAGGCGCAGAAACACCTCGCCGCGGTGGGCATCGAGCGCCGCGGAGGCGCAGCCGGCCCTGGTGCTCAGCACCTCCAGCCGCGAGACCGCCACCACGGGAATCTGCGGCGCTTCGGCCAGGCCCTTCACGGCGCTCAGGCAAACGCGGACGCCGGTAAAGCTCCCCGGCCCGTGCACGGCCACCAGGGCGCGCAGGTCGCTGAGGCGCGCATCGGCCGCCTGCAACAGCTCCGCCACCGCAGTGATCAGCGTGGCGGAGTAGCTGCGTCCGGCCAGTTCCTTTTGTCCAAGGATCTGCGGAGCGTCGCCGGTCAGCCGCCCCAGGGCCACCGACCCCGAGGGGCCGCAGGTATCGATTGCCAGCAGCAGGTCTTCCTGCGGCATGATCGTTCCTTACACAGCCGCCAGCGCCTGCTCCAGATCGGCGATCAGGTCTTCCTTGTCCTCAATGCCGATGGAGAGACGGATGCGGCCCTCGTTGATGCCCATCACGGCGCGGGTCTCGGCGCTCACCGAGGCGTGCGTCGTG
>DAIDGZ010000131.1 GCA_027452125.1 Acidobacteriaceae bacterium | reverse complement strand
GGATCATGGAGTGCGGAAAGCGCCCTGCGCGCACGCTCTCGCGGAGGTGCGTGACGGTGCTCGTGTTGCCCAGGAAGTCTCGGAAGCCCACGGATTGAGGATAGTCGATTTGCGGCAGACTGGTCGCGCTGTCGCCCACTGGGCGGCGCGGTGGGCGCGCCTGTTCCTCCTGCCCGCCCTGCCGCCCGAGATGTAGCTGGAACAGCTGCTCTTACGCTCTATTTGTGGAGTTCGCCCGAGTACTCAGCAGCCACGACGCTCTTTTGTACCGCCTCCAGAACCGTCGCCGCAGGCATCCCTTTGGTCATGACGCCCTCAAAGAAGTAGCCCCGGCCATGGTTGCTGTTGTCGCCGCCAATGCCAAGGATGATGGCGCCTTCCTGTTGCATCGGCGCGTAGCCGCCCGGGGGAAGTGGGATCATGCCGGTGGTTGTCAGGCCTCCGGACTCCGCGTTGCCCTGGTAGATGGCGAAGCTGCGCTGCCCGTCATTGACGCCCATCACGGTGGCGAAGGTGGTGCCTGCGGGCACCGGGAGATTTCCGTAGATGCCATTCTCCATATCGAGCCCCGCGACGGGCTTGCATGGCGTCTGGCGGCACTCCATCCGGATGTTCAAGGCGTCCATGTGGCCGGCATTGTTATCCAGATCGTTGGACTCGGCGTTGCCGAAATCAAAACAGCACCGCCCATTGAGACGGGTCGCGGAGCTGACCATGTAGACGCCCTCCGGCTGGCCGTTGATGGCTGTGCCAACCGCCTTGTCGTCCCGGTAGCCCAGGCCCGGGCCTATGGCGATTCCGTAAACGTGGTGGCCGTGCACGGTGACCGGCAGAGCGTCGGCCACGGCTGGAAAATCGAATCCCAGGTGGCCGAAGCCCGGCATCTCGCCGCCCGGAGGCGCCGGCGTCAGATCGTTATGGCTGGGGGACTGGTCGTAGATCTTGCTGATGGTGCAGATGGAGTGGGCGCAGAAGCTGTTCTGCCCGGCCACGTCGGCATAGCCGTCAGGCAGCAGGCCGACGTTGATCGAGGTGTCGTCGGATGCGCGCGTCACCTCGTACAGCGGGCCCGTATAGTTGCCGAAGAGCGCGCGGGTGCTGCTGTAGGCGGCCACACAGGGAGTGGTTGCGGCAAAGATGTCGCACGGACGCTGTGTGCCCGGCTGTGAGGAAGCAGCGTCCGCCAGGGGGCTGGCGGTGAAAAGGACAGCGATCAGCGCCAGCATCATTCCGCACGAATACAGTGATTTGAGTTGCATCAGTTTTCTCCTCAGCCAGGTTCCCGGTCTCGCCACCGCGAGCTGCGATGGCTCAATTCATCCTTCGCCATGCCTGGCGGAATTGTACCGGAGGCCACGTGCAGGCCAGACTTTTACCGCATTTATCCAAATGCAATGTTGGGCGCCAAGATTTTTATCGTCCATAAGATATTGAAAATAAATATATTTAATCTGCTCTTACTGTAATTCACTGGATTCTTCCTGTAAATTCCCTTGCCAACCGAATCGAGGATGCAAAACACTGCGCCTCGACCGTTGGATTCCTATCTGGAAAAAGTTCCAGAGAAGACACAACGGATCGACCCGGGCCGGACATCGCCGCAGAAACCAGCGCGGCGCCCATTGGACGGCAGGCCCCGCGCAGGTTTCTGGCGCTGAGTTTGTCCCTCCCCCCTGGAACGCCGCTGCTTCCTGATTGCTTCAGTGGCGCCCAGGCAACACCAACCGCACTCACCTGAGGAGGCTCACCATGTTTCAACGCAAGACCCGCAACCCGCGCAGGTTCGCCGTGCTCGGCGCTACCTGCCTGCTCGCTCTGGCCACTACCGGCCGGCTGCGCGCACAGATCACATCCAATGTCACCATCAGTGCCAACTACAACGGACAGTCGAAGACGGCGATTCCCCTGGACTTTG
>DAIDGZ010000130.1 GCA_027452125.1 Acidobacteriaceae bacterium | reverse complement strand
CCCGATACGCCGCGGCGGCAGCTACGTGGGACTGCTGATACTACTGGCTCTGGTCGGATTGAGCGCTGCCGGATGGCACAACTTCTGGGGTCCCTTCCGTGCGCAGTTTGGGGACAACGGCGATGACTTTTTCAATGCTCTAGGCCTGCCCGAGCATAACCAGGACCAGCAGGCGATCAGCCAGCGCATTCCCGAGAATGCCCTGATCCAGATCCAAAATCCGCGCGGCGACGTCAGCATCACCGCGACGGACTCAGCGGAGATCAGCGTGCAGGGCCACGAGATGGCCTACACCAATACGGACGGGGACGCGCAGAAGATCTTTAACGCTGAGAAGGCGACCGTCACCCTCACCGGCAACACGGTGCTGGTGCGCTCGCAGGGGGCCAGCAGCGGCCGCCTGAATATGGCTATCATCGTGCCCAGGTCTGCTCGGGTGGCCATCACGGCCGGCCATGGCGACATCACAGCCGCCGGGCTGGGCGCGGGTTTCACAGCAGAGGCCGCACACGGCGATGTGCAGATCAACTCCATCAACGGGCCGGTGCAGTTGCGCTTTACCGGCGACCGGGGGGATATCACAGCCCGGCAGGTACAAGGCGATTTTTCGCTGGTGGGCAACTGCAATGACCTTACCCTCTCCAACATCACTGGCCGCGTTTCGACCAGCGGTGAGCTCTTTGGCGACGTGCAGATGGACACGCTCGGCGGGCCGCTCAGTTTGCATACTTCCGTCACGGACGTGCAGATTGCCCAACTGCCCGGCGACCTGACGCTGAACTCCGACGACCTGAGCGTGACCCAAGCCAAGGGACAGGTGCGCGTGACCACCCACGCCAAGGATGTAGAGCTGAACCAGATCTGGGGCGACACCTACGTGCAGGATCGCGACGGGCAGATCACCATTGCGCCGGCTGGCTCTTACGGCATTGAGGCGCACAACAACAAGGGCGACGTGGAAGTGACTCTGCCGCCGGATGTGCGGGCCACTGTTCAAGGCAACACACACAACGGCGACATCGTCACCGACTTCGGCCTGGCCGTCAGCGGCGACGAGGACAAAACCGTCAGCGGACAGATTGGCGCAGGAGGCCCGAAGATCCTGCTGAGCGCCAGCAACGGCGATGTGCGCATCAAGCGCGGATCAGCGATTGCCGCTCCCGCGCCGCCCGTGCCGCCAGGTGCGCCGCATGCCCCGCACCTGCGCGCGCCGCGCTCCGGCCCGGTGCAGGAGGTAACCCAGTAACAACCCGCGGGTTAGCTGGTTGATCGCATCAGGCGCTGCCGCCCATGCCGCAGCGCCTGATTCCTTTTTATGGGCTTTCCGTTGTATGCTCCAGTCGCGGGAGGGATGCAGAGCCATGGCCCATCAACCAGTGAATGTCATCACGGTAGAGCGCGAGTACGGTTCACGCGGCGGAGAGTTTGCGCACGACCTGGCAGAACGACTGGGCTGGCGGCTTCTGGACGAAGAGTTGATCGCCGGCGCGGCGCGCACCGCCGGGGTGGATCCGGCGCTGGCAGCGCGCATGGACGAAAAGCTGGACCCCTGGTACTACCGCTATGGCAAGGCCTTCTGGATGGACCCGATCTACGCGACCGTCGGCCCCTCGGAGGACCAGGTGTTCGATTCGGAGCGCATGGGGGCGCTCATCCGGCAGGAGATTCTGGATGCTGCCAAGGTGGGCAACTGCGTGCTGGTGGGCCGGGGAGCCGCGTGCGCACTAGCCGGCCAGGCGGGGTGCTTCCACGTCTTCGTCTACGCCACGCTCACCGCCAAGCGAGCCTGGTATGCGCGAAACTTTCCCGAGCAGGCCAGCCAGGCTGAGCAGCAACTGGCCGCCCGCGACAAGCGCCGCGCCGCCATGATCCGCAGGTTTTATCAGCAGGACTGGTGCACACGCACCCTTTACCACATGCTGCTGAACTCCTGCATGGGCATGGAGGCCATGATCGAGGCTGTGCAG
>DAIDGZ010000129.1 GCA_027452125.1 Acidobacteriaceae bacterium | reverse complement strand
GTTAGCATCGATGAGTAGACCACGACTGTCCCACACAACAGAGGCCTTGGTGGGGCTGTCGTTCACTGGCCAGTCCGGAGGCATTGGCGCTGGTGGAGGGGGCGGGGGCGCTACAGCCGGCGCGGGTTCAGCTTGCCTTTTCACGGAATGTCGGTGCTTGTAGGGCACTCCATGCTTCGGTGTCTGCTTTACATCGAGGCTGTTCGTGCTTTTTTGTGCAGGGAGGGCACCGTCCGCGGTATTTGCCTGTGCGGCACCGGTGATCGTTACATATGCCAACAGCAAGAGCGCACCGCAACCGCGAAGCACGGGGAAAGCGTTGCTGGAGTGACGGAGCCGAGAGTGCGAATGCGGCGATGGCTGGATGCGCATGATGATCGACTCCCCCTGTTCGGCGTCTGCCTGTCCTTTGCTGTTTCAGCGGGCAGAAAGGCTACCTGATACTGTACTAGACTAACAGTGATCCGCAGACGCTCGGAGCGAGCCAGCGGAACAGAGAGGATGTGGGTGAAGATGCGACTGTGCCGGAGGTTTTTTGCGGTTGCCGCTTTGCTAGTAGTTCCCGCAGCGGCGTTTGCGGCTAGCTGTACAACCCAGGCGGAGCTCTCGCCCGCGGATCGTAGCGCACTTTCATCCGTCGGCGGCCAGATGGCACTAGCCGTTGCCCAGCAGAATCTGTCTGAACTCCAGTCCGACTTGCTTCCCGAGGAAGCTTCCGCATGGAGCGGCATCAGCGACGCCGTGCAGCAGGCTGCCCCTCTGATGAAAGGCGGCAAGGTCCAGTTGCGCAATGCCTACATGCTTGATGCATCTACCCAGACCGCGACTGAAGATACTCAGTTCTTCTGCTCCAACACGAGTGGATCGCTCACCGTGACAATTACGATGCGTCAGTTGCCGCCGGGCAGATATGCGGTGATCTTGGCCGATGCCGCCGGCGCTCCACTAGCCGGACAGGTGGGCATCATCCTTGCCTGGGATAGGGTTTCGAATTCCTGGAAGCTAGCTGGCCTCAACATCCGCCAGGGCGCTTTCGACGGGCATGATGGCGTGTGGTATTGGATTCGTGGCCGAGAACTGGCCAAGTCTGGCCAGCCCTGGGCGGCATGGTTTAGCTACGAGGCTGCGCGCTACCTGCTGCTGCCCTTCGATTTCATCTCTTCCCCCAATCTGGAGAAGCTGAACCAGGAGCAGACACAGATAGCCGACTCCCCGCATAATGTCTTTCCCTACGCCATCAAGGATGGCGATCGCACCTGGACCATCGACTCAATCACATTGGATACCTCGCTGCACGAGCCTGACCTCGCCGTGATCTACCAATCCACCGGTATCACTGACCCGGCTGCCATGCGCACCGAAGCCACGGCAGTGCTCAGTGCATTGCTGAAGGCACAACCTGGATTGCGGCAGAACTTCCATGGCCTATGGGCCATTGCCATGCAGAACGGAAAGCCTACTCCCATCATCGAACTGCCCATGTCGCAGATTCCTTGATGTCCGGTTGTTTCCTAAATCTGATTGCTGAGGCGTGAAACCGTATTCTTGCCAACGGGAGGAGTGAAAGTGGAATTGATTGACCTTCGTTCAGATACCGTAACCAAGCCTTCCGTGGAGATGCGCGCTGCTATGGCCGCTGCCGAGGTCGGCGACGACGTTTATGGCGAAGATCCAACGGTCAACCTGCTGGAGCGGCGCTCGGCTGAGGTCTTCGGGCGCGAGGCCGCTCTGTTTGTGCCTACCGGCACCATGGGTAACCAGATTGCGATTCGCCTGCTCACCGAACCCGGGCAGGAGATCATCACGGAGTCCCATGCCCACATCCTCGACTTTGAGATGGCCACGGTTGCTGTTTTTTCCGGTTGCCTGATTCGTGCCGTCGAGGGCGAGAATGGCATTCTCACCTGGAAACAGATTGAGCCGGCGATTCGTCCGCGTGGCGTGCTGCGCGCCGCCACAGGGCTTATCGAAATAGAGAACACCGGGAACCTGACCGGCGGTCGCGTCACTCCGTTGCACGCGCTGGAGAATATTTGGACCGGCGCCAATGAACACGGTATTCCAACTCATCTCGACGGCGCGCGCATCTTCAACGCCGCTACAGCGCTTGGGCTGGATGTCAAAGTCATCACCCGCGGCTTCGATACCGTCATGTTCTGCCTGTCCAAGGGGCTTGGCGCTCCTGTGGGTTCTATGCTCGTGGGCACTGCAGAGCAGATTGCCCGCGCCCGCATCTTCCGTAAGGCGCTCGGCGGCGGCATGCGCCAGGCAGGCGTCCTTGCTGCAGCCGGCTTAATCGCTCTGGAACAGGGGCCCCAGCGTCTCCATGAAGACCATGCTAATGCTCGCCTCCTGGCTGAGGTGTTGGCCAGCCTCGAAAGGGTAGAGATCAATCTGGACGGTGTTGAAACTAACATCGTCATCTTCCATTTGCGGGAGGGCCGCAGCGCAGCAGAACTCTCACACAGGCTCAAAGTGCGTGGCGTGCTGGCGAATGCAGTCGGTCCCCATGCCATGCGTCTCCTTACGCATCTGGATGTGAATCGATCTGCCTGCGTGCGAGCTGCCGAGATTCTCGCAGAAGAGATCGAAGCCCTTTAGCAGGGCAGTACTTACTAGCTTCCCTCCAACGCAGATCGGCGCAGCCCTGGGGCTGCGCCGATCTGCGTTGCATTGTCTCGTTGTGGTTT
>DAIDGZ010000128.1 GCA_027452125.1 Acidobacteriaceae bacterium | reverse complement strand
CTTTGCTCCACGCTTCCTTCAGACCCCGCCTCGCGGCGACGCCCTTGCGCTTCGCTATCACTTCTCCCCATCTGGATGTGAAGAGGACTCACACCTCCAAGCTGTCATTCATGCACGGCGTACAACAGGTATGGCCCGGCACTGTGCCGGGCCACACACGCGAACCTTGCGTCGATATTACGCCAGCAGACGATCCACCTTCTCCTGGATCGCTTCCTGCGACACATAACCCACAATCTGGTCAGCAACCTTGCCGCCCTTGAAGAACAGAAGCGTCGGAATACCGCGAATGCCGTAACGCGACGGAACCCCACCGTTCTCGTCCACGTTCACCTTGGCCACCTTCAGCTTGCCCGCATAGGCCGCAGCCACGCTGTCCACCACAGGCGCAATCGCCTTGCAGGGGCCGCACCATACAGCCCAAAAGTCCACCAGAACCGGCTGCTGGCTCTGCAGCACCTCCTGGTCAAAGGTCGCATCGGTTACTTCCAAAACACCCAATCCCGCCATAATCCTCCTTACCGGCCCGCAACACTTTGAAAAGTGCACAGGAAAACGTATGCGTATAGGATGCGCTATCGCCCCGCATCGTCGCAAATCGCCCCTGCCACTTCAGTGTCAGAATAGGAATCCCCTCCCTATCCCCTCTTGCTGCTTCACTTTGGCACTGCCGGGACGATTCGCCCAAAAATTAGAAGCGCCCGGATCCGCAAGGACCTCGGGCGCTAGAGCAGCCCTCCCCCAGAACTGCCCACGGACCCAATGTAGGTGATTAGTCAGTGAAGAGCAAGCAAACTTGAGTAACAGGATAAGTACCCATTTTTTCAGTTACTAACGGGACATCCGGCCCGAGAATCACGAGTAACTTTCAGCCCCGGTTCCATTCCGGAATTTATGCCCAACAAACCTCAATGTGCACCGCTGCCTGCAAGGCTTTCCATCCCCTCGTGCGCGCCGGTGGACACAAACCGCGAGGTAACCAGCTCCGGCTCGGCCAGTGGTTGCAGCGCCTTACGGATGGTTTGCGACGCTTCCGCCAGCTTCTCTTCGCCTTCCACCACAACCAGCACTCCCGGCCCTGCGCCGCTCAGCGCCGCCCCCAGAATCCCGGCCTGGCCTGCCAGCGGCAGCAGCAGCGGCAGTTGCGGGCTGATCGCCGCCCGGTAGGGCTGATGCACCCGGTCGTTCATCGCCGCGCGCAGCAGATCGCCGCGTCCCTGGGCAAAGGCCAGTCCCAGCATGGACACCGCCTGCAGGTTGGCCACCACATCCCGCAGCGTATAGCTGGCCGGCAGCACGCTCCGCGCCTTGCTGGTTGGCACCGGATCGGCCGGCAGCACCAGGATGGCGCGCCAGTCCTCCGGCGGCCGCACCTGTGCCACATGCACAGTCCGTCCCTCGCAGCCCACAGCCGTCAGGCCGCCCAGCCAGCAGGCCGCCACGTTGTCCGGATGCCCTTCCAGGGCACACGCCTCTTCCAGGATCTGCTGCGGGCTCCAGCCCAGCTGGCCAAAGTGTGCAGCCAGGGCAATTCCTGCCAACCGCGCCGCAGCCGACGAGCCACAGCCCATCCCCAGCGGAATCGCATTGCGCATGCGGAGCGCCAGCGGCGTGACCGCGCGCCCCTGCTGCTCCAGCAGCGTCGAGTAGACGCCCAGGATCAGGTTGTCTTCCAGCTTGCCGCAGCGATCCGCATCGCGCCCGGTCGCGGCAATGGAAAACTCCGCCGCAGGCTCGGCGTCAATCTCCAGAAAAAAGTCCAGGGCCACCGCCACGACGTCAAAGCCCGGCCCCAGGTTCGCTGAGGTGGCAGGCAGGCGCAGTCGCACGCCTGCCGGCATCATTGCATCGTCGCTCATGCCGCCGTACCCTTCATGGCCGCCAGCACCGCTTGCAGACTGGCCTCCACGGTCACGGCATTACGGCGCAGCCCGGCAATCTGCGTCTCCTGCCCGCGCGCCTCTTCCTCGCTCAGCAGCGCGCCCTTGTGGAAGTCGATGGTGTAGTCGGCGTCTTTCAGCGTGTGTCCGGTCAGCACCAGCACCACGGAGTCACCCGCCGCCACTTTGCCCCCCGCCCGCAGCTTCTTCAGCCCGGCCAGGGTTACGGCAGAGGCCGGTTCGCAGCCCAGGCCCTCCGCGCCAATCTCTGCCTTGGCCACGGCGATCTCCCCCTCGCTCACATCCAGACACCAGCCGCCCGTCTCCTGGATCGCCTTGGCTGCCTTGCGCCACGACGCCGGGTTGCCGATGCGGATCGCGGTGGCCCGCGTGTTCGCCGCAACCGGCTCCAGGCTCTTGCCGCCGTTCTCGGCAAAGCTCCGCGCCAGCGGGTTTGCCCCCGCCGCCTGAATCACCGAGATTTTGGGCATCCGCGCCACCAGGCCCAGTTCCACCATCTCGCGGAACCCCTTGCCCAGCGCCGAACTGTTGCCCAGGTTGCCGCCCGGCACAATCACGTGATCCGGCAAGTTCCAGTCAAAAGCCTCGGCAATCTCGAATGCCGGCGTCTTCTGCCCTTCCAGCCGGTATGGATTTACCGAGTTCAGCAGGTAGATCGGCGCCTCGCGCACAATCTGCGTCAGCAGGCTCAGGCAGCCGTCAAAGTCGGTCTTCAACTGGCAGGTCACCGCGCCGTAGTCCATCGCCTGCGACAGCTTGCCCCATGCGATCTTGCCTTCGGGAATCAGCACCAGGCTGCGCAGTCCGGCGCGCGCCGCATAGGCCGCCATCGCCGCCGAGGTGTTTCCCGTCGACGCGCAGGCTACCCACTCAAAGCCGCGCTCCTTGGCCACGCTCAGCGCGGCCGTCATGCCCGTGTCCTTGAACGAACCGCTGGGGTTCATTCCCTGGTGCTTGGCAAAAAGCTGATCCATGCCCAGCGCCTGCGCCGCGCGCGGCAGGTGATAGAGCGGCGTATTGCCCTCGCGCAGGGTTACCGCATTGCCAAAGCTGTCCAGAATCGGCAGCAGCTCACGGAACCGCCACACGCCCGACTGGTCCACGCCCTCCAGCGAGGAGCGACGCTCCCGCCACAGCCACTTCAACGCGCCCGCATTCGGCCGGTCTGGCCCCTTCTTCTGGTTCCAGCCCGGATATTCAACCTCGAAAAGCTCACCGCACTGGGCGCAGCGGAAGTGCGGCTGCGCATCCGCGCCGGCAATCCGCGCACCGCATCCAAAACAGCGCAACTGGTGCAAATTGTCGTTCATACCTGGTGTTAGCCTATCAGCGTGGAGCGGATTTTGCCTCCATCCTGAGGGAGAGCCGCATGCGGACCATCCGATTTTTGCCCATTTTCGCCGCGATTTTCTTCGCTGCCGCTCTCGCCGCCCAAACGCCCCTCCGCGTCGCCGCAGCTGCCGATCTCCAGCCCGTCCTGCCCCCTATCCTCGCTCAGTTCCAGCACGCCACCGGCATCCGCGCCGAGGCCACCTACAAGTCCTCCGCCGTCCTCACCTCGCAGATTCTGAATGGCGCCCCCTTTGACGTCTTCCTCGCCGCCGACTTCAGCTTCCCCCAGCGCCTCATCGACGCCCGCGCCGCCCAGGGCGCCTCAGCGGGCCAGCCAATCCTGTACGCCAAAGGCACTCTCGTCCTCTGGACGCGCAACGACGCCCACTTGCCGGCTCCATCGCTCGACCTGCTCCGCGGCCCCGCGCTGCATCGCCTGGCCATCGCCAACCCGCAGAGTGCTCCCTACGGCCGCGCTGCCGTGGCCGCCCTGCATTCTCTCGGCCTCTACGCCTCGCTTCAGTCCCGCCTGGCCACCGCGGAGAACATCGCGCAGGCTGCCCAGTTCGTCTACTCCGGCAACGCCGACGCCGGCCTCATCTCCATGACCTCCGCTCTGACCCCGCAGCTCCGCCAGGCTGGCCGATACTTCATCCTCCCCCGCAGTCTCTACCCGCCGCTCCGGCAGGGCGCGGTCCTCATCCAGGCCACGCATCAGCGTGAAGCCGCACAAAAGTTCCTTAACTTCCTGCTCTCGCCCGCCATCCAGGCCCAACTGGCCGCCTCCGGCCTCACCCCTGCCCACTGATCCCGGCAATATTCCACCTTCCTCGCCGTGAAGCTTTTGCCTTGCTCGTCGCGAAAATGATGAGCACCCGCACCCCGGCCCTTTAATCTGTTGGCTACGATCATGGACTGGCAAGCTCTGGCCCTCACACTTCGCCTCGCCACCGTCACCACGGCCATCCTGCTCGCCGTGGCCATGCCCCTGGCGGCCTTGCTGGTGCTGGGCCGCGGCCGCTGGCGCGCCGCATTGGAGGCGCTGGCCACCCTCCCTCTGGTGCTGCCGCCCACCGTCCTCGGGTTCTTTCTCCTGGTTCTTCTCGGGCCGCGCACCGCCATTGGCCGCGCCATCACCGCTCTGCTCGGCCATCCGCTCGCCTTCTCTTTCTCTGGCCTCGTTGTGGGTTCGGTCATCTACAGCCTGCCCTTCGCCGTGCAGCCGCTCGTCGCTGGCTTTGCCGCGGTCGAGCCCGGCCTGGTGGATGCCGCGCGTCTTCTCGGCGCGGGGCCGGTGCGCCTGGTCCGCACCCTCTTCGTGCCGCTTGCCCGCCGCTCCATCCTCGCCGCGGCCGTACTTACCTTCCTGCACACCGTGGGCGAGTTCGGCGTAGTCCTCATGCTCGGCGGAGACATCCCCGGCTCCACCCGCACCCTCTCCATCGTTCTGTACAACCAGGTGGAAGCCTTCGACTACGCCGCCGCCAACCGCACCGCAGCCATCCTGCTGGCGCTTAGCGCCACCGCCCTCGCAGCTATCTACGCGGGCAGCCAGCTTCGCGGAGGCCGCCGTGCTTGAGTTCTCTCTCGATGCCCGCCGCGGCAGCTTCCATCTTCTCGTCGAGTGCCGCTTCACCGCCGGCTGGACCGTCCTCTTCGGCCCCTCCGGCTCCGGCAAAAGCACCCTGCTGCGCCTGCTCGCCGGCCTCGACTGCGGCCACTCCACCCGCGCACGCATCGCGCACCACGGCGCCGCGCTCACGCATACAGCCTCGGGCCACTGGCTCCGCCCCGGCCATCGCCACACCGCGCTCGTCGCCCAGCAACCCGCGCTCTTTCCTCACCTGAGCGTGGCCGCCAACGTTGCCTATGGCCTGCACGCGCTTGAACGCGCCACGCGTACCCAGCGCGTCGAAGAAATGTTGGAGTTGGTTGGCGCCTCGGATCTGATCGATCGTCGTCCGCAGGGCCTCTCCGGTGGTCAGGCACAGCGCATCGCGCTCGCCCGCGCTCTCGCCACCAGCCCGCGTCTGCTTCTTCTCGACGAGCCCTTCTCCGCCCTCGACGGGGAAGCCAGTGATGCGCTGCTCGATCGTCTGCAAGCCTGGGCTCGCCAGCACAGCGTGCAAACCGTCATGGCCACCCACGATGCCGCCGACGCCTTTGCCACCGGCGCTGAGGTTGCATTGCTCCACGAGGGCCGCCTCGCCGCACAGGGCCCGGCATCGCAGGTCCTCGCCGCGGAAAAAGATCGCATCGCCCGCCGCCTGCAAACAAGCTAACTTGCGAACTTGCTAACTCGCTAACTCGCGAACTTGCTGCCTCTCATTCAAATCCCACGCGCACCGGCTCCATCTCCAGCCGCACGCCAAACCGCGCATCCACGGCAGCGCTCACGCGCTCTGCCAGTGCCAGCATCTCGGCCGCCGTGGCGTTGCCGCGATTGATCAGCGCCAGTGTGTGCTTGGAGGAGATACCCGCATGACCCGCGGCGCAGCCCTTGCCGAAGCCCGCCTGCTCAATCAGCCATGCGGCGGGCACCTTCACGCAGCCCCCATGCTCCGGTCCCGCGGGA
>DAIDGZ010000127.1 GCA_027452125.1 Acidobacteriaceae bacterium | reverse complement strand
AGACTGGACGTCTGCTAGCAACGACCGACACCGAAATCGGGAAAATCGGCCCCGTCCCTGCGGGTTGCGGGGAAAATTGCCCCATACGTCGTTGTCGTCCTTGCCTTGGAGTCACCAAAGTCTTCGTCCTCCGCCTCGTCTGAGGCAATTTTCCCGCGCAACGCCCGCCATTCGGGTAGTGTGAACAGGCCCTAGGCTTCGATACTGGCAGGCACGGTGAAGACAAAGGTACGCTGGACGGAGAAACTGACCAGCGAGAGCGCTGTTTCGACCAGAATCTTGATGGCGATCATGTTCCACCCCAGCCAAGTAGAGAGTTCACAGATAGCTCCATAGGAGATGGCTGCGAGCACGGCGGCCAGGATGTAATAGCGTCCCAGCGCAGTGGGGATAGAGTTCTGGCTACGGAAGACGAGGCTGCGGTTCAGCGCGAAGTTTAGCAGCGAACTCATGCGTCCGGTGACGACTGAGACGAGGATATTGCGTGTGATCCAGAAGGTGATGCTGAAGACGACGAGATCAAGCGCGGCGGAGACCAGCGACGAGGCGTAGAAGCGCGCCAGCACAAAATAGATGCGCATGGAGTCGCGCACGGGATCGAAGCAGGAAGAGCGGTTGCCGTCGAGGTAGATGGTCTGAATGGGCACTTCGACGAAAGGGACAGGTCTGCGGCTGAGGTGGGCCAGTACGCTCATCTCATACTCGTAGCGTTCGCCTTCGAGGGGGAGAAGCAGCGGCAGTATTTGTAGAGGAAATGCGCGCAGGCCGGTCTGGGTGTCACGTACGCCTCGGCCACTGAAGAGATAAAAGATGAGCCGGGTAAGCTGATTGCCTGCGCGACTGCGGAGAGGGACCTCTTGGCCGAAGGAGCGACAGCCAAGGACAACGGCGCCGGGTTGCTGCAGCGCGACGAGGGCTATGCGCACGATATCTTCCACTGCATGCTGGCCATCAGCATCAGCTGTGAGCAAAACGCGGATGCCCAGTGAATGGCTCGATACGTAGTTAAAGCCGGTTTTGAGAGCGCGGCCTTTGCCCAGATTTACGGCGTGATGGAGTGCATGCACGGGGCAATTGGCGACGAATGCGTCGAGCGTCTGACGCTCTCCGGGGTTCATACCGTCGTTCACGACAATCACTGCGCCAAAGCCTGCCTGGCACAGTGCGGTGAGCAGTGGGATGAGTCCTGGCTCCATGCGGCGAGCGGGGATGAGCACACCCGCCTGCTGCAGGGTCTGGTCAGCATTCATCTTGCGTGTGAGCTCCTTGCGGCGGCACTCTTGCGCAGTTCATCCTGCGCCCATGCCAGGTTATTTTTGGCGAGCTGCATCTCAGGGGCAAGGGTCAGAGCCCGCTGAAACCAGCGCAAGGCTGCCGCCGGTTGATGCTTGTACATCAGGGCGACGCCTATGTCGTTGGCCGAGACGGCGTCCCGGGGATCGATTTGCAGCGCGCGCTGCCACGCCGCGATGGCCTGATCGTAGTTGCCGGCATGCAAAAAGTTCATGCCCTCCGATACGTAAAAAGCGCGATCGCGCGCGGTAGGGTCAGTCTGCTCTGTGTGCGCCAGTGTTACCTGTGTTTTGCGCTGCTCATCCTCAGCCCACTTGAGATTGTTGCGTGCCAGTTGGAAGCTGGGATTGAGGGCCAGTGCCTTCTGACAGGCTGCGATGCCCATGGCGTATTCCTGCAGCATGATGTGGGCAACGCCAAGATCGTTCCAAGCGATGGAGTTGCCGGGTTGCTCGGCAACCAGGGATTCCAGCAGGGGCAGGGCGCGCATGGGTTGATTGTTCTGGAGCAGCGATGCAGCGAGATTGAGGCGCGCCTCGGGGGACGCCTGTGCCGCAGCAGCGGCGGAGGTGGCGAGCACATGTCCGGGGAATATGTAGTAATGCACGAGATAGAAGACGGGCAGCGCCAGGATGGCGCACGCCACGAGTGCGGCCTGCACACGGCGGCTGCGCGCATCCTGAGGCGCCTCGGACCAGGTTTGCAGAACAGGTTCCTGATTATCCATGATCGACCTTGAGGTTGACATCCGCAGGATAAAGGATACCGCGCAGAAGTGACGGCAGGCAGGAGGAAACCGCGAGTCTTGATCAGGCTGAGGAATATGGAGCGTCGCATGAGTGGGCAGCACGGAGCAACCCAGGTCAATTGGTGACGCAGGGGGACGGCAAGGTGAGTCAATGTAGACCGCGTGGAGCCGAGCTCAAGGGCGGAGATATGGCATTCGATCGCTTCGATGCGGCGTGCGGTTGTTGCAGGGTATGGGACGTTCCGGCTGATCTTGCTGCAATATCAATGTCCAATACTCTTCAAAGAATGATCAATTGAGGAGCATCAGACGGAATTAGTGTTCAGAGTAATGTCTTGATTTGTTGTGCGAGGAAGTGTGCCGTGGCCATGATGGTCAGCCTGGGGTTGACGCCTCTGCAGGTTGGAAACACTCTTGCAGCGACAAGAAACAGCCCTTTGACCTGGTGGCTTTGCCCATACGAGCATGCCAATTCTATATAAGCCTATTGTTTTCTGGTGGGGCGGCTAGTGGGGATCGAACCCACGACATCCTGAGCCACAGTCAGGCGTTCTGCCGCTGAACTATAGCCGCCACATACTCTTTAGATTGTAGCATCGAATGAGGTTGGCGGTGGAGGGCCTTGTGGATCAAGGTTGAGCGGCGGAGCAGCGAATCGTGGTGCGTATGAGGGCAGCGAGGGGTGTGACATCACTGCTGAAGTACGGATGCCGTGTGCACCGTGATTTGGAAGTTTCGCACTATAATCGGAAAAGACCGTCGGGGCGTAGCGCAGTCTGGTAGCGCATCTGCTTTGGGAGCAGAGGGTCGGGGGTTCGAATCCCTCCGCCCCGACCAGTTGGATTCTGTATCCGCTGAGTGTTATTTCCCCGCACATTTATAGGGTGAATCGCTGCCTGAACGAGGCGGCGCGCCTGTTTCTCTGCCTCACATCAGCCGCACCGCATCCACATCCACCACCAGATTGCGTCGGGGCACGCCGGCTTCGTCCGCATGTACGAGCATCTGCTTGAGGGTCGTGTGCAGCGCGTTGCGGGAGGCGGCCTTGAGGATGAGGTGGAAGCGATAGACACCCTTGATGCGCGCGATGGGGGCGGTGCAGGGACCGAGTACGCGGACGGAGCTGTTGTTCTGGTTTTGCAGAAGATGTTTGCCCAGAACCGATGCCCAGCCAGTGGCCTCTTCCAGTTTGGGAGATTGCACCAGCACGTTGGCCAGCACGCCAAAGGGCGGATAGTGCATCCAGCGGCGGTATTTGAGCTCGCGCGCGGCGAAGGCGGCATAGTCGTGCGCCTGCGCGGCGAGGATGGCGTAGTGGTCCGGGTAGTAGGTTTGCACCACCACCTGACCGGGCAGATCGCCGCGCCCGGCGCGGCCTGAGACCTGGGTGATGAGCTGGAAGACGCGCTCGGCGGCGCGAAAATCCGGCATGCTCAACGCATGGTCGCAGCCGACCACGCCCACCAGCGTGACGCCGTGTATGTCGTGGCCCTTGGCGATCATCTGGGTGCCGACGAGGAGATTGATCTCACCAGAGTGCAGGCGGGCGAGCAGCCGCTCCAGATCGTGGCGGCCGCGGACGGTGTCGCGATCCATGCGGCCGATGCGTGCGCCGGGAAAGATCTCCTGAAGGCGCTCTTCACCCTGCTGCGAGCCGGCACCCAGGTAGTAGAGGTGCTCACTCTCGCATTTGGGGCAGTGTGCGGGAACGGTACGACGGTAGCCGCAGTAGTGGCACTCCAGCCGCTGGCCTTCGCGGGCCAGACCGTCGTCGCTGGAAGGTTTGTGGTGGGTAAGAGCGATGGCGCAGTTCTCGCACTCCAGCTTCTGGCCGCAGGCGCGGCAGATGACGGCGAAGGAGTAGCCGCGGCGGTTGAGCAGGATGATGGCCTGTTCGCCGCGCTCCAGTGTGGCGCGGGTCTGCTCGACGAGTGCGCGGGAGAAGAGCTGGTCCTGACCGGTTTCCTGAAACTCGCGGCGCATGTCGATCAGTTCGACAGCGGGAAGCGGCCGATTCTGCACGCGCTCTTTCAGCTCCAGCAATCCGTATTTGCCGGCGGTGGCATTTTGCCAGCTTTCCAGCGACGGCGTGGCAGAGCCGAGGACGACGGCGGCTCCCGCCAGTTTGGCGCGCATCACGGCGACGTCTCGCGCATTATAGCGGGGCGTTTCTTCCTGCTTGTAGCTCTGGTCGTGTTCCTCATCCACCAGAATGAGGCCAAGGTTGGGCACGGGAGCAAAGATGGCTGAACGGGTGCCAACAACGATGGGTGCTTCGCCGCGGTGAATGCGCCGCCACTGCTCGCTGCGCTCCTCTGGGGTGAGCGCGGAGTGGAGAAGAGCCACACGCTGGCCGAAGGCGGCATCGAGCAGGCCCACAGTCTGCGGCGTGAGGCCAATCTCCGGCACCAGCAGAATGGACGCCAGACCACGGTCGAGCGCCTGCTGCATGGCGTCGAGGTAGACGGCGGTTTTGCCGGAGCCGGTGACGCCCTGCAGAAGAAACGGCTTGAATGCGCCGAGCGCTGCGCTGATCTGGGCCAGAGCGTCGGCCTGCGCTGGATTGAGGCGGACGGGAGCCGCATTTCGGGTCAATCCACCCAGGTGGAAGGCGACGGCGCGCTCTTCAATGCGCACCAACTCGCGGCGCACCAGAGTTTGCAGGGTGGAGGCAGGCAGGTCGCGCTGGCGCAGCTGACTGAGCGGCATCTCTCCACCGCAGGCTGCTAGTTCGGCCAGGATGGCCTGCTGATTTTCAGTGAGCCTGGGCAGGCGCGCATCGGGGATGAGCACGGCGAAGCGCTCGGTACGGCGCGCGTCGCGCTCAGCGGCTGCGGTTTCACGCGCGATCCACTTTTTACGGAGCATGCCGGCCAGAACAGGCAGGGAAGCGGAGGTTGCCGTGCGCAGAGTCGACACTTTGACCGGCTCTCCGGCAGCCAGCCGCTGCAGAACGCGGCGCTCCATATTCTGCTCTTCAGCGCTCAGTTTGCCGCGGCGTTTTTTCGTGGTGTCCATGCGCGGAGTGAATTCATTTCCGAGCGCCGGATGTTCGCGCGCAGAGATGGTTGGCTGTGTGTCTGCCCACGCCGAGTCACCGTCGACGCTATCGGCCAAGACGTCGCGTCCGGTGTCGGTGATGCGGTAGTAGACGGTGCGGCGCACCTCGGCCATGAGCGGCAGCATGGAGCGCAGCACCTCGCCCAGCGGGGCCAGGTAGTACTGCGCCACCCACTCGCCCAGTTCCAGCAGGTGCTCGCCGAGCAGCGGCTCATCGTCGAGGATCGCCTCCAGGGGCCGGGCATCGAAGTCTGCGGGCGGCTCTGCGCTGACGCCGACAACCACGCCGATGAGCTTTTCATTCCGGAAGGGGGCGATGACCCGCGCACCGCGCTGCGGAGCAGTCCCCGGCGGCGCCGCATAGGTGAATATGCGGTCCAGCGGGACGGGCAGGGCGACTTCGCAGTAGACGCTCATGGGGACAAGAATCAGTGTAGGGGATGAGGCGGTTCCGAGGCGGAATGCGGGAACAAGGAGAGGCAGCACAGTACGGAATTGGGTCTTTAACTGCGACAGAGATTGACGCGACGAAAAATCCTCAGGGGGCAGGCAACTTCTTTCATTGCCCGCTTGTGGCTGAGGTGCAATACTTTTGGCCATGAGATTTGCAAAGGTTGTCACTCTTTTTGCCAGCCTGGCGCTGCCCGCAGTGGTTGCGGCTCAGCCGGCCCAGCCCGCAACCGACCCGCTGCACGCATGGGTTGTAGCCAAAACGCCCGAGGCGCTGCAGGCGTGGATGAACGCGCGTCTGGCCGCATCACAGGCCGACGTGAACAAGCTGTTGGCAGTGAGCGGGCCACGCACGGTGGAGAACACGCTGCGGCCCTTTGACGATGCGCAGAATGAACTAGCCATCGCCGGAAACAACGCATTCCTGGTCTATTCACTTGCGGATACGGCTACGCTGCGCGATAAGGGACAGGCGCTGGCGGCACAGGTCTCAGAGGCGGCAACGGTGCTGAGCCTGAATCGTCAGGTGTATGACGCGCTGCAGGCGATCCCGCTGCCGACCAACGATCCTGCGACGCGCCACTACCTGCAGCGCACACTGCTGGAGTACCGGCTTTCGGGCGTGGACAAGGATACGGAGACGCGCGCCAAAATCCGGGCATTGCAGGACCAGATCACGAAGATCTCACTTACTTTTGGCCGCAACATTGCCGACGGCACGCTGAAGATCTCTGCCACGCGGGATGAACTGGCGGGGCTGCCAGCGGACTACATCGCCCTGCACAAGCCGGACGCGAAGGGCGTGTATACGCTGACGACGGATCAGCCGGATGTGTTCCCGGTGCTCAACTTTGGCACCGACGCGGACCTGCGCCGCCGCATGTGGGTGTCGTACAGCAGCCGCGCCTATCCGCAGAACTACAAGGTTTTGCACGATCTGCTGGATGTGCGCCAGCAACTGGCAACGACGCTGGGCTACAAGCACTATGCCGACCTGGCTACCGCGGACCAGATGATTGGCTCAGCCGCCAACGTGGAGAAGCTGCTGAACTCGGTGGACGAGGCATCGCATGCCACGGCACATCGCGAATACGACGACCTGCTGGCTTTTGCGCAGTCTCGCCAGCCCGGGCTGAAAGAGATCACCGAGTCGGATGCGCGCTACTGGATTGAGCAGTACCGCCGCGCCAAATTCAACTTCAATGCGCAGGATGTGCGACCTTACTTTGCGTACGACGAGGTGCAGGCCGGCATCCTCAAGACTGCTGCGCGTCTTTTTCATGTGAGCTTCAAGGCAGTGCCGGATGCGGTGGTGTGGGATCCATCAGTTTCCACCTATGACGTGTATGACGCCGCGTCGGGGGATGCGGGCAAAAAGCTGGGCCGCATCTACCTGGACATGCATCCGCGCGATGGCAAGGACAAGTGGTTTTCCTCATCGCCGGTGGTGCCGGGCATTCGCGGCCGGCAGTTGCCCGAGGGCATGCTGGTGTGCAACTTTGCCGGCGGCAAAGCGGGCGATCCGGGACTGATGGAGTACAGCGACGTGGTCACCTTCTTCCACGAGTTTGGCCATCTGATGCATCACATCCTGGGCAGCCAGGGCGAGTGGTCGGGCGAAGGCGGCTTCAACGTGGAGGGCGATTTTGTGGAGGCGCCTTCGCAGATGCTGGAAGAGATGTTCCACTCACCGGCCATTCTGCAGTCGTTTGCCAAGAACTACAAGACGGGCGAGGTGCTGCCGCTGAGCCTGATCAACAAAATGAACGCGGCCAGCGCTTACGACCGCGGACAGTGGCTGCAGAGCCAGGTGATGTACTCCACCTATTCGCTGCAGATCTACAACCAGAACCCCGCGGATGTGCACTTTGATGAGCTGTGGCAGAAGGATTCGGAGCACTTTATGCCCACCACGCCGGTTCCGGGCACGCACTTTGCCGCTTCGTTCACGCATCTGACCGGGTACGCGTCCAACTACTACACGTACGTACTGGACAAGGTGATTGCGCTGGACTTCTTTGCGCAGTTTGACCCGCACAACCTGCTGGACGGACCGACAGCGATGCGCTATCGCCGCACCGTGCTGGAGCCTGGAGCCAGCGAGCCTGCCACGGAGCTGGTACGCAACTTCCTGGGCCGTCCGCAGAATATGGAAGCCCTGAAGGTGTGGATGGACCAAGAGTTCCAGCATCCCGCCGCAGAGCAAAAGTAAGCAAACGACTCCCCATCCTGCCCGCGCAAGCCGCGGACAGGATGGGGAGTTTTTTCGTGCTTTTCCTCTTGCCTAATGGCCGCTTTCCTCGCTTGCAGTGGTGCGGCGATTGCCACCCCGCAGTACAATGGCCCCCATGAGCGCCAAACCTCGCACTCCGTCCAAATCCGCATCTTCCCCAATTACCCTGGCCATCGATATTGGCGGCTCGCATTTGAAGATGATGCTGCTTGACCCAGCAGGCAAGCCGGTGAGCGACCGTCTGCGCGTGGAGACGCCGGAGACGCCCACGCCCAAGGCGGTACTGGCGGCGCTGCGGACACTGGCCAAGCCGCTGCCGCACTTTGATCGCATCTCGGCGGGCTTTCCCGGCGTGGTGAAGAAGGGCGTTACCTGGCTCTCAGTGAATCTGCATCCGGACTGGATCGGCTTTCCGCTACAGGACCAGTTGACCCGGCTTTGGAAACGTCCGGCGCGCGTGACGAACGATGCCGCCGTGCAGGGCTACGGAGCGATCCGTGGCCACGGCGTGGAACTGACGCTGACCGTAGGAACGGGATTAGGTTCTGCCTTGTTCACCGACGGCCGCCTGTGTCCCGGGCTGGAGCTGGGCCATCACCCGTGGCGTAAACACACCTATGAGGACTATCTGGGCCGCCGCGGGCTGGACAAGTACGGCGAGAAGAAGTGGAACCAGCGGCTGCAGGAGGCGATTGAGCAGACGCGCAAGCTTTTCAACTGGGACCACCTGTATATTGGCGGCGGCAACACCAAGAAGATCGACTTTACTCTGCCGGAACATACGACGATCGTGCCCAACGAGACGGGGCTGTTGGGTGGGGTGGCGCTGTGGCGGGAGTGGAAGTAGAGGCACCTCAAAGCGTTCTAAGCGCCTTGCTGTGATGAGTGAGCGAGATTCTGCGGCAGGCCGCGCCAGGCGGCCATCAGCAGCAGAGCGCCGGCCAGGAGGTAGACTCCCGCAGCCAGAGCCATGGCGGGGCCGAGGCCGTGGTGCATGGCCACCAGACCCACCAGCAGCGGGGCCAGACCGCCGCCGCCCAGCCAGCCTACCGTGTTCATCCAGCCGGCTGCCACGCCGCGCGCTCGCACCGGTATGGCGTCGTACAGCGATGCGAAGATATTGGCATCGTAGAGTCCTTTGAAGAATCCCCAGGCGCCGAGTGCGGCGAGTAGCAGTGGCATGGAGCGGGTGGCGAAACATAAGGCCACAAACGGCGCGCCGCAGAGCACACCCGCCGCCTGCACGAGGATGCGTCCGGTGCCGCGCCAGCGCACCAGGCGGTCTGCCCAGCCAGCCGCCGGCCACCGTGCCGGCCATGGAGCCGGTTTGGGCAAGCGCAGTGGCTGTGAGTCCGGCCATGGCCAGATCGAGGTGGAAGCTTTGATAGAGGTATGAAGGCATCCACACCAGCAGCACCACGGCTACAAAGTTTGCGCAGGCGAAGGCCAGCATCAGTAGCCATACTGTGGGCCGACGCAAGGCCAGGGCCACAAACTCCGCCAGTCCCGGAGCGGCTTCGCGTATTTCTGCCGGATTCGCTTCCATCAGGCCGCGCCTGGGCTCGACGAGGAAACGGAAAAGCACAATGCCGAAGACAACGCCCGCGGCGCCAAAGACGACGAAGGGCCAGCGCCAGTTATAGCGCTCGGCCATCCAGCCGGCGAAGAAGCCGCCGACTATGGTGCCGGCATAGACGCTGGTCTGGTGGAGGCCGAGGGCCCGGGAGCGCGTGCGCGGTCCGTGGTAGTCGCTCATGATGGAGAGCGCTGCTGGAAAATAGAGGCTCTCACCCAGGCCCATCAGGCACCGTAGCGCGGTCAGGCTCCACAGACGGTTGGCCAGAGCGGTCGCGGCGCAGATCCAGCTCCACAGCTGCAGGCCGCCCACAATGGCGGTTTTGCGGCGGACGCGGTCGACTACGTATCCAGCGACGGGTGCAGCCAGCCCGTAGGCCCAGGCAAAGGCGGAGCCCAGCAGTCCCAGCTCTGCCAGATCCAGATGGAGTTTCGCGCCGAGCAGCGGAAAGACGGAAAAGATGGCCTGCCGGTCAGCATAGTTGAGGAAGCCCACCACCCAGAGCATGGCCACCAGCTCCCAGCGATAGGCAGGACGCACGGCAGCCCTGACTGGTTCCTGCTGCACGACGGTCCTCCCCTCAGTGAGCATCAGAGCAGGGAGGCGGGCTTACTGTCCAGGAGATTTTCCCTGATTGTGCTCAATAACGAAACTTATCTTTCATTTTGTGCGATATATTTCAGATTGAAAGGGCTGTTGTTTTACATCTTTGGTTATGTCTTTATCCTTACTCTCTCGCCCGCTTCGGGGCATTGTTCCCCCGGTTGTTACGCCGCTCTCAGGCCCTGATTCGCTGGATCATCCCGGTCTGGAGCGTCTGGTTGAACGCATGATTGGGGGCGGGGTCCATGCTCTTTTTCTGCTGGGCACTACCGGCGAGGCACCGGCCCTGAGCTATCGCTTGCGGCGCGAACTGGTGGAGCGTGTCTGCGCCCAGGTGGCGGGACGGGTTCCGGTGCTGGTGGGAATTACGGACACAGCGCTGGAGGAATCGCTGGCGCAGGCTGCACACGCCCGGACTGCGGGGGCAAGTGCCGTGGTGGCTGCGCCGCCGTACTACTTTCCCCCAAGCCAAGCGGATCTGCTGCGGTTCGTTGAACGGCTGGCGGGTACAGTGGAACTGCCGGTCTACCTCTACAACATGCCCAGCCTGACCAAGGTGAGTTTTGCACCAGCCACGGTGGCTCGCGCGGCGGAACTACCGAATGTGTGGGGCATCAAGGACAGCTCGGGCGACCTGGCCTACCTACGCACAGTCGCGGCCCAGATGCGGCCGCATGCGGAATTTGCAGTGCTGGTGGGGCCGGAGGAGCTGCTGGCGGAGAGCCTCGCCGGCGGAGTTCATGGTGGCGTCTGTGGCGGGGCGAACCTGTTCCCCGAGCTTTTTGTGCAGCTTTACCTTGCTGCACGGGCAGGCGATGCCGGTACCGCTGCCCGCCTGCAACAGAAGGTCCTGGAGATTGGCCGGATGCTGTATGGGCTGGGTGAGCGGGAGTCCAGCTATCTGCGCGGTCTCAAGCTGGGCCTGGAGTTGCTGGGGATATGCAGCGGAAGGCTGGCGGAGCCGTTTGCTTCGGCCGATCCGGGGCTCTACCAGGAGCTGCGGCGGCAGCTTGAGGAGTTCCGCTGGGCGTGAGCAGGCGGGTAGAGTGCCTATGTGCCGGTGACGCTGTAGGGGTTCGGGTGCAGGAAGTGCATCAGCGAGTTGTCGTAGAAGGGCGTAGGCGAGAAGGTGAGCAGGAAGATGAGCAGGGCGATGACGCCGAGCACCAGGCGGCCGCGACTCAGGTTCGGCTCCACGGCTACACGCGGATGCCGCATGGCGGGAATCATGAGGAAGATGCCCCAGAGAATCCAACCAATCCAGAAGACAGCGCCTGCGATGAAGAGCAGGAAGGGCAGCGCGTTGGTGGCGTAGCGGTGCAGGCGCGGCGAGATGGAGTAAAGGATGTGTCCGCCGTCGAGCTGACCGCCGGGGATCAGGTTCAGCGAGGTGATGAAGAGACCGATCCAGCCGGCCAGCAGGATGGGGTGAGGCGTGATGCGGTCAAAGGGCGGAATCTGTGGATCCCAGTGCAGCAGCAGGCTGTGAAGGATACGGATGGTGAGCGGCTCTGAACCAAAGCGTACGATGGCCGGTGGAGCATCGAGCGGAGCTTCCACGCTGAGGATGAAGCCCAGAGCAATGGCAACAACCGAGGCGACATAACCGGCCAGCGGGCCAAAGATACCGACATCCATGAGTGCGTTGCGATTAGGAATGCGGCTGCGAATCTGGATGACGGCGCCTGCGGTGCCGCTGAGCGTGGGGGCGGGCAGCACAAGGGGGAGTGTGGCCTTGATGCGATGAGCCCGGCAGGCAAAGTAATGGCCAAACTCGTGGATCAGCAGGATGCCCAGCAGGGCAGCGCAGAAATCCAGGCCCAGGTGGAAGCGGCTGGGGTCGTCGAGGAGCCAAGGCCAGGGCCACAGGTCGCTATCGCGGACCACGGGCGGCCTGCCATCGAGGAAGTTCTGCATGAAGCGCGCGCCGTTAGCCGTGGTGGTGACGATGCCAGCGGCGAACAGAAGCAGGGGAAGACCGTACTCCCGAAAGCGGTTGCGCGCCGGACGGTTCATCGTGCTCCGAGGGGCTGGGAAGGTTCGCACCCGGTGCATGGGCACGGCTTCCGGTAAGGATGTGCCGATCGGCTACCAAGCGCCAAATGCTGAATCAGGCGCGAGGCGTCTCGCCATTCTGCAGGGCATGGAGCTCTTTGCCGGGCTTGAAGCGTACCGCCTTGCCGGGAGCGATAGCCACCTCAGTGCCGGTGCGGGGATTACGGCCGATGCCGGTTTTGCGGGCGCGGACGCTGAAGACGCCAAATCCGCGCAGTTCGATGCGCTCACCAGCGGCCAAGGCCTGCTTTAGGCCTTCGAAGACCGTGTCGACCGCGGCCTCCGCCTTGGTGCGGGGCAGCCCGGTGCGCTCGATGACGTGATGGACGATGTCCTGTTTTATCAAGGGGGTAACCTCACTAGCGCGACTGATATGACTCTACTACGGGTTGCCGCGCGGATGCCACTGCTTTTTGACGGGCTGGAGGGGGAATTGGTTGAAAAATCGACAGAAGCGGGCCAGTTGTGGGTGGTGCAACCGCCGAACCGCTGGCTAGCGAAGGTGCCGAGTCGCTCCTTGAGATAGGCATGGTAGGCAGGAGAGCCCGCTTTCTTGCGCATCCACAGGCCATTGCGTAGGATAATGATTCGTGTTCGTGTCACAAATTAATGTGGGGACGGTGCGGGAGCCAGGCTCCCCCGGAGCAGGAGACGTATGTCGATCAAGAGTGACCGTTGGATTCGGGAACAGGCTACGCAACATGGAATGATTGAGCCTTTCAGCGAGAAGCAGGTGGCGAAGGGCGTCATCTCCTATGGATTGTCCTCCTACGGTTACGACCTGCGGGTCTCCAACGAGTTCAAGATTTTCACGAACGTGAACAGCGCCATTATCGACCCGAAGGCATTCGACGAACGATCGTTTGTCACGGTTGAGGCGGATTCGGTGATTGTGCCGCCGAATTCGTTTGCACTGGCGCGGTCAGTTGAATACTTTCGAATTCCCCGGGATGTACTGACGATCTGCGTTGGAAAGTCGACCTACGCGCGTTGCGGAATCATCGTGAACGTAACGCCGTTTGAGCCGGAATGGGAGGGCTATGTGACCTTGGAAATTTCCAACACGACCCCGCTACCGGCAAGGGTTTACGCCAACGAAGGGCTGTGCCAGATTCTGTTCTTCCGCTCCGACGAGCCGTGCGAGACGAGCTATGCCGATCGCAATGGCAAGTATCAGAAGCAGCAAGGAATTGTGCTTCCCAAGCTGTAAGCGAGGGAAGCCGCCGCTGCGCTGTTAGCGGAAAGATTGAAGGCATGAAAGGTGCGCGGGACGGATCGATCCGTCGGCTGCGGCCTTTTGTGGCGTGCAGTTCTCCTTGCTTGTCACAGGAGTGGCAGAATGCCGCCGAAACGTAATCCGGGGCCGATTCGTATCGGGCTTGTGTCGGATGAACCGATCCGGCTGGAAGGCCTCGCGACCATCTTCGACCAACCGGCCGGAGAGGGCTACGCGCAACTGATTCCCGTGGTGGGGCAGCTCGAAGACCTGCTGGTGCGCGAGGGGATTGACTACCTTGTAATCGATCTGCAGTCATTTCCCGGCGGTGTGCAGGGGCTGGAGGCGCTGCGCCGCATCCGTCCGGGGCTGCGCCTGATTGTGATTGGCCCGGAAAACAACGATGAGCTGGTGCTGGAGGCGATTGTTGGCGGGGCGCGGGGCTTTCTGGACATCACAGCCAGTCCAGCTATCGTGCGCCAGGCGATCGAGGTGGTGACCAGCGGCTCGATCTGGGCGCCGCGACGGTTGCTCTCCAAGTTGATTGACCGGCTTCTGCATGTAAATCAGCCGGATACGTCGCTGATCTCCACAGGACCGCAACTGACCGCGAGGGAGCAGCAGGTGCTGGAACTGATTCTGATGGCACGCTCCAACAAGGAGATTGCCGAGCAACTGGGGATCGAAGAGCGGACGGTGAAGGCGTATGTTGCCCGGCTGATGCGCAAGACCGGAGCAGACAATCGAATCAAACTGTCGGTGAGCGCCGTGAGCCGCGTGCTGGTGGCACAGCGCGAAGGGGAGCACAAGGATGCAAGTTCAGCTCTATCCAAGAGTTAATCACTCAGTAATAATTTGCGTTACTAAAATACATCGTCCTTCCGTACTCTAGTCACATTGTCGCCTTTCCTTCACTCTCAAGGAAGAAACAACGCAGATCTGGGGAAAGGAGTTCCCCGGCCGCATGTGAACCATGATGCCTGAGAACTCCTCTTTTTTGCCCTAAAACGCGGAAGATTCGATCTGCATCTCTCCTGCCGGAAATCCAACCTGCAATTGAGCTTAGCTGCTTAGGCGCTGACGTGTTCGCATGGTGCACTGTGGTCATTTCGTCAGGTGCCGTGTGCAACTCTTTTCGGCCAATCGGGGTCTAAACGGAGACAGGTGCATGCGCGCCCGGGATAGGGTAGGCTGTGTCCAGAGACGGAGACCGGTTGCCGATTCTCCGACGTTTGGATGACCGGCTGGCCCTGGATACGGGCGAGCAACTCACCTGCAAACCCCCAAACGCCCGCGCCAGGAAGCGCGGGTTCGAAAGGATCCGAGATGAAGAAATTTGCTGCTTGTCTTTGCTTTTGTCTTTTGCTGTCGTGTAACGCTTTTGCCGCCTCCAGCCGCGAAGACCTGCAGAACCGGATCGACTCGGCCAAGGTGGTGATTGACGAGATCATGCATGCCCAGGATCGGAGCATTCCGCAGAACATTCTGGAACAGGCTACCTGCGTGGCGGTGGTGCCGGGGATGCTGAAGGGTGCGTTTGTGTTTGGCGCGCAGTATGGCCGGGGGGTGGTCACGTGCCGCACCGGGCATGGCTGGAGCGCGCCGGTGTTCATCCGCATGGCGGGTGGATCCTTCGGCTTCCAGATTGGCGGGCAGTCGACGGACCTGGTACTGGTGGCGGTGAATGACCGCGGCTTCCAGGACTTGCTGAAGAGCAAGTTCAAGATCGGGGGCGATGCTTCGGCGGCGGCTGGACCGGTTGGCCGTGCGGGGCAGGCTTCGACGGACTGGAAGATGAACGCCGAGCTGCTGAGCTACTCGCGCAGCAAGGGACTGTTTGCGGGCATTGACCTGGACGGCACCAGCGTGACCCAGGACAAGGATGCCACGGAGACCTACTACGGTGCGCCGCACAGCTTCGAGTCGATTTTGCGGGGCAATGTGGCGGTGCCGCAGGGCGCGGTGCCGTTTGTGCGCGACGTGGCGCACAACTTTGTGAAGGCGAAGGAAAGCAAGTAGAGACGAAGTGAGCGAAAGCTCATCGCGCAGGGGCGGTCCGCGAGGCGGGCCGCCCCTGCTTTTTGCAAGGCGGTGCGCCGTCTGGTGGGGGGAGGGGGTGGGGCGGATTTTGCGGCCTTTTCGAGGGGAGGGTGCCGCGGTAAGTTGCAGTTTTGAAATGGGTTGCTGGGCGGATCGGCCCGCGGGGACATGCAGAAAAGTATGTGTATTTATGCTGAAAAACGCGCATTTTATCGAGGGAAATGCTGCATTTTTTGGGGTTTTGGGCCGGTTGTGACCTTCCCGCTGTCTGCCGTCCGCCGGGTCGGGGCTGGGAGCTGTGGCATGAGGGC
>DAIDGZ010000126.1 GCA_027452125.1 Acidobacteriaceae bacterium | reverse complement strand
TCCGCGAACTCAACCCGGCAACGAAGCGGTCGACGATCGTCGACCGCTTCGTTGAACAACAAAACATCTCAACTATGTAAAGGATGTCTGTAGACAAGCTGTAAACCATCTCCATGCACTTGACATGAAAGGCGTTTGGGGCCCCGTGCGCTCTGAATGACAGCGGCTGGGGTGGGGCTTGTGTGTGCTGGACTGCTGGGAGATGTGGTTTCCCAGGTGCCCAACGGCGAGGCACCTGGGGCAGCCGGGCGTCGTGTCTGGATTAGCTTTCCTGCATTCGGGCCAGCCGCCGAAGAACAAATGCAGATCCTTCCCTGCGCTGCGCTGCGTTCAGGATGACAGCGGCTGGGGTAGGGGTGTGCTCGTTTGCAGGGGCTGAAGCCCTCGCGGTCGTCTGGCGTCGTCCCAACGGGACTGGCGGGCTTTCTGCTTGCGCATCCCCCACGCTGAAGCGCGGGGCTAACCACTGCTGCGCCTACGGCGTGGGGAGTGCGTGTGCTGGCCGGTGGGAGATTTGGTCTTCCAGGTGCCCAACGGCGAGGCACCTGGGGCAGCCGGGGTTTGTGATGATGCGAAGGGCGTGAAGGGCAACCGCAGATTCTTCGCTTACCACCCCCAAACTAAAAGGCGTTTGGGGCCCCGTGCGCTCTGAATGACAGCGGCTGGGGTGGGGCTTGCGTGTGCTGGACTGCTGGGAGATGTGGTTTCCCAGGTGCCCAAAGGCGAGGCACCTGGGGCAGCCGGTGTTTGTGTCTGGATTGGCTTTCCTGCATTCGGGCCAGCCGCCGAAGAACACATGCAGATCCTTCTCTGCGCTGCGCTTCGCTCAGGATTACAGCGGCTGGGGGAGAGGCTGGGCGCGGGGTGCAAAGACGAAGGGCGCTTCCGTGGGGAAGCGCCCTTGAAGCAGTGCAGGCAGGAGGGGATTAGCGCTTTCTGCCTGCCTTGTAGGAGGAGCTGACCTTCTCGCCCGCCTGGCTGAGGATGCCGGAGACCTCGGGAGCGAAGGGACCGTTGGGGGCCAGCTCCAGATACTTCTTGTAGGCGTCCATGCAATCCTGGGGCAGCACGATGCGCTGCGTCTTGGGATCGATGGTGGCCTTCTGCACCAGGCCCTGGCCCTTGAGGTAGTAGAGGATGGCGTCGTTGGGATCGACCTTGATGGCCTCATCGGCGGCGGTGACCTGCGCGTCGGTGTTGCCCACCTGGGAGAAGATCACGGCCTCGTTGCGCAGGTAGAGCGCGGCGCGGGGCGGATCGGCCTTGGCCGCAGCATCAAATGCAGCCTCAGCATCGGTGGCCTTGCCGGTGCGGGCGTAGACCTCGCCCAGGCCGGAGTTGGCTACGCCGAGAATCTCAGTGCGGGGCTTCTTGGAGGCATTCTCCAGATCGAGCGCCTTCTTGTAAGAGGTGATGGCGTCGTCGTACTTCTTGAGGCCGGCCTGACCGTAGGCGAGGTTGGCCCACAGAATGGCCTCTTCCGGCTTGAGCTGCGTGTCCTTGGCCATCAGCGTCTCAATGTCGGTGTACCGGGCGTTCTTGAGCTCTTCGGTCTTGGCTTCGAGGTCGGTGCGCGAGGCGCTGGCGCCAAGGGCCTGGGCTGCGGCGGCGCGGGCGCCATCCACCTGCTTCTTGTCTTCGGCGACGGCGCGCAGATCGGCATTGAGGTGGTTGATGACCACGTTGGCCTTCATGGCGGCGGCGTTGGACTTCTTCAGTTCCTCAAGCTGCTGCTGCTGCTCCTTGGGGAGCTTACTGATGTACTCGGCGCGGGACATGTCGATGTCGGCGAGCGTGTCCTGACCGGGATCGATCTTGACGCTCTTGATGAAGTCGACCATTTTGCCGGGAGGTGTGTCGGGGGCGCGATAGACGACCATATAGGTGCCTGCGGCAGCCTGGCCGGAGTAGTCGCCGTTGGCATCCACCGGGAAGGTGAACTTGAGGGTGTTGCCGCCGTCGGTGGAGAGGCTGACCGAGCCGGTGCCCTGGGGTTCGCCGGTGGGATTGGTGACATGGCCGTGAATCTTGCCCATGGCGGTGGGAGGTTGCTGTGCAAAAGCAGGCACCAGGGCGAATGCCAGCACGCCCAGCCAGAGTGGAAGGATACGTTTCATCTTCTTCTCCTTGAGAGCAAGACAGGCGATGGGGCCTGGATGCTCATGAAAAATCATCGCTACGCGAGAGGCAAACAGGCCGACCGCGCGGGCAAGGTTGCGTCTCTTCGGCCTCCCAGCCGGCAGCGTTTGCTGCACACCTACGGCCTGGTGGAGGATTTATCTTCGCAGACCAACGTTAAATCCAACCGAGTGCCGGGCACAAGAGGTTGACGGAAGGATGGGTTGCTGCGCGGTACGAACCGATCTGGCGCTGCGCGGTGCGGAAGTCGTCAGAAACCGGTGGCACACCGGGCATTTTCCTCCTCATCATAATGTGGACGGATGAGGGCTGGTGTGGGCTGCATCACAGTGCAGGACGGAGCGCGCTTTTTGCCGGCGAGGGGATTGGCGGGCTGGGCCACCTAAAATATGGAATATGACGACGATCCGCAGGGCGACGCCCGCCGATGTGCCGCAAATTCTTGAATTCATTCGCGCTTTGGCGGAGTATGAGCGCGCGCCGGATGCGGTGGTGGCCACCGAGGAGGGGCTGCTGCGCGACGGCTTTGGGCCGCAGCCTTTTTACCACTGCCTGATTGCCGAGCACGAGGGGCGCGCGGCCGGCTTTGCGCTGTTCTTTTTCAACTATTCGACGTGGCAGGGACGGCCGGGCATCTACCTGGAAGATCTGTTTGTTTACCCGGAGCTGCGCGGGCTGGGCATTGGGAAGGCTCTGCTGCAACAGGTGGCTGTGTTTGCGCTGGAAAAGGGCTGCCGCCGCCTGCAGTGGGAGGTGCTGGACTGGAACACGCCGGCGATTGATTTCTACCGCGCGATGGGAGCGGAGTTTCTGGACGAGTGGCGAAACGTGCGCGTGGAGGGCGAGGCGGTGGAACGACTGGCGCGCGCGGCGGAGGCGGCTCGATGAAGATTCGCGTGATTGGCGGCGGACTGGCCGGGCCGGAGGCGGCGCTGACGGCGGCACGGCTGGGCTGCGAGGTGGATCTGTATGAGCTGCGCACGGTGGTGGATGGCAAGCCTCGGTTGACGCCCGCCCACCAGACTACGGAGTTTGGCGAGCTGGTGTGCTCGAACTCGCTGAAGAGCGAGTCCCCGCATACGGCGCCGTGGCTGCTGAAGCAGGAGATGCGCCGGGGCGGCTCGGCGCTGTTGCGGATGGCGGATGAGACGGCGGTGCCGGCGGGTCATGCGCTGGCGGTGGATCGGGTGGAGTTTTCCCGGCGGATCAGCGAGGCGATTGCCGCGGAGCCGGGGATTCGCGTGATCCGGGAAGAGGTGACCAGCCTGGAGGCGGATGCGGGCGGGGCGCAGTACACGATTGTTGCTACGGGGCCGTTGACCTCCGATGCGCTGAGCGCGGAGATTGAGCGGCTGACGGGAGCGGGGCGGCTGGCTTTCTACGACTCCATCTCGCCGATTGTGGATGCCGAGTCAATTGATATGGAGCGCGTCTACTTTGCCGCGCGGTGGGACAAGGGCACTGCGGACTACATCAATTGCCCGATGGATCGCGAGGAGTATGACCGCTTCTACGACGCGCTGGTGGCCGCCGAGGCCGCGGAGGAGAAGGAATGGGAGAAGCTGGACTACTTTGAGGGCTGCCTGCCCATCGAGGTGCTGGCGCGCCGTGGCCGCGACACACTGCGCTTTGGTCCGATGAAGCCGGTGGGCCTGCGCGATCCGCGGACGGGCAAAACGCCGTGGGCCGTGGTGCAACTGCGCAAGGAGAATCTGCGCGCGGACAGCTACAACCTGGTGGGCTTTCAGAATCACCTGAAGTATGGCGAGCAGGCGCGGGTGCTGCGCCTGATTCCGGGACTGGAGAATGCGCGATTTCTGCGCTACGGGCAGATCCATCGCAACACGTATATTCAGGCGCCGCTGCTGCTGGACGAGCATCTGCGGCTGAAGAAGGCGCCGCATCTGCTGTTTGCCGGGCAGATCTCCGGCGTGGAGGGGTATACGGAGTCCATTGCCACGGGCATGCTGGCCGGGCTGTATGCGGCATCGCTGGCGCGGGGGGTGGAGCCGGCTCCGGTTCCGCGGGGAACGGCACTGGGCTCGCTGGTGCACTACATTACACATGCGGAGGCCAGGGACTTTCAGCCGGCGAATATTACGTTTGACCTGTTGGAGCCGCTGGAAGAGGAGCTGCGCAAGAAGATTCGCGACAAGAAGGAGCGGCACCGCATCCAGTGCGAGCGGGCGCTGGAGGTCTTTGATGCGTGGCTGGGCACCTTGTCCGGGGCGTAAATTGCTGCATCCTGTTGCGCGTCTTTCGTGATAGGCTGGCCACGCCAGGAGCCTGCCCATGTTTGCATACACAGCTTCGCAAGCCATTTCACCCGCGGTCAGCCGCACGCGCACGTATCTGTTCAGGCCTTTCCGCTTCTCCACCTATCTGAAGCTGGCCGTGGTTGCCACCATCACGGAGGGCTTCGGCAGTTCAGGCAGCTATAACCAACACCATGCCCAGGGCCATGCCTTTGCCGGAGCGGCTATGTTCTCCGCAGGGGCATTTTCGTGGAATTCGGCAGCGGGAATCGCGGCGATTGTGGCGCTGGCGCTGGCGTTCATTGCACTGAGCATCTACATCTTTTACCTGGTCACCCGGCTGCGCTTTGCGTTTTTTCACTGCCTGGTGCATCAGACCCGCGAGATTCTGCCGGCGTGGCGCCGCTACGCTGTCGAGTCGATGCGCATGTTCAAGCTGTATCTGGTGATGGGCGTTCTATTTCTGATGTCAGTGCTGGCGCTGTCCGGAGTTGCAATTGCAGGGGTGTGGCAGATTCGTTCGCACATGGATAGCAGCGGCTCAGGGTTCAGGATGCCGGTGACTGTGGCGGCGATCGTGGCGCTTGTGCTGGCCATTCTGCTTCTATTCCTGATCGCGCTGGCTGTCGAGATCGTGATTCATGACTTCATGCTGCCGCATATGGCGCTTGAAAATGCTTCAGTGGCCGAGGCGTGGCGAGCCGCACGCCAGCGCATTGCCGCAGAGAAAGGCTCCTTCCTTCTTTATGCGCTGCTGCGCGTTCTGCTTCCGATTGCTGCCGGCATCGCGCTGATCCTGGCGGCCATTCTCCCCCTGATCCTTTCGGTGGCCGTCGTGGTTCTGATTGCGCATGGCTTCAACGGGTTCTTTGCCGGGGCCAGCGGAGGGCTTGCGGCCGCAGGCCTCGCGCTGCGGATCTTCCTTGCCGTTATGGGCTTTGCCGGGATCATGATCGCATACTTCTGCCTGGTTGGGCCCATTGCCACTTGGAGCAGAGAGTACGCGCTTCTCTACTATGGCGGGCGTTACCAGCCGCTTGGCGATCTTCTATTTCCGCCTCCGCCTCCGTTGCCTCTGGAGGAGAGTCCTCAGATTGCCTGAGCGCGCAGTGTGGCCTGTTGGACGATTCCGCACGAATCGGGGTACACTGCGTTGCACCACGATCCTTTCCGCTCCGGCATGAGTTGAGCGTTTGTGGCGACTCGATTTTCAGGAGGCTTCCATGAAGATTTGCGACAAGATTGGATTGGTGCTGAAGAGCAAAGGCAATCGCCGCATCCTGTCGATCGCTCCCGAACAGACTGTCTACGAGGCGATCCAGATGATGGCCGACAATGACGTGGGCTCGGTGCTTGTGCTCTCCGGTGACCGGCTCGTCGGCATCCTCTCGGAGCGGGATTACGCGCGCAAGGTGGCGCTGCTGGGGCATGCCTCCCGGGCGACCAAGGTGCATGAGATCATGACCACGCCGGTGAACTTTGTGACGCCGGAGCATACCGTGGACGAGTGCATGGCGATGATGACCGATCACCGTTTTCGCCACCTGCCGGTGATGCAGGGCGAGCAGGTTGTCGGCCTGGTTTCGATCGGCGACCTGGTGAAGTGGGTGATCTCTGGCCAGGAGCACACGATCCAGGCGCTGGAAGGGTACATCTCCGGGGCGTATCCGGCATAGACAACATGGAATAGGAAGTACTCCATGGCCAGTCGCGGCAGCCACATCGCCGTGTCTCTTCTTTTCACCGTCTTTGGCGGACCGGGAATTGCGCTTGTTCTTGTGCCCTACTGGCTTACCCGCTTCTATATTCCGGCGGATGAGCCGGCGGCGCAATGCGCCCTCGCAGTTGCGCTGATTGTTCTCGGGCTCATTCCCGGCGTGGAATCAGTGTGCCGCTTTGTTGTGGTTGGCCGTGGCACGCTGATTCCGGTGTTGCCTACGGAGAGACTGGTGGTCAGCGGCTTTTATCGTTTTGTGCGGAATCCTATGTACGCCGGCGTTCTTGTGTCTGTGGCGGGCGAGGCGCTGCTGTTGCGCAGCCGCGGCATGATCCTGTTCGGGATCCTGTTGTGTGTGGGCTTCAATGTTTTCATTCGCCTCTACGAGGAGCCAGCGCTGCAACGGCGCTATGGCGAGGAGTATGTCCACTACAGAGCAAACGTCCGCCGCTGGCTGCCCCGGTTGACGCCCTACGACAGCACAGTGCATTGAAGCGAATCCTGGACGATCCGCAGGGAAAGGCCCGTTGGAACCGACCGCAGGCGGAGCGTGTACCCTAGAAATCAGAGCAAGGTGGAGCGATTCGATGCGGTGGATAGCGAGTGCGGTGTGGGCGGCGGCGTTGATGGCAAGTGGATACGCTGTATCCCAGACGGCGCAGGCAAAACCGGCGTCCGCCCCGACGGTGCAGCACATCACGCTGCCTGCTTCGCCGACGGCCCTGCTTCCAGATGCGTTCGATGGCTGGGTGCAGGCGGCGCCACCGCAGGCTCTGAGCGATGCGGCGCAGGCGGATGCCACGCAGGCAGCCGCTCTGAAAGAGTACGGGTTTACGGGCGGCGCTCAGGCCACCTACAAGCGAGAGGGCGAGACCCTTACGGTGCGCGTGCTGCGCTTCCAGGATGTGAGCGGTTCCTACGGCGCTTACTCCTTCTATCGACAGAACGGATGGCCGAAGGAAGAGATTGGCGCCGGCGCTACGTCGGACAAGAATCGGGTGCTGTTCTGGAAGGGTGCAACTGTAGTGGATGCCACCTTCTCGCAGATCGGCCCCATGTCGGCCGGAGAGATGCGCGACCTGGCCAAGCGACTACCGCAGGCGGAGGGCAACCGCGCCATTCTGCCGCCGATCCTGGCGTTTCTGCCACACAATTCGCTGGAAGGGCAGACCATTCACTATGCCGAGGGCCCGTCGGGCTACGCCGGCAGCGGAGGCGTGCTGCCGCCACAACTCGTCGGCTTTGACATGGGCGCGGACGCCGTCACGGCCAGCTATGGTCTTTCGTCCGGCCCGGCGACGCTGACCATCCTCAACTATCCCACGCCGCAGATGGCGGCGGCGCAGGAGAACAGGATTCAGGCTTACCTGAAGGCGGGCAGCCAGGCACAGCCTGCGTGGCCCAAGCCGCTGGTAGATTCCGACCAAGCTTCGCTGGCGGTGCATCGCAGCGGGCCGCTGGTGACCATCGTCAGCGGCGACGCTATTCCCGACGAGAGCCACCGGCTGCTGGAGATGGTGCACTTTGAAGCCAATCTGACGGTGATTCCGGGCGAGTCCGAGTCGGAGGTGGCCAAGACAGGCCAACTGCTCATGGGCATTGCGACGCTGGTGATCATCGGCGGCGGCGCAGCGATCCTGCTGGGATTCTTCCTGGGCGGCGGGCGTGCGCTGTATCGCGTGGCGCGAGGCAAGCCGGTCTCTTCTGTCTACGACGAGGAGTTCATCCGGATCGATCTGCGGGAGCCGGAGGAGGCATCCGGCAGCCTGTCGAAGGAACAGTATCCGAAGGGTTAACGCGTGGAAAACCTGTGGAAAAACAGGGTAAAACTCTAAGAAAACAGGACAATCCTCGAAGATCTGCGCGGGCGGAAGGCAAACAAAAGACGAAGACGCGGTTACTAAAAGTCCGCGTTGGGCGTCTCGTAAGTAATTGATTACAAATAGATTATTTTAAGTCTGATTTATCCTTGACACCATCTCTCCCCGCTCCTACTATGCAGCCAGAAAGTTCTGATGGTTTTGCCTCCGTTGGAACTATTCTCCCTAAGGGAAGAGCTGCCCTGTTGCCGGGCGGCTCTTTCCGTTTTTGTGACAAAAAATGCAACAGTTTCAATGGACGCTGTGCCAGCCCATGTCGGCGAGCATGGCGCGAACGACCACCAGGGCGGTGACCGTGACTGTGGCCAGCAGGCAGGTCCAAAAGCCAAGCCGGCTGAAGGGCACGAAGAGGTCACCCTGGCTGCCGAGGAAGTTGACTCCGGTTTTGTCAGGCAGCATGGCGCGCACGGCGACCGCGAGCAGAAATCCGGCGGCCCACACAATTGCGATGCGGACGGCGAGTTGCAGGGTTTGCGTCAAGATGCTCATGCTTCCCTCGCTCGGGCGATGATTTGGTGCGATGCAGCGAACGCTCAACTTTACCTTCTCGATGGGCAACGATACAATCAGAGGAGTGTAAGCCGACGTAGCTCAGTTGGTAGAGCAGCTGATTCGTAATCAGCAGGTCATCGGTTCAAGTCCGATCGTCGGCTCCATTCTCCCTCCTTCTTCTCAGACCTGAGGAAGAGCCAAAGATCACCTCTCCTGGCGCACGAAATTCATCGACGACATATATGGGATTTTTCTGGTTGCGGGCTGCGCAGCTTGCCTGGGCATTCTTCCTGCTGTGTGCGGCATTTGTTTGAACAAACCGTAAATGGCTGCGGCCGTCAAGCAAAATGAACCAAGTAATGTACGGGTTATCCACGATTTTTTTGTTGCCCGGGGAGTTCTGACCTGCTCTTCCACGCAGAGTCTTGGCATAATCGTGAGCAAGAGCGGTTCCTCCTTGATTGTTCCAGGAGCCAAGTCCCCGGCGTGGAGCAAGGAATCCAGGCATGAAGATGTTGCGGTTCCCAATGACGCGCAGGACCAACACAGGAGCATGGACGAGTGACCATCTATAGCCGTCAGGATGTGTTGAGAATCCTGCAGATCAGTTCCCACCAGTTGCAGGGATGGGAACGGGCAGGCATCGTTCCCCCGCAGCAGACGTACAGCTTTCAGGATCTCGGTTTGTTGCGCACGCTGCGCGCGCTGCGCGAGGAGGATGTTTCCGCATCCGCGATCCGTCATTCTGTTCTGGCGATGAAAGCCGTGTCGGGCATGGCCAATCCACTGCAGGAGGCCTGCGTGGTGCGTACGGGTGCGCGGATTGCCTTCCGCCATCACGGAGCCATGATGGAGCCGATCAGCCGGCAACTGCTCTTCGACTTTGAGCGAGCCGAAAGCGCGAAACAACCGCAGGCGGCCACGGAACCATGCCTGATGCGGCGCGCGGGCGCCGGGAAGACGAGCGACGTGCAGGAGCGCTTTCTGGCAGCGGTGCAGGCGGAAGAGGCCGAGGAGAAGCAGGAGGCGATCCGGCTCTACGAGGAGATCATCGAGATCGACCCGGAGTATGCCGCAGCCTATATCAACCTGGGCACCATCTACTTTCATCTGCGCCAGTATGCGCGGGCGGAGGTGATGTATCGCCGCGCCACGGCGGCAGATCCGAGCTACGTGCTGGCCTATTTCGACCTGGGCAATGTGCTGGATGAGCTGCAGCGGTTTGAAGAGTCGATCCTCGCGTATCAGCAGGCAATTGCGCTCTCACCGCACTATGCGGACGCGCACTACAATCTGGCGCTGGCGTATGAACGCAAGGGACAGCACCGCCAGGCGCTGTGCCACTGGCAAACCTACGTCCGGCTGGACAAGCAGGGACCATGGGCGGAGCACGCGCGCAGCCAGATTCGCAAGCTGCTCAGCCGGGAGAAGCTGGCCATCGTGTCGCGCGCGCAGGGGTTTGTGCCGCCGTCGAAGCAGGTTGCCCTGTTGCAGCTTCTGTAGGCCTCCTAAAAACAAAACCCAGGCCCGGAGAGGTGACGGGCCGATCAGACGGGCGCGGAAGGCTCAGCCGCTGCGGCGGGGCAATGCAGCGCGGCCTGCGCGACTTGCCGGATATGCTGCGGGCGGGTGCGGCAACAGCCGCCGACGATCTGCGCGCCTGCGGCATACCAGGAGGCTGCGGCCTTTCCGTATTCCATGGCATCCGTAGTGCCCGTCCAGCAGCGGTGTGCGGCATCCCAGGTTTCGCCGGAGTTTGGATAGACGAGGATGGGCTTGTCTGAGGCCGCGCGCAGTTCGGCGATCAAAGCCGGTATCCACGCGGGTGGGACGCAGTTGACGCCAATGGCCAGGGTTTGGGGAAGGCGCGCGACGAGGGCGGCACACTCGCGCAGGAGCTCTCCGTGGGCCACATGCTGCGCGTCGCGGCAGGTAAAGCTGAACCACGCGGACAGATGCGGCCAGGGGGCGAGCGCCTGGCCAATGGCGCGGGCTTCGTCGAGCGATGGGAGGGTCTCAAAGGCGAGCAGGTCAGGCGCGTCGGCGGCGCCGGTCTGCGCCCAGACGGCGATGCGCTGGCGATGAAACTCGACGAGGGCAGGGAAAGAGCAGTCGTAGTTGCCGTGGTACTCCGCGCCGTTGTGCAGGGCCGCGCCGTAGGGGCCGAGCGAGCCGGCGACGAGCACCTGGCGCTGAGGAAACTCCGCGACTGCCGCGCGCGCCAGGGCGACGGATTTGAGCAGGGCCTGATCGGCGCGCTCCGCGGGAAGGCCCATCTCTGCGTAGCCCATGCGCGAGACCTGGTAGCTGCACGTGGCGATGCACTCGGCGCCGGCCTCGATGTAGGCGCAATGGACCATGCGCAGCGTCTCAGGCTCGTCCTCCAGCACGTGCGCGGACCAGAGCGGGCCGCTGAGATGCGCGCCATGGTACTCCAGCTCCGAGGCCAGCCCGCCGTCGATGACGCGGAGGCCGCGCAACAGCCTGCTTCGGTCCTGGACACGGCTTGTGTTCATGGAGTGACTCAGAGCTTCTGGGTACGCTGCACGGTACGTACGCCGCTAACCCGGCGCAGGCCAAGCACCATGCGGCCCAGGTGGCGCACGTCTTCGGCTTCGACGACAAACTCGATGATGGCCTCGCCAGACTCGTCGTGGTTGATCTCCACGCCGCGGATGTTGGCGTTTTCGTCGGAGATGACGGCGGTGAGCTCTTTCAACATGCCGGGGCGGTCGTCGCAGAAGACGGTGATCTTGACGGGGAAGCGCAGCGTACGGCCGGCAGGGAGGTCACTGGAGCGGGCCCACTCCACGGCGATACGGCGGTCGCTCTCAAAGAGCAGGTTCTGGACGTTGGGGCAACTGCGGGCATGGACGGCGACGCCCTTGCCCCGGGTCACGTAGCCAACAATCTCCTCGCCGCGGATGGGATTGCAGCAGCGGGCGCGATAGACGAGCAGATCGCTTTGGCCTTCGACCTGGAGGGCGTCCGAGCCGGTCAGGTGCAGTTTGCGCACCGTCTCGGACATCTGCGTCTCAGTGCCGGGCCGGGTCTCCGGAGCGGAGTCTGAGGGCGCGGGGCTGGCGTAGCCGGGGGCGAGCTTGTTGAGTATCTGGTGCGCGGTGTGCTTGCCCTGGCCGATGGTGGCCAGCAAATCCGCCGCGGTGGCCACGCCGAACTCATTGGCGATGCGGCCCAGATCCTGATCGCCGATCTGCGCCATGGGCACCTTGTGCTTGCGCGCTTCGCGCTCCAGCAGCTTGCGGCCGATCTCCACGGCGCGGCGGCGCTGATCTTCATTGAGCCAGTGCTTGATCTTGTTGCGCGCGCGGGGACTCTTGACGAAGGTCAGCCAGTCGCGGCTGGGGTGATGATCCTTCTGGGTGACGATTTCGACGATGTCGCCGGTGCGGAGCTTGCTGCGCAGAGGCACCATGCGCCCATTCACCTTGGCGCTGACGCAGGTGTGGCCCACTTCAGTGTGAATGGTGTAGGCAAAGTCGACGGGGGTGCCCCCGGCGGGAATGACCACGACCTTCCCCTTGGGCGTGAAGGTGTAGACCTCATCGGGATAGAGATCCATCTTCAGGCTGGAGAGGAATTCGTTGGGGTCGGTCATCTCCTTCTGCCACTCGACGAGCTGGCGAATCCAGTTGAGCCGCTCCTCGTCACGGGCGGTTACGGCATTTTCGCCGGCCTTGTACTTCCAGTGAGCAGCGATGCCTTCCTCGGCGATGCGGTGCATCTCCTCGGTGCGAATCTGCACCTCAAACTGGTGTCCGCCAGCGCCCATCACGGTGGTGTGCAGGGACTGGTAGCGGTTAGCGCGGGGCATGGCGATGAAGTCCTTGATGCGCCCGGGAACCGGCCGCCACAGGGAGTGGATCAGGCCGAAGACGGCATAACAGGAGGCGACATCCTGGGTGATGACGCGAACGGCCAGCAGATCGTACACCTGATCGAAGGAGACTTTGGAGCGCTCGATCTTCTGGAAGATGGAGTACAGGCGCTTGATGCGCCACTCCACGCGCGCATGGATGCCGTTTTCGCGCAACTGCTCCACCAGGGTGTCATCCACGCCGCGCAGAAACTGCTCGCCCTCGACGCGGCGCGCTTCGACGGCGGCCTGGACCCGCTCGTAGCTCACGGGATCGGTGTAGCGGAAGGCGAGATCCTCGAGCTCGCCGCGCACTTTGCCCATGCCGAGACGGTGGGCGAGCGGCGCATAGATATCCAGCGTTTCCTGGGCGATGGCCTGCTGGCGATCCGGCTGCAGGTGCTCCAGGGTGCGCATGTTGTGCAGGCGATCCGCGAGCTTGATGAGAACCACGCGCACATCCGACACCATGGCCAGCAGCATCTTGCGCACGTTTTCCGCCTGGCGGTCTTCCCGGTTGGCGAACTGAATCTTTTCGATCTTGGTGACGCCTTCAACGATATGCGCCACCTGGCTGCCGAACTGAACCGCAATCTCTTCAGTGGTTGCCTGGGTGTCTTCCACCGAGTCATGCAGCAGGCCGGCGGCGATGGCCGTGGCATCCAGCTTCATCTCCGCCAGAACCTCGGCCACTTCGAGCGGATGGATGATATAGGGCTCGCCACTGGCGCGCATCTGTCCGTCATGGTGCTGGACGCAGAAGTCCCAAGCCTTGCGGATGAGGGAGATGTCTTCGTGGGGACGATTGGCCTGGACGTGGCGGAGCAGCGCCTCAAAGCGGTCGTGGATGGGAACGGCCTGTGACTGCGGCTCGTCGGCGCGCGCACCTCCGCGCGCAGCGCCTGCCGATTTTGCAGAGGCGCCGGGAGAGTCTGCCGGGATGGACTGCCGGACAGTCGCCATGCTTCATTATAGGCCGCATCCAGGCACAACCTACTGGCGGGTAAGCTAGCAAGTTAGCGAGTTTGCAAGTTTGCGGCAGGCCCTACACTGGAGCTATGAGCAAGCCGCGCACCTCTCCGTCCAGGCAGAACCAGCAAAGCGCCCCGCAGCGCAAAACCGCCTCCGTGGCCGCGCCGTCTGGTGCGGTGGGCGCGATGATCAGTCGCCGCGCAGCAGACCGTCTTCGCAGTGGCGCAGTCTGGATCTACGCCTCGGATGTGGAACAGATTGTGCTGCCCGATGCGCACGCGGATGCGCCTCCGGCTTTGCTGCCGGTTGCCGACAATCGAGGCCTGCTGTTGGGAACGGCGCTGTACAGTCCGCAATCGCAGATTGTTTTGCGCATGGTGGCGCATGAAGCGCTGGAGGAGCCGCAATGGCTGGAGCTGCTGGAGACGCGCCTGCGCCGCGCCCTGGCGCGCCGCAGGCCCCTGCTGGATGCGGCAAACGACGCCTGCCGATTGTGCTTCAGCGAGGCGGACGAACTCCCCGGCCTGGTTGCGGACAAGTATGGCGACCTGGTGATTCTGCAACTGCTGGTGAAGGGACTGGATACCGCGGCCACGCGCGCGATCTGCACGCGGGTGGTGCAGGAGGAACTGGCCCCCGCCGCGGTGTGGGAGAGGCCCGATCCGCGCATCCGCGAGCTGGAAGGCATCACAGTACCAAGCCCGGAGGCGCTGTGGAGCGCCGCGCCGGGCAAGCCGCTGGCCAGCACGGCATTTCACATCAACGGGCTTACCTTCCACTACGATGCCAATGCGGGGCAGAAGACCGGCGCGTTTCTCGACCAGCGCACCAACTATGCCGCTGCCCGGGACTGGGCAAAATGGCTGGGCACGAACGGCCGCGCGCTCGACGTCTGCTGCTACCAGGGCGGGTTTGCGCTGCATCTGGCTGAGGTGTGCCGCCAGGTGACAGGCGTGGACGCCTCCCGCGCCTCACTGGAAGTTGCGGACCGCAATCTGGCGGCGAATCGTGCTGCTTTGAGCGCCGAGGTGGACTGGATGGAGGCGGACGCCTTCGAACTGCTTCGCGGCTGGTCAGATGCAGGCGAACGCTTTGACACCATCGTTCTGGATCCGCCGGCGTTTGCCAAATCGCGGCGGGCGGTGGAGGGCGCTCTACGCGGCTACAAGGAGCTGAATCTGCGCGCGATGCGGATGCTGCGTGCGGGGGGCCTGCTGGTGACGTGCTCCTGCTCGCACCATGTCGGCTGGGCCGACCTGGAGGCCACCGTGGCCGCCGCTGCGATGGATGCCGGGCGACGCGTGCGGCTGCTGGAACGCCGCGGGGCCGCGCCGGACCACCCCGTGATGCTCAATTTGCCGGAGACGGAATATTTGAAGTGCCTGGTGCTGGAGATTGAGCCTTAATTCTGCCGGGTGCGCCGGGGACCGTGCTGCCAGGGGCGCCACCAGGGACGGTTGCCTGGTCCAGGGGTTTGTTGCACAGAGGCCTGCCGCAGCTGTACCAGCGCCTCCTTCACCTGGGCCCGCAGGGCTTCCACCTCAAAGGCGCAGGAACGCAGATAGGCGGAGACCGTCATGCGAGCCTCAGCGGCGCGCGCACGCAACTGGTTGCACTCGGCCTGGGTCATGCGCAGGGTGATGCTGGCAGACTTCAGATCTTCCGGACGGGATTGGGATTCAACGGCATCACCGCGCAGGGCTGGCTGTGGCAGGCTGCTCTTCTCTGCGGCAACCGCAGGAAGGGACCAATCCATCGATTCCGAAGGCCTGTGGCGAGAATGCGTGCGCAGGGCGCGTTCATAGCTCAGCGTGACGACGTCATCGTCCAACTGGTCACTTTTGGAGGTGGGGGAGGGCTGAGATGCCAAGGAAGAGAAGGCCGCCAGCACCCCCGAGAAACTTGCATGGGGAGCGGGAACGGCGGCATCTGCACTCTGAGGCATACCATGCAGCATAGTCTGCACATGGCCGTGCATTGCAGGGAGAACCTGAGAAATACGCGCGTGCATATTCCCAAAAATGACTTGTGCGACGGAGGTGCCAGATTGGTACACACTCCGCGCCTACTGGGCACTCAGGCCGGATCGGGCAGGGTTTGCCCGGGGAGGGAGAGCATATGGGTGATCTGCTCTGCGGGAAGGGGCCGCGCGAAGAGGAAGCCCTGCCCGTAGCGGCAGCCCATCTGCCGGAGCAGGTCATACTGCTGGCGGGTTTCAATGCCTTCGGCTACGACGTCCATGCCCAGGGCGCGCGCCAGGTCAACGATGGTGCGCACAATCTGCAGCGGCTGATCGCCCTGGGTCATGCGGTTCACGAAGGAGCGGTCGATCTTGAGCACATCGAAGGGAAAGGAGTGGAGATTGTGCAGCGAGCTGTATCCGGTTCCGAAGTCATCCATGAGCAGAGAGACGCCGAGGCGGCGCAGGCTGCCGAGCACCTCCATGGTAAGGCCGGTATCCGAGATCAGGCTGGACTCAGTCATCTCCAGGCCCAGCTGGCGGCTGGGGATGTGTGCCCGGCGGAGCAGCGCTTCCACGTGATCGGCGAGCCCTTCGCGGGCAAACTGATGGGCCGAGAGATTGACGCATACGCGAGGCGCCGCGGACCCGGAGCTGTGGCTTTCCCAGGCCTGGATCTGCCGGCAGGCTTCGGCCAGGCCCCAGTCGCCGATGGGCAGAATCATGCCGCTCTCTTCCGCGGCGGGAATGAAGTGCATGGGAGGGATGAGGCCGCGCTGGGGATGCACCCAGCGGATGAGCGCCTCCAGGCCAACGATTCTGCGGGTTGCGAGTTCCACCTCGGGCTGGTAGTAGAGGACAAACTGCCGCTCTTCGAGTGCGCGGCGCATATCCAGCATGCTGGGCCACAGGGAGGTTTCGTGCTGCTCAGCGGTTGCCGGGGGCAGGGCTTCGCCGCACATCCTGCGCTGTAGCCGGCGCAGTTCGAGCTGGTTGGCGGCAATCTCCGCCAGGCTCTCCAACATTCTCAGCTCATCGACGGCCATGGGCCGCCGCGTCTGGCAGGAGAAGACGGTGAGGACGCCGAGCACGTCACCGTGAGGGCAGCGGACGGGCGCGCTGGCAAACGAGGCGGGATTGAGGCGGCGCAGTGGCAGATGGCGCCCGTGGAAATAGGCGTGCTGCGCGATATCGGAGACGACCACCGAGCGGTTTTCCGCCAGGACGAGGTTGAAGATCGATCCCTGGCGGGGGAGTTCGCGCACCGGCTCGCCCCAGTGGGATTTGACCCAGATGCGGCTGGCGTCGCCGAAGCACAGGAGCACGGTGTCTGCCTGGAAATACTCGGCGGCGAGCCGGGTGAGGGCGTCGAAGCTGCTTTCTGGCGCAGTGTCGAGAATGCCCGTGGCGTAGAGCGCGTGCAGCCGCGCGTCTTCTCCGGGCCACGCGGTGGTGTCGCTCACGAGCTCAGCTTCTACCGTCATTGTGTCTGGCCCCCGGCATGAATGGCAGCTTCCGCCCGCTGACGAACGAGCGCAGGATCGCGTGGCGCAGGCGGGCGAGGCGCTCCGCCGCAGCTTGCCTTGGCAAGCACGGCGCGGCACACGCATCGCCGATGCAGACTGGCGCCTGTGTCTTCCTGCATTGCCTATCGGACGGCCAGCCCGACTACGAGAGGTTACGCAAGGACACTGCTCCCAGGTATCGGTGGAACTCCAGACAAGGTACCTGCCGAATCGTAGGCGCGATGCGCGGGCACGCTGTCTTTCGGTAACCCATTCCCTGATTGGGAAAAGGATTAGTCTGCCGCGGAACCTTCGAGCTCGGAGCCGATCTTGTGCAGCTTCATGACGCGCCACTGCAGGCGGTCAAAGAAGAGGTAGACGACGGGAGTGGTGAACAGGGTGAGCAGTTGCGAGACGAGCAGGCCGCCGACGATGGTGATGCCGAGGGGCTGACGCAGCTCAGAGCCAACGCCCATGCCAACGGCGAGGGGCAAGCCGCCGAAGAGCGCGGCCATGGTGGTCATCATGATGGGGCGGAAGCGCAAGAGGCAGGCCTGGTAGATGGCCTCCACCGGCGGCAAACCCTGCTCGCGCTCGGCCTGCAGGGCAAAGTCGATCATCATGATGGCGTTCTTCTTGACGATGCCGATGAGCAGCAGAATGCCGATGAGGGCGATGATGCTGAGCTCCGTGCCGGTGAGCAGCAGCGCGAGCATGGCACCGACGCCGGCGGGGGGCAGCGTGGAGAGAATGGTGAGGGGGTGAATCAGGCTTTCATAGAGGATGCCGAGCACGATGTAAACGGCGACCAGCGCGGCGAAAATGAGGTAGGGCTCGTTCTTGAGCGACTCCTGGAAGACCTGTGCCGTGCCCTGGAAGCTGGCGTGGATGGCGCTGGGCATTCCCAACTCGCGCTGTACGTTCTGGAGCGCGGTCACGGCATCGCCGAGGGACTCGTTGGGCGCCAGGTTGAAGGTCATCGTGATGGCGGGATACTGGCCCTGGTGATTCACCTGCAGGGAGGTCCGGCGCTGCTCATAGTGGGCGATGGCGGAGAGCGGCACCATGGCGCCGCTGCTGGATTTGACGTAGATGCCTTCGAGGGCGTCGGGGCTGCTCTGGTATTTGGGATCAACCTCCATGACGACGAAGTACTGGTTGAGGCCGGTGTACATGGTCGAGACCTGGCGCTGGCCAAAGGCGTCGTACAGGGTCTGGTCAATGGCGGTGGTGGTGACGCCGAGGCGGGAGGCCGCATCCCGGTCAATCACCAGATTGGCCGCGAGGCCCTGGTTCTGCTGATCGCTGGAGACATCGCGCAGCTCCGGCATCTTTTGCATGCGGGCCAGCAGACGCGGGGCCCATTGATTCAGCTCATGCAGGTTCTCGTCGGAGAGCGTGTATTGGTACTGCGCGGCGCTGCCGCGGCCGCCCATGTGAATATCCTGGTTGGCCTGCAGGTAGAGCGTGGCTCCGGGGACGCTGGTGAGCTTGCGGCGGAGGCGGTTGATGACCTGGTCGACGGAGACATGGCCGGGGCGCACGGAGAGATCCTTGAGGGAGACGAACATGCGGCCCACGTTGTTGGTGGAACCGCCGCCGCCGCCGGCAAAGGCCACCACGGATTTCACGGCCGGATCGTCCAGGGTCATCTGCGCCAGGAGCTTCTGTTTGGCGCTCATGGCGGCGAAGCTGATGTCCTGCGCGCCGACGGTCAATCCCATCAGGCGGCCGGTGTCCTGCTGGGGGAAGAAGCCTTTGGGAATGACGTCGAACAGATAGACGTTGAGGGCCACGGTGCCGAGCACGATGCTCAGGGTCAAATACTGATGGCGCAAGACCCAGCGCAGGCCGAGGGCGTATTCATCGTGCAGCCACTGGAAGGCCCGCTCACTGGCGCGGTAGAGGCGGCCATGCTTTGCCTCGTCGCGGGATTTGAGGAACCTGGCGCAGAGCATGGGCGTGGTGGTGAGCGACACCAGCAGCGAAACGGCGATGGCCACGCTCAAGGTGACCGCGAACTCGCGGAACAGCTTGCCCACCAGGCCGCCCATCAGCAGGATGGGGGTGAAGACGGCGATGAGCGAGGTGCTCATGGAGAGCACGGTGAAGCCGATCTCCCGCGAACCCTTCATTGCCGCTTCATAGGGCTTCATGCCCATTTCGAGATAGCGGGTGATGTTTTCGATGACCACGATGGCATCGTCCACGACGAAGCCGGTGGAGATGGTGAGCGCCATCAGCGACAGGTTATCGATGCTGAAGCCGCTCAGATACATAATGCCGAAGGTGCCCACGAGAGAAAGCGGCACGGCCACCGAGGGAATAATGGTGGCCCAGACCTCGCGCAGAAAGAGGAAGACCACGAATACAACCAGGAAGACGCTGATGCAGAGAGAGATCTCGACATCGCGGACGCTGGAGCGAATGGTCAGCGTACGGTCAGAGGCGACATTGATATGAATGGTGGGAGGCAGGGCAGCCTGCAACTGCGGCATCTCCGCCAGCACGTTGTCGACGGTCTTGATCACATTGGCGCCGGGAACCTTGAAGACGATCACCATTACCGCGCTTTGCAGCCTGGAGGGAGGTCCCTTATCCGGGTTGATTCCGATCTGGCCCGCGGTGAGTGAGTTGGAGACGCCATCCACCACTGCACCTACATCGGAGAGGCGCACCGGAGCGCCGGTGGCGTGGTTGTACCCGACGATGATGGGCGCGTAATTGGATGAGTGGAAGATCTGATCGTTGTCGTAGATCTGCCAGCGGTGGGTGGAGTCCTGGAATGCGCCTTTGGGGCGGTTGGCATTTGCCGAGGAGAGCGCCTGCCGCACGGCCTCCAGTCCGATGCCGGTATTGGCCAGTTGCAGAGGGTTCAGCTCGGCGCGCACGGCGGGGCTGGAACTGCCGCCCACAAACACCTGCCCGACGCCGTTAATCTGCGCGATGCGCTGGGCGAGGATGGAGTCCGCCATATCGTAGATCTGCGGCTTTGGCACTACGTCGGAGGTGAGTCCCAGGATCAGAATGGGTGAATCCGCGGGATTGGCTTTGCGGTAGCTTGGATTCTGCGGCAGATAGGCGGGCAGTTGGCTGCGCGCGGCGTTGATGGAAGCCTGGACGTCCCGCGCCGCGGCATCGATGTCCCGATTGATATCGAACTGGAGGGTGACGGAGGCGTTGCCCAGCGAACTGGACGAGGTCATTTCATTGACGCCGGCGATGCGGCCGAACTGCCGTTCGAGGGGCGTGGCCACGGCCGAAGCCATGGTCTCAGGACTGGCGCCGGGGAGTCCCGCACCCACACCGATGACCGGGTAATCGACATCCGGGAGCGAGGCCACGGGCAGAACGCTGTACGCCACGGAGCCGGCCAGGAGGAGGGCCAGGCTCAGGAGCGATGTGCCCACGGGGCGCTTGATGAATGGTGCCGATAGATGCATGACTCGGGTCCTAGTCCGCGCTGACCGTTTCCGGTGTGTGACTGATCGCGGCGCCCCGCGGCTTCATATACTTCGCCAGCTTGTCGAAGTAAAGGTAGACCACCGGGGTGGTGAACAGGGTGAGCATCTGGGAGAAGATGAGACCGCCGACGATGGTGACGCCGAGGGGCAGGCGCAGCTCCGCGCCGACGCCGCCGCCCAGGGCCAGCGGCAGGCCGCCAAGCATCGCGGCCATGGTGGTCATGATGATGGGCCGGAAGCGGAGCAGGCAGGCCTGGAAGATGGCGTCTTCCGCATTCTTGCCCTCTTCGCGCTCTGCCTGCAGGGCAAAGTCGATCATCATAATGGCGTTTTTCTGCACGATGCCGATGAGCAAAATGATGCCGATCAAGGCAATGACGTTGAAGTCCACATGGGTGAGCATCAACGCCAGCAGGGCTCCCACGCCCGCGGAGGGCAGCGTGGAGATGATGGTGATCGGGTGAATGTAGCTCTCGTAGAGCACGCCGAGCACGATATAGACGGTGATCAGCGCCGCGAGGATGAGGATGGGCTCATTGGCGAGCGAGGACTGGAACGCGGCTGCGGTGCCCTGGAAGCTGGCGTTGATCGAGGCCGGCATCTGAATCTGGTCCTCAATCTGATGAACCGCCTTCACGGCATCGCCGAGCGATTTCCCCGGCGTCAGGTTGAAGCTGATGACCGTGGACGGGAACTGGTCCTGATGGCCGATCGCCAGTTGCGCACGGCCCTGTTCCCAATGCGCCAGCATGCTGAGGGGAACCTGCGTGCCGGTGGCGGATTTCACGTACAGATTGGCGAGTGTCTGGGGATCGGTCTGGAAGTTCGGCTTGACCTCCATGACGACGTGATACTGATTGAGCTGGGTGAAGATGGTGGAGATCTGACGCTGGCCGAAGGCGTCGTAGAGCGTGTTGTCTACGTCGGACATGCTGATGCCGAGACGGGAAGCGGTGTCGCGGTCAATGACCAGATCGGCCGCCAGCCCATTGTCCTGCAGGTCGCTGGCGACGTCGGTCAGCACGCTGCTGTCCTGGCTCATGGCGTCCACCATCTTGCGGGTGTAGGTGGCCAGTTCTGCCTGGTTGGGATCTTCAAGCGCGTACTGGAACTGGGTACGGCTGACGCGGTCTTCCACGGACAGGTCCTGCAGAGGCTGGAGGAAGAGCTGGATGCCGCCGACGGCGGCCAGCCTCGGCTGCAAGCGGTGAATGACGTCGGTTGCCGAGACCTTGCGCACATCCAGGGGCTTGAGCGTGATCTGAATGCGCCCCGAGTTGAGCGTGGTGTTGGTGCCATCCACGCCGATGAAGGAGGACACGTTGTCTACGGCGGGGTCTTGCAGCACCACGTCCACGAGTTGCTGCTGAAGCCGGGCCATCTCGCCGAAGCTCACCGTCTGCGGTCCCTCGGAGATTCCCAGGATGACGCCGGTGTCCTGTACCGGGAAGAAGCCCTTGGGGATGACGACAAACAGCAGGACGGTGGCCACAAACGTGGAGATAGTGACCACCAGCGTGGCAAAGCGATGGCGAAGGATGACGCGCAGCACCCGCCCATAGGCGGCGATGATGGCGTTGAAGACGTTCTCTGACCAGTGATAGAAGCGAGTCTGTTTTGCGCTTGCCTTGTCCTGCAGGATGCGCGAGCACATCATGGGGGTCAGGGTGAGCGAAACCACTGCCGACACCAGAATCGTGACGGCCAGGGTGATGGCGAACTCGCGGAAGAGCCGGCCGACCACGTCGCTCATGAAGAGCAGTGGAATGAGCACGGCGATGAGCGAGATGGTGAGCGACATGATGGTGAAGCCGATTTGTTCGCTGCCCTTCAGCGCCGCCTGCATGGGGCTGTCGCCTTCCTCAATGAAGCGCGAGATGTTCTCGATCATCACGATGGCATCGTCCACCACAAAGCCGGTGGAGATGGTGAGCGCCATCAGGGTGAGGTTGTTGAGCGAGTAGCCCAGGAGGTACATCACGCCGAAGGTGCCCACCAGCGAGAGCGGAACCGCGACGGAGGGAATGATGGTGGCCGCGAAGTTGCGCAGGAAGAGGAAGATGACCATCACCACCAGGGCCACGGTGAGCATCAGCTCGAACTCGACATCCTTGACCGATGCGCGGATGGTGACGGTGCGGTCGGTAAGGATGTGGACGTGAATGCTGGCGGGCAGCGCCGTGCGCAACTGCGGCAGCAGCTTCTGAATGCGATCCACGACGGCGATGATGTTGGCGCCTGGCTGCCGCTGGATGTTGACGATGACCGCGGGCTGGCGATTCATCCAGGCGGCCTGCTGGGCATTCTCCGATGCGTCCACGATGGTGGCTACATCCGAGGCGCGCACCGCGGCGCCGTTGCGGTAGGCGATGATGACCGGCCGGTAGTCTCCGCTGGAGATGAGCTGGTCGTTGGCCCCAATGGTGTAGGACTGGCGGTCTCCGTTGAGGGTTCCCTTGGCCTGATCGACATTGGCCGCGGCAATCGCGGCGCGCAGGTCTTCAAGGCTCAGATTGTAGGCGGCCAACTGCGCGGGATTTGCCTGGATGCGGACGGAGGGCTTTTGTCCGCCGGCAATGGACACCAGGCCTACGCCGGATACCTGGGAGATCTTCTGCACCAGGTTGGTGTCCGCGGCGTCTTCGATCTTGTCCAGGGGCAGGGTGTCAGAGGTGAGCGCCAGGGTGAGGATCGGCGCGTCCGCCGGGTTCACCTTGCTGTAGATGGGCGGATTGGGCAGGTCGGCGGGCAGGAAGTTGGTGGCTGCGTTGATGGCTGCCTGCACCTCCTGCTCGGCGACGTCGATGTTCTCTTCCAGGTTGAATTGCAGCGTGATGACCGAGCCGCCGCCGGAACTGACGGAGGTCATCTGCTTGAGGCCGGGCATCTGGCCAAACTGCCGCTCCAGAGGCGCCGTGACCGAGGAAGCCATGACGTCCGGCCCTGCGCCGGGGTAGAAGGTCAGCACCTGAATGATGGGATAGTCGACCTCAGGCAGAGCAGACACCGGCAGTTGCAGATATGCAACAAAACCCGCCAGCAGGATGGCCAGCATCAGCAGGAATGTGGCGACCGGGCGGAGAATGAACGGCCGGGATGGACTGAGGCTCACTGCTGCTCCTTCGCGCGCTTGCGCTGGCCTGCGGCCTTGCCGGAGCGATTGCCGGCACCGGCAAACGGGGCGCTGCTCTGGTCAGCTTCCTGCGGTGCCGCGGCGGCAGCGCCCTGCCCGGCATGCTGTGCAGCACCGCTGAGGATCACCGGCGAGCCGGGCCGCAGCCGCTCGGCGCCATCGATGACGACCCGCTCGCCGGCCGTTACACCGCTGTCGAGGATAGTCTGCTGGCCCTCGGCCAGGGCAATCTTTACGGGCTGCATCTTAGCCGTGGATTTACCGGCCGCATCGGTTTGCACCGCCCACACATACGACCCCTGCAAACCGGTCTGGAGTGCGGCGGAGGGCACGACCAGCGCGTTGGGCCGGTCCTCCAGAACGAGATGAATATTCACGAACTGATTCGGGTAGAGGATTTCATCCGGATTGTTGAAGACGGCCTTGAGCCTGGCTGTGCCAGTGGTCGTATCAATCTGGTTGTCGGCGGCCAGCAACTGGCCTGTCGCCAGCTTGTTGACATCGGCCTTGTCATAAGCGTCCACCAGGATGCGACGATCCGAGGCCAGCTTCTTGAGGACATCGGGCAGCTGGTTTTCCGGCAGGGTGAAGTAAACGGCGATGGGCTGGAACTGATTGATGATTACAAGGTTGGTTGTATTGGCCGTGATAATGTTCCCAGGATCCACGAGGCGAAGGCCGATTTTGCCGGAGATGGGAGAGTGAATGGTGCACCAGCTCAACTGGAGCTGGGCGTTCTCGACCGCAGCTTTGTCGGACTCGATGGCGCCCTGGTACTGCCCGAGCGTGGCCTCGTCGGTCTGCATGACTTCCTTGGAGACGACTCCGGCCTGATAGAGGGCCTTGTAACGCTCATACTCCACCTGGGCGTTTTTCAGCAGCGCCTGATCGTGGGTGAGGGTGCCCCGGGCCTGGTCCAGCGCAGCCTTGTAGGGCCGGGGATCGATATTCATGATCGCCTGTCCCTGGCGCACCTGCTGCCCCTCGGTAAAGTGGACGGGCAGCAACTCACCGCTCACCCGCGCCTTGACGGTGACGCTCATGTAGGGAGTCACGGTTCCGAGCGCGGTGAGGTAGACCGGCATGGGCCCCTGGCGCACGGCACTCACCTGGACAGGGACCGGGCGGCTCATCAGAGCCGCCGCCTGGCGCTGCGTGTTGGCGGCGTTCTGCTGCTTGTTCTGATAGATCCGCCAGGCTACGAGTCCTGCGCCGCACAGCAACACCAGGTAAATGATGATGCGAACCCACGACTTGCCGTGTGAGGAGTGCGACTCGTATCCGTCGTGGTTGGACGGATGGGACTCGGGAGTGCCGTCAATAGACATGATTTCGATACCCGTCGTTTTCGTTAGAAGTGTGTGCTCGCAAGAGAGCAGCCTGTGGTCCTGCCACCGGCAAAGCAGAGTAACCGCTTACGTATTTAGGGACGAAGCAGTTTCCTCAAAGGTTTCGCCCGGCTTTCCATGCCACCAAAGGCGAGAAAACCCTGCCTTGTGAGCAAATCCAGCATTTCAGGCAGATGACGCCCTCATTGTAAGCGAATTGTGTGATGGCCGGGCAACACCGGCAAGTTTCACCTGGTGGTAACAGATCCCGGATTGTCTGGAAGGTCCGTCCCGCTTTTTTCGGGATGGACGCATCGAACCAAAAGATGGCTTCTCCTGCTTCCTCTTCCCCTGGCTCCCCGCAGTCACGCCCCATGCCGGCGCAGCTTGCGCTGGCTCTGACGCTGGCACTCGGACTGCTGGCGGGATGCAATGCCCGGTTCCGGCTCACCGGTGCGCAGGGGGGCAGCGGCACTTCCGGCACTCCGCCGACGGCCGGGCAGAGCGGTTCGGTGACGATCACACCGAGCTATGTGGTGCTGGAGCCGGGGCAGAAGTTCCAGTTTCAGGCGACGGTGGCCGGCGGCGGCCAGGTGGAGTGGCTGGTGAACGGCATCGCCGGCG
>DAIDGZ010000125.1 GCA_027452125.1 Acidobacteriaceae bacterium | reverse complement strand
AGCTTGTTCCAGGCGAAGCCGCCGGAGGTGGAGAGCTGGGCGCCGCCGCCGCGATGACGCCAGGCGCCGGTGAGCGCGGGCAGCATGATGATGGTGCGCGCGGCGGTGCCGCCATTTTCGCAGCGCTGCACGCCGTAGTTCATGCGCAGGGCGGCAGGGTGCGTGGTGGCGTATTCACGGGCCAGTTGCTCAATCTGTGCGGCGGTGAGGCCGGTCCAGGCAGCGACGCGCTGAGGCGTGTACTCGCGGGCGCGCTCGGTGAGCTGCTGGATGCCGTGCGTCATTTCGGCAATGTAGGCACGGTCTTCCAGGCTTTCGTTGAGGATGACGTGCATCATGCCCAGGGCAAGCGCGGCGTCCGTGCCGGGACGGATGGCGAGGTGCCAGTCAGCGAGCGCGGCGGTGCGGGTGCGGTAGGGATCGATGACGATGAGGCGCGCGCCGTTGCGCCGTGCCTGCTCCACAAAGGGCCAGAGGTGGATGTTGTTGCCGTGGATGTTGCCACCCCAGGCGAGGATAAGTTTTGCGTGGGCGAAGTCCTCGGTGACCATGCCCAGGCGCTTGCCATAAACGAGGTTCCAGGCGACGCTGCCTGCTTCAGAGCAGATGGTGCGGTCAAGGCGGCTGGCGCCGAGACGATGGAAGAAACGGCGGTCCATGGAGCCGAAGCCGAGCAGGCCGATGGTGCCCGCATAGCTATAGGGCAGGATGGATTCGGGGCCGTAGGCATCAGAGATTGTTTGCAGGCGTGCGGCGATGTCGTCCATCGCCTCATCCCAACTGACACGTTCAAAGGCCTCATGCTCGCGGCCGCGGGGCAGGGGACCTTTGGCTACGCCGGGCTTGCGGCGCATGGGATAAAGAAGCCGTTCGGGAGCGTAGACGCGATCGAGATATTTGGCGACCTTGCCGCAGAGAAAACCCTGGGTGACGGGATGCGCAGGGTCGCCCTGTACTTTGATGGCGCGGCCTTGATCATTCACGGTGACCAGCACGCCGCAGGAGTCCGGGCAGTCGTGCGAGCAGACGGTGTGAACGATGCGCAAGGGGTGCGAGGCAGCGGCCATGCTTTATTGTACGCGCAGGACGCTTGCGCAGCCCTAGTGCGTTGCACCAGTAACCCGCATGACCTGATTGCGCACGGCGGATACCGTCTCAGGCGTGCAGGGACCATGGGTTTGCCAGAGCACACGGCCCTGTGCATCGGCTAGAACGAAGTAGGCAACATCCGGGTTGCCAAGGCTGACCAACTGCTTCCACGCGCTGTCCTGCGCGGTGAGGGCGGCGAAGTGTGCGTTCTCCGGTGCGGGAATTGCGCGGCGCATCTGGTGCACGATCATGCCGCGCAGAAAAGAAGGCGCGCCTTCCAGATCGGCAAATTCAAAGTAGCGAATGCGCGCATCCGCTGAGTAACTCATTTTGGTAAGGCGATTCCAACGTTCCACATCTGCGCTGGCGGCGTGCGAGAAGGCAAGCACGAGCAGCATGGGGCGTGCGTCACTGGCATCTGGAATGCGATGCGATTCGCCGGTGAGCGTGGTGAATTGCGTTGTGGGAATCTGTTGAGCCGATGCGCCGGAGGCGCCGAGAGATGCGGTGCAACACAGCATAAAAAGGGCGAAAACGATCCTATGCAGGGGCTTGCCGCAGGCGCTGAATAATGCACGGATTTCATGAATCATGCGGTCATTGTAAGCTGGACGGGGAGAACTGAAGTCATGCTCAAGAACGGCATTTTGAACCCACACATTCTTTCGCTGATCAGCCGTGTACGGCATACAAATACATTGGTGATTGCGGATCGCGGATTTCCATTTTGGCCACAGATTGAGACGGTGGATATTGCGCTGGTGGATGATGTGCCGCGGGTTCTGGAAGTGTTGCGCGCGCTGCGGGGCAATTTCACCGTGGGCAAGGCGTGGATGGCAGAGGAGTTTCGCGCTGTGAATACGCAGGCGACGCAGCAGGCCTATGCAGAGGCACTGGGCGGTGTTACCACGACATTCGAGCCGCACGTGGACTTCAAGAAGCGCGTGCCGCATGCCATCGGCTTGATTCGTACGGGCGATACCACGCAGTACGGCAATCTGATTCTGGAGTCGGCCTAGGCTCTAGGAGCGGCCGCGTTTGCAGCCGTCTTCGCAGCAGCGTGTACACTGGTCTGGCTATGAGTTGCTTGTTCTGCAAGATCGTAGAGGGACAGATTCCCTCCACGCCGGTGTATCAGGACGAACTGAGCTATGCCTTTGCGGACATCCATCCGCAGGCCCCGGTGCACGTGCTGGTGGTGCCACGCGAGCATATCGCGTCACTGGACGGAGCAGAGGAGAATCACCGCGCGCTGCTAGGCCATTTGATGCATGCCGCGGCACGGATTGCGCAGCAGAAGGGTCTGGGCAAGGGCTATCGCGTGGTGGTGAATACCGGCGCAGACGGCGGCCAGACGGTGGACCATCTGCACTTGCATGTGCTGGGCGGCCGGCATATGGCATGGCCTCCGGGATAGAGTTGCAGAAAGCCGCAAGGAGCATTGAGTTTTTGCAGGATGCGTACTTAGAGTTCTTACGTCAATAGAGAGTGATGAGATTATCGCTGCGAGCGGGACGCACGTGCAGAGTAAATCAATAAAGCCCGCATGTGACTGAGGCCAGAGAATCAACTAAGCCGACTAGACGTCTAAATTGAAACACGCGGGCGCTGCGCCGTTCTCAACCGCCTGGGTTTGTCCTCGACGGGGCGTGAGTTTGCGCGGCACGGCGGCTCCGCCGAACACTAGCTTATGCGAACGAAGAGGCATGAAGATGTCAAAGATCCGCGTGGAAGGACGCAGGCGCGTCGTCATTGAAGGGATCGCTCCCGCAGTCGATGGGGGACGCTATGCCGTGAAGCGCACCGTGGGCGATGAAGTGCGCGTGGAGGCAGACATCTTTGCGGACAGCTCGGATGCGCTGGGCGCCGCTCTGCTGGCGCACCGCGAAGGTTCCGCGGAGTGGACGGAGATTCCCATGCGGCATCTCGGAAACGATCGCTGGGCTGCTGCATTCCGGGTGAGCGAACTTGGCCGGTACGGCTTCAAGGTGCAGGGCTGGGTAGACCACTTCGAGAGCTGGCGGCGCAACCTGCTGAAGCGGATTACAGCAAGTACCGATACGCCGGTGGACTACGAGATCGGCGCGGAGCTGATTGCACAGGCAGCAGAGCGTGCGGGCGGCGCGGATGGCGACTGGCTGCGTGCGCGGGCGGCGGTGCTGCGTTTTGGCGGCGAGGCAAAGCATCTGCGCACCCATGCCACTGATCCGATGTTGCAGGAACTGGTGCTGCGCTATCCGGATAAGCAGTTTGCCACCGAGTCGGAGCCTGAGCTGATGGTGGCTGTGGAGCCGGAGCGGGCGCGCTTCGGTTCGTGGTACGAGTTCTTTCCGCGATCCACGGCGGCTGAAGCAGGGCGGCATGGGAGCTTTGCTGACTGCGAGAGGCGATTGGAGTATGTGGCGGAGATGGGATTTCATGTTGTGTATCTGCCGCCGGTTCATCCCATCGGGCTGAGCTATCGCAAGGGGCGCAACAATACGACCGAGGCGCAGGCGGACGACTGCGGAAGCCCGTGGGCCATTGGCGCGGCAGACGGCGGGCACAAGGCGATCCATCGCGAACTGGGCACCGAGCAGGACTTTCAGCGATTTATGGCTCGGGCGCGAGAGCTTGGCCTTGAAGTAGCGCTGGATGTGGCGCTGCAGGCCTCGCCCGATCACCCGTATGTGCAGGAGCATCCGTCCTGGTTCCGCGCACGGCCGGATGGCACGATCGAGTATGCGGAGAATCCGCCAAAGAAATATCAGGATATCTATCCCTTCGATTTTGAAACCGAAGACTGGCGCGCGATGTGGGTGGAATTCAAGAGTATCTTCCTGCACTGGATTGGAAAAGGCGTAACGATCTTCCGCGTGGACAATCCGCACACCAAGGCGTTTGCCTTTTGGGAGTGGCTGATTGCGGAGATCAAGCGCGAGTACCCCGATGTGCTGTTTTTGTCCGAGGCATTTACACGGCCCAGGATCATGTATCGTTTGGCAAAGATCGGGTTCAGCCAGTCGTATACCTACTTTCCGTGGCGCAACGGGAAGCAGGAGATCACGGCCTATCTGCGAGAGATTACGCAGCCGCCGGTGCGGGATTTTTTCCGTGCCAACCAGTGGACAAATACGCCGGATATTCTGACGGAGTTTTTGCAGATGGGCGGTCGGGCCGCATTTGGCATCCGGCTGCTGCTGGCGGCTACGCTGGGCGCGAATTACGGCATCTATGGGCCGGCCTTCGAGCTGATGGAGAGCCAGCCGCTGCGCCAGGGCAGCGAAGAATATCTCAACTCAGAGAAGTATGAGATACGGCAGTGGGATCTGGAGCGGCCGGACAGCCTGCGGCCCCTGATCTCGCGCGTGAATGCGATCCGCAATGAAAATCCGGCGCTGCAGAATGACTGGTCATTGCGCTTTCATGCCGTGGATAACGAGCGTCTGCTGTGCTACAGCAAAGAGGCGGATGACGGAACGAATCTGATTCTGATGGTGATCAATCTCGATCCGCATTACACGCAGAGGGGTTTTGTGACCCTGCCGCTGGATGAGCTGGAGATTCCAGCGGATCGCGGTTATGAGGCAGAGGATCTGTTGAGCGGCGACCGGTATCTATGGCATGGCCCACGCAACTACGTGGAGCTGGACCCGGCGCAACGCCAGGGGCACATTCTCAAGCTTCATCGCAGACTGCGGCTGGAGACAGACTTCGAGTATTTCCTCTAGTCCGCTGCGCGCGACGGATTCGATAGGGAGAACGGCGGCATGAAGAAACCGGCAAGTACGAGCGATCCGCTCTGGTACAAAGACGCGGTCATCTACGAACTGCATGTGCGCGCCTTTGCGGATTCGAATGGAGACGGGATCGGGGATTTTCCGGGGCTGCTTTCCAGACTGGATTATCTGCAGGACCTGGGGATCACCTGCATCTGGCTTCTGCCATTCTTTCCTTCGCCGCTGCGCGACGATGGCTACGACATCTCAAACTATGTGGATGTGAACGCGGCATATGGAACGTTGAGCGACTTCAAGACGTTTCTGGATGCGGCGCATCAACGCAACATGCAGGTGATGATCGAACTGGTAATCAACCACACCAGCGATCAGCATCCGTGGTTTCAGCGGGCGCGGCTGGCGCCGCCAGGCTCGCCGGAGCGCGCGATGTATGTGTGGTCGGATACGGACCAGGTATACAAGGACGCGCGCATCATCTTTACCGACACGGAGAAGTCCAACTGGACGTGGGATGAGACGGCCAAGGCGTACTACTGGCATCGCTTCTTCTCCCATCAGCCCGATTTGAACTATGACAATCCGCTGGTGCTGGAAGAGGTACTGTCGGCGATGCGCTTCTGGCTGGACATGGGTGTAGATGGGCTGCGCATGGATGCCATTCCGTATCTGGTGGAACGCGACGGAACCTCCTGCGAGAACCTGCCGGAGACGCATGCGGTGGTGAAGAAGCTGCGCGCCGCTCTGGACGCCGAGTATGAAAACCGTATGATTCTGGCCGAGGCCAACCAGTGGCCAGCGGATGTGCGGCCTTACTTTGGCGACGGCGACGAGTGCCACATGGCCTTCCACTTTCCGCTGATGCCGCGCATCTACATGGCATTGCGGCAGGAGGATCGGCTGCCGATTACCGACATCATGGCGCAGACACCGGCGATTCCCGAGAGCTGCCAGTGGGGACTTTTTCTGCGTAATCACGATGAGCTGACGCTGGAGATGGTGAGCGACGAAGAGCGCGACTACATGTACTTCGCCTATTCAGCCGATCCGCGGATGCGCGTGAATGTGGGCATCCGGCGCAGGCTGGCGCCGCTGGTGGATAACAATCGCCGCCGTATTGAGCTATTGAACTCTCTGCTGTTGAGCTTTCCGGGAACGCCGATTCTCTATTACGGCGACGAGATCGGCATGGGCGACAACATCTATCTGGGCGACCGCAATGGCGTGCGCACGCCAATGCAGTGGACCTCTGACCGCAATGCGGGCTTTTCGCGTTGCGATCCGGCACGGCTCTACTTTCCGGTGATCATGGATCCCATTTACGGGTACCAGGTGGTGAACGTAGAAGCTCAACTCAGTGACGCCTCGAGCCTGCTGCACTGGACCCGGAACATGATCGCACTGCGCAAGCTGTTCCAGGTTTTTGGACGCGGCACGCTGACGTTTCTGGAGACGGCGAATCGCAAAGTGCTGGCCTATCTGCGCGCCATGGAGCGCAATGACGGCACGCATGAGACGGTGCTGTGCGTGGCCAATCTGAGCCGGTTCGCGCAGCCGGTATCGCTGAATTTGTCTGATTATGCGGGCATGGAGCCGGTGGAGATGCTGGGCTATGTGCCGTTTCCCGCTATTACAAGCGAACCCTATGCGCTGTCGCTGGCGCCGTATTCCTTCTTGTGGCTGGAACTACAGCCGGCGAGCGTAGTGCAAGTGCCTGCGCCGGAGGTGGAGGCAGCACTGGTGGAGAACACGGCAGAGCAAGGGATTGCGGTGGAGGCGTTGCGCAAAGGCTGGGCGGGGATCGTGACCGTGGTGGAGGCAGCTCTGCCCGCATGGCTGCAGCAGCAGCGATGGTTTGGCGCCAAGACGCGGACGACTCTCTCTGCGCGCGCTGTCGAGTGGGCTGCACTGCCTCAGGATGCGGATCAAGCCGCGGAAGACGGCGCGTTTCCAGCGGCGCTATTTCTTGTGGAGGTGGCATATGCCGAGGGCGGCTCAGAGATGTACCAGGTGCCGCTGGCCATCAGCACAGACGCCGAGGGCGAGGCGCTTATGGCGCATGCGCCGCAAACCGTGGTGAGCCTGCTGAGTTTTCCGATGGGAACGGCGGTGCTGCATGATGCGACGGCCTCTGCTGCATTTCGCCGGGCGCTGCTGGAGGCTATGCGGCAGAATGCAAGGCTGGAACTGCACAGCGCGGATGCGAAGGAAGCGCCGCAACCACATGCGGCCGTGACGGCACGCGCTCCAGATGGATTGGCCCAGGAACAAACGCTGCACGATCAGGTCTCGCGTGTTGGCTCAGCAGAGCAGTCGAACACGTCGATTGTGTATGGAGACCGGCTGATCCTGAAGCTGTTTCGCAGACTGGAGGCGGGAGAGAATCCAGATGTGGAGATCGGGCGCTTTCTTGCCGGGGTGGCGCACTTTCCGCATGTTGCGCCCTATGCCGGCGAGATTGCGTGGAGCAGCGGGGATGGCAGGACGATGACACTGGCCATGTTGCAGGGACTGGTGGCCAACCGTGGCGATGGCTGGGCGTGGTTCCTTGAACAACTGGAGGACTTTTTCAAATTGGCGGCCCTGAGACCCGCACCGCGCGCGGAGGAGCCTGTGGATTTTGCGCATCCGCATGTGGCAGACGAGGAGGCGCGCGCCCTGTGCGGTGCGGCGCTTGAGGCTGCCGAACTGCTGGGGCGACGGACCGCGCAGATGCACCTGGCGCTGGCTACGGAGACGGACGATCCGGCATTTGCTGCTGAGCCGATGCGGGCCGCAGATCTTGGCGCGGATGCTCGGCGTATCGAGGCACAGATGACCGCCACGCTGGATGCTTTAAAGACGAAGATGGCAAGTCTCGACGATGCGGCGACGGGCCAAGCAGGGCTGCTGTTTTGGCGGCGCGCGGAACTGCTGGCGCGCGTGCGTGCGCTGGAAAGCCTGCCGGCAGCGGGCATGCGGATACGCATCCACGGGGACTATCATCTGGGGCAGACGCTGCGTACGGAGCAGCCGAAGGGGCAGGGTGGAGATTTTGTGCTGCTGGATTTTGAGGGCGAACCGGCGCGCCCGCTGGAGGAGCGGCGGCGCAAACAGTCACCTCTGAAGGATGTAGCGGGCATGCTGCGCTCGTTTTCGTATGCGGCGCACGCAGGTCTGCGACAGTTTCTGAAGAGCGATGCTGCGCGAGCGGATGAGCGGCAGATGGCGGCATGGGCTGGCTTCTGGGAGAACGCAGTGGCAGCGGAGTTTCTGCGTGCCTATGCAGAAGCAGCGAAGGCACGGCCCGGCCTTTTGCCCGCGCCGCGGCAGTGCCAGACGATGCTCGCGGGATATTTGCTGGAGAAGGCGCTGTACGAACTGCTGTATGAACTGAACCATCGCCCGGAGTGGATTCGTATTCCGCTGGCTGGCCTGTTGCATGTGTAGAGACTGAGGCATGTTGAGAGCGTAATGATGGCTACAGCAAATTCGCTTCCCGATACCGGCGTGGAATCCGTAAGGGTCGGCGCGCAGCTTCTGGTTGTACTGGCTCCCCTGCCACAGGAGCAGGTGGAGAGCGTGCTGACACATGTTGCGGCGTGTCTAGCGGCAGGGGATGTGGTGATTGCCACGGCCGATGCATTGGCCCGGGAATCGCATGCCGGATTGCACTTTGTCGATCTGCCCGGCGCGGCGCCGTCGTGGACTGTGGCCGCGGCCAGTTTTGCCATGGCCAGCCAGCTTGCCCAGGAGAACAAGGTACGCGGCATCCTGATGCTGGGACCGGAGGCAGGCTCACTGGGTGAGGCAGGCATTGGCGCATTGGTGCGAGGCGTGCTGGAGGGCGGCGTGGATCTGGCGATGCCGCGCTATGCAATTTCGCCGCATGCCGGGCTGATTAACTCGGGAATTCTGTATCCGCTGACACGGGCTTTGTTCGCGTCGCGGGTGCGGTTTCCACTGGCGATTGACCTGGGGCTTTCCGCGCGCATGGCAGAGCGCATGGCGGCAGCGGCGCGCCCATTGATCCAGAGAAACCAGCAGGATGCTCTGCTGTGGCCGGTGAGCGAAGCGGCTGTGGCGGGATACAGGATCGAGGAGTTTGACGTGGGGCCGCGTGTGTTGCCGGTGCCGCCAGACCCGGACCTGAATACGATTCTGCCGCTGCTTGCGGGATCGCTGTTTACCGATATCGAGGCCAGGGCGGCTTTCTGGCAGCGGCCGCGGGCGCTGCCGCCGGCGCGTTTTCATGCGGAGGCACAGGCAACGAGCGAGGACCACACCGATATTGCCGCGATGCTGCAGTCGTTTCGCTTTGCCTACGCGCATCTGCAGGAGATCTGGTCTCTGGTGCTGCCGCCCAACGCGCTGCTGGGCCTGAAGCGGCTTTCGCTGATGGATGAAGCATCGTTTCGCATGCCGGAGAGTTTGTGGGCGCGGATCGTCTACGACTTTCTGCTGGCTTACCGGTTGCGCACCATCCATCGCGGACACCTGATGGGCGCGTTGATTCCGCTGTACCTGGCGTGGGTGGCGAGTCACATCAACGTGACCAGAGAAGAGATGATGCCGGAGCAGCATGTGGAGATGGCGGCGGCGGCCTTTGAAGCAGAGAAGCCTTACCTGGTGGCGCGCTGGCGCTGGCCGGATCGATTCAATCCCTGAGCCTCTGCGTTTCAACTCGGCAGCGTTTGGCGCGGCCGGGAGGATCAGTCATACACGAGCGGCGCGCACGACGCGCAGGCAATCTGGCCGGCGGCGCTGCTGGAAGGAGTGATACCGATGCAGATCATACTTACCAACGCAGTGCAGGCTGCCGCGGCTCCGCTGACGGAGCCTTTGTCCGTGGAAGATGCGACGATCTGGCAGCACATGTCGAATGCGCTGCACGCGTCAATGGATCGCGTGTTGTCGTTACTCATCGCGATTCTTCCGGGAATACTGGCATTTGTGGTGGCGCTGGCGATATCCACCCTGATCGGTGTAGCGGTTTCAGCGTTGATGCGGCGGGTGTTGACCGCAGCGAAGTTTGACGACCGCATTGCGCGCACGCGTGGCAGCGCGGACTGGACACCGGCAACCGCGCCCACCTCGCTGGCGGCGCGCGCCTGCTTCTGGGGCTGTGTGGTGTTGGGGCTGGTGGTGGGCGTCTCCGCATTTGATACGTCGTTTGCCACGGCGTCGCCGCTGCCCATCTCCCTGCTGCCGTATCTGGCGCATGCGGTGGGGGCTGCGTTTCTGCTGATCGCGGGCAATATCATCGCGCGGTTTCTGGCGCGCTCTGTGCTGATCGGCGCGGTGAATGCGCAGTTGCAGTATGCGCGCTTTCTCTCGCTGGGCGTGAAGTGGCTGGTGCTGGTGCTGACGGCGGCCATGGTGCTCGATCACCTGCAGGTGGGCGGAGTGATTGTGGAACTGGCTTTCGGCATCTTATTCGGCGGGATTGTGCTCACGCTGGCGCTGGCCGTGGGGCTGGGCTCACGGGACCTGGTGAGCCGCTCGCTGGAGAGCCATGCGGAGCGGGCGAGCGAGCAGAGCGCAGAGAATGCTCCTGCGGGCGGCGATCCGATTCGCCACTTCTAGCCGCTCTGCTTCATGGCGGCGAGCGTATCGGCCAGTGTGCGGGTGGCAGGCAGCATGTGGATCAGCAGGACAGACCGTTCGCCGGGCAGGTAGCGATGGAAGAGCACATGCGTGGGGAAGCCAGGCACGGTGGTCCAGCGGAGTCCCTGGAGCGAGGTCGCTGTGAAGCGGCAGGGACGGCCGCGCATGGGCCAGGTCTGGAGTGCGTAGAGGGCCTCGTCGATAGCTACTTCCCAGCGGTGGGCCTCGTCGTCGCCGGCGGCGTGGCGCAAGGCTTCAGCCTGTTCCACGAGGGCGCGAACGGCAGTATGGGTGGCGCACAGACGCATTAGCGCTGCTCCAACTGCTGCCGCAGGACGGAGACGGTGGTGTGGCCGTGCATCCACTCGGGCGCCAGATCCACGACGCCGCTCTGGAGTGCGCGGGAGAACTCGGCTTCAAGCGCAGCCTGGGTGTGGGCCGGGGTGGTCTGGGCGGCGGTGGGGTGCGGGGAGTCCTGAGCCATCCAATCATTGTAGGGGCATCCTTGGTGGATTCAGTGCGGCTACTGGCTCTGCGAAAATAAAAAGCGATGCTTTCGCTAAAAGATGCCGGTAAGCGGTTTGGCCCGCGCGTGCTGTTCATGGAGGCCAACTGGCTGATCCGGAGCAATGAAAAGACTGCCCTTGTCGGAGCCAACGGCACCGGGAAATCCACCCTGATGAAGGTACTGGCCGGGGTGGAGCAGCTGGACTACGGCGCGGCCGAGCGAACCCGCGGCATGAGCATCGGCTACCTGCCGCAGGAGGGGCTGCGGCTGACCGGGCGCACCATCTTCGATGAGTGCCTGAGCGTGTTTGATGAACTGCGCGGCATGGAGCGCGAGGCGGAGCAACTGGCCGCGCAGATGGCCGAACTGGACCACGAGAGCGCCGAGTATGAGTCCACTGCGGCGCGCTACTCGATGCTGCAGGAGCGCTTTCACGCACTGGATGGCTACGCGCTGGATGCGCAGGTAGGCTCTGTGCTGACCGGTCTGGGTTTTGGCAAAGAGGATTGGTCGCGGCAGACCAGCGAGTTCAGCGGCGGCTGGCAGATGCGTATTGCCCTGGCCAAGCTACTGCTGGCCAAGCCTAATCTGCTGCTGCTGGACGAGCCGACGAACCACCTCGACCTGGAGACGCGCAACTGGCTGGAGGACTATCTGAAGGGCTATCCCTTCGGGTACATCCTCATCTCCCACGACCGGTATTTTCTGGATGTGACGATCGACCGCACGGTGGAGATCTGGAACAAGCGGCTGACGACCTACCAGGGCAACTACTCCAAGTATCTGAAGCAGAAAGAAGAACGCCGCGCGCAACTGGAGGCGGCCTATCGCAACCAGCGCGAGCAGATTGAGCATCTGGAGGCGTTCATCAACCGCTTCCGCGCGCAGGCGACGAAGGCCAAGCAGGTGCAGAGCCGCATCAAGGAGCTGGAGAAGATCGAGCGCATTGAGATTCCTGAAGAGGAGCCGGTGATCCACTTCAAGTTTCCCCAGCCGCCGCCCTCGGGGCGCATGGTGGTGGAGGCGGAGGGACTCAGCAAGAGCTACGGCGAGAAACAGGTGCTCAAGGACGTGCGCTTTGGGATTGAACGTGGCGACCGCATCGCGCTGGTGGGCGTGAACGGCGCCGGCAAGTCTACGCTGATCAAGCTGCTGACCGGCGTGGAGCAGCCCACGGCAGGCGCGGTGAAGCTGGGGCACAACGTGGTGAGCGAGTACTTTGCGCAGGACCAGTACAAGGTGCTGGACCCTGAGGCGCGCATGCTCGATGACCTGAGCCGGGCCGCGTTGAAGGTGCCAGAGACGGAGCTGCGCTCGCTGCTGGGCTGCTTCCTCTTCCGGGGCGATGACGTCTTCAAGCAGCTGGGAGTGCTTTCGGGCGGGGAGCGGAACCGCTATGCCCTGGCGCGGATTCTGGTGTCGCCCTCAAACTTTCTGCTGCTGGACGAGCCGACCAACCACCTGGACATGCGCGCCAAGGACGTGCTGCTGGAGGCGATTGCGGCCTTCAGCGGGACGGTGATCTTTGTCTCGCACGACCGCTACTTTATCGACCGGCTGGCCACCAAGGTGCTGGAGGTGGAGAACGGCACGGTGACCACGTACGAGGGAAACTACGAGGACTATCTGCGGCGCAAAGAGGCGCTGGCGGCGGCTCCTGAGCCGGTTGCCAAGGCTTCATCGCAGGAGGCGCACGCAACGGCGGCCGCAGAGGCGGCCCCAGTGAATGGCCAGGCAGCCGAGCCGGGGAAAGAAAGGCCAAAGCGTCTGAATCCCATCAAGCAGAAGCAGATGGAGGATCGCTGCGAGTTCCTCGAGGAAGAGGTTCCGCGGGTGGAGGCGGCCATCGCCCACACCGAGCAGCAACTGGGCGTGTTCGTGTCCGCGGCGGAGACGCAGCGGCTGACGGAGCTGGCCGAGGAACTGCGCGGGCAACTGGCAGCGCTGACGGCGGAGTGGGAAGAGTTGATGCTGCAACTGGAGGGGTAGGCCGCCATTTCCTGAGACGGCCATCACAGCCCATCGTGGATAATCTAGATACGATGGCACTTTTGTGGAGTCCCGAAAGCTGGCCACAGCGGCTGGCAGAGTTGGAAGCGCAATCAGGCGACTTGAAAGAGGCGCCGCTGCGCCGCGATGTGCGTTCGCTGGGCACGCTGCTGGGTACGGTGCTGCGCGAGCAGGCCGGCGAAGAGCTATTTGGCCAGGTGGAGGCGCTGCGGCAGGGCACCATCCGCCGCCGCGACGCCGAGGCGCGCGGGCTGACGGAAGAAGCGGCCCGGCATGGCGCCGCGGCCCTGGAGCTGATCCACGCGCTGCCCGTAGAGCGGTCGACTCTGCTGACCCGCTCTTTTGCCTTCTACTTTGAGCTGATCAACCTGGCGGAGACCAATCACCGCAAGCGGCGCCGCCTGGCGCTGCGGCTGAGCGGCGATGCGCGCAAGCAGCGCGGTTCGCTCACGGGTACCCTGTGCGAGATGAAGCGGGTGGGCATCAGCGCCGAGGAGGCGCTGGACTGGCTGCGCCGCGTGCTGATTGTGCCGGTGTTTACGGCGCATCCCACGGAGGCGGCGCGCCGCTCGGTGATGTTCAAGCGGCGGCGCATTGGCGAGCTGCTGGCCCAGTTGGATGGCATTCCCCAGCCCGGCCAGGAGCTGGCGCGGCTGGAAGAGCTGGTGCTGGCGGAGATTACCAGCCTGTGGCAGACCGACGAGGTTCGCTCGCGGCGGCCCACGGTGTACGACGAGATCAAGATGGGGCTGGACTACTACGACGTCTCCATTTTTGAGACGCTGCCAGTGCTCTATCGCGAGATTGCCGAGGCGCTGCGCGCTTCGTATGGTTTGGAGATTGAACCGCACGCGTTGCCCCAGGTGCTGCGTTTTGGCTCGTGGATTGGCGGCGACCGCGACGGCAACCCGTTTGTGACGCCGGAGCTGACGCGCGACGCAATCCAACTGGCGCGCGGCCATCTGCTTCTCTACTACCAGCAGCAGCTTGACCAGATTATCGACCTGTTGACTACCAGCGCACAGCAGCGGCCGGTGAGCCAGGCGCTGATGCAGCGGCTGCAGGCCTATCTGTCGCGGGTGCACACGCCGGAGTCGCAGGTGTTCGGCGCGCAGTATGAGTTTGAGTATTACCGCCGGTTTGTGATCTGCCTGAAGGCGCGCATCCAGCGGACGCTGGAGCAGACGGGCAAGCAGTCGGGCCCATCGGGCACGCCGCTGCCGGTGACGCCGTTTACGCTGACCCGCGGCTCGGACAAGCTGGCCCAGGAGCTGCCGGCGTACTGTTCGGTGCAGGATTTTATCGACGATCTGGAGACGCTGCGCGCCTCGCTGGCGGAGCATGAGGGCATCCGCATTGCGCGAACGCTGATTGATCCGCTGATTCTGCAAGTGCGCACCTTCGGCCTGCATCTGCATACGCTGGACATTCGCCAGCATGCTCGCATCCACGCCACGGCGCTGCAGGAGGCGATTGCCGACACCATGGCGCCGACGCTCTCCGGCAGCCTGTCTCCGGAGACCTCGTCAGTGCTGGAGACGCTGCGCGTGGTGGCCGAGGTGAAGGAAGGCTGCTCGCCGGAGTCGATTCGCCACTATGTGATCAGCGGCGCGGCCACGGTGGACGATGTGCTGGCGGTGGTGCGGCTGGCACGGCTGGGCGGCGTCACGGTGGAGGGCTCGGGCAACGGACCGGGACTGGATCCGGGGCTGATGCCAGTGCCGCTGTTTGAGTCGATTGAGGACCTGCGCAATGCGCCGGCAGTATGCCGCGCGCTGTGGACGCGGCCGGACTATCGCAAGCTGCTGGAGAGCTGGGACAACTGGCAGGAGGTGATGCTGGGCTACTCCGACTCCAACAAGGATGGCGGCATGCTGACCAGCACGTGGGAGATCTTCCGCGCGCATCGCGACCTGCACGTGGTGGCGAGGGAGTGCGGCGTGAAGCTGCGGCTCTTCCATGGCCGCGGCGGCACGGTGGGCCGTGGCGGCGGACCGACGCATCGCGCCATCTTTGCCCAGCCCATGAACTCGTTTGACGGCCAGCTGCGCATCACCGAACAGGGCGAGGTGCTCAACTTCAAGTATGCCGACGAGGTGCTGGCGGAGCGCAACCTGGAGCTGATGATTGCCGCCTCACTGGATGCGCTCGCGCGGCCCAATGCGCGCGATCCCAAGGGACACTTTACCGGCATACTGAAGCCGGAGTGGGAGGCGGCGCTCGACGAACTGTCAGAGATGTCGTTCGGCTACTATCGCGAGAATGTGCTGGACAACGCCCAGGTGGTGACGTACTTCGAGCAGTCCACCCCGGTGGGCGAGCTGGAGAACGCAAAGATCGGCTCGCGGCCCTCGCGGCGCAAGGCGTCTACGCGGATCACCGATCTGCGCGCGATTCCCTGGGTCTTTGGCTGGACGCAGTCGCGGCTGCTGGTGCCGGCGTGGTTTGGCGTGGGCTTTGCGCTGGAAGAGTACCTGCAGAAGCCAGGTGCGCTGGAGCTGTTGCAGAGCATGGCGCGCGAGTTCCCGCTGTTTATCGATCTGTTGCGCAACGTGGAGATGGCGCTGGGCAAGGTGGACCTGTCCACGGCCCGGCTTTACTCCTCGCTGGTGCAGGACGCGAAACTGCGCGAACAGGTGTACGACATGTTCGAGGGCGAGTTCCACCGTACGGTGCGCGCGGTGCTGGCCATCCTGCAGCAGAAGGAACTGCTGGAGAGCAACCAGGTGCTGGCGCGTTCGATCCGGCTGCGCAACCCGTATGTAGATCCGATGCACCTGATTCAGGTGGACATGCTGCGGCGCAAGCGGGCCGGCGAGGATACGCCGGAGGTGAACCGGGCGCTGGCGGCAACGATCAGCGGTATTGCGGCGGGGCTGCGCAATACGGGCTGATGCGGACGACGAGTCCAGTTGCACGCTGGGCTCGTCCTTACCAGGTTTCGCGGCAGGTATCGCGCCGGGTCTTCCGATCGCGCCATCTTTTCTTCTCCGCCACTTGCCATACCCCGTGGCATGGGTCTAGGCTATTGACATGCGTCGATGTCGCTAACACCGTCCTGGTGCTGCCCGATGCGGATGTGTGTCTTGAGGACATGCGTCCTTTCCCTTCCGATCAAGCGAAGATCACCCCTAACAATGCAGAGACGCCGGGGAATTCGTCCCGGAAAAAGGAGATCGTCATGGCGCGCATTGCCGCGAACGTTACTGAGATCATCGGCCACACTCCCCTTGTGCGGCTGAACCGTGTGGCCGCTGGACTGCCTGCGACCGTTGTTGTGAAGCTGGAAAGTCAGAACCCGATGTCGAGCGTGAAGGACCGCATCGGCTTTGCCATGATCGATGCCGCGGAGAAGGCGGGCACGATCAAGCCGGGGGTGACCACGCTGATTGAGCCCACCAGCGGCAATACGGGCATCGCGCTGGCCTTCGTGGCAGCGGTCCGGGGCTACCGAATCATCCTGACCATGCCGGAGACGATGAGCCTGGAGCGGCGCGTGACGCTGCTGTCACTGGGCGCGGAGATCGTGCTGACGCCGGGTCCGGGCGGCATGAAGGGTGCGATTGCGAAGGCGGTCGAGCTGCAGGCCAGCACGCCGAACAGCCATATTCTGCAGCAGTTCGACAATCCGGCGAATCCGGCGATTCACTATGCCACTACCGGCCCGGAGATCTGGGAAGATACAGACGGCAAGGCCGACATCCTCATCTCTGGCGTGGGCACGGGCGGCACGCTGACCGGCACCTCGCGCTACATCAAGGAGCGCAAGCCGGAGTTCAAGGCGGTGGCCGTGGAGCCGGCGGACAGCGCGGTGCTTTCGGGCGGCAAGCCGGGTCCGCACAAGATCCAGGGCCTGGGCGCGGGCTTTATCCCGAGCATTCTGGATACCAAGCTGATCGACGAAGTGGTGCAGATTACCAACGACGAAGCCATCGACATGGCGCGCCGCCTGCCCAAGGAAGAGGGTCTGTTTGTGGGCATCAGTTCAGGCGCCGCAGTGGCTGCTGCGCTGAAGGTGGCCGCGCGGCCGGAGAATGCCGGCAAGCTGATCGTGGCGATTATCCCCAGCTTTGGCGAGCGCTACCTGTCCAGTGCGCTGTTTGAGGCCACACGTCAGCAGGCTCTGGCGCTGCCGGTTGAAGCGCCGGCCAGCTAATGCACCTGGAGCCGGGCAGTGCAGCGCAACGCACCGCCCGGCTCGTTAACCTGTTTTGAAAGCGCACAATGTCTCTGCTTGCCCGGATCCGTGAAGATATTGCTTCGGTGATGGAGCGCGACCCCGCCGCGCGCACCTGGCTGGAGGTGTTTCTGTGCTATCCCGGCCTGTGGGCGGTGTGGATGCATCAGATCTCGCATGCGCTGTGGCAGCGCCATCTGCGCCTGCCGGCGCGCTTGCTTTCGCAGATTGGCCGATTTTTCACGGGCGTCGATATTCATCCTGGGGCGCTGCTGGGGCGGAGGCTGTTCATCGATCATGCGACGGGTGTGGTGATTGGCGAGACGGCGATTGTGGGCAGCGATGTGACGCTCTACCAGGGCGTGACGCTGGGCGGCACGGGCAAAGAGCACGGCAAGCGGCATCCAACCATCTGCGACGGCGTGTTCATCGGCAACAATGCGAATATCCTGGGCAACATCACGGTGGGCGAGAACTCTCGTGTCGGCGCGGGATCGGTGGTGCTGGCGGATGTACCGCCCAATTCGACTGTGGTGGGCGTGCCCGCGCACATTGTGTACCGCAATGGTCAGCGGGTGTTGATCACGGATCCGCACGATGTGAAGGATCCGCTCTCCGATGCGCTGATTGCCCTTTCCGCGCGGGTGGATGAGCTGGAGGTTCGTCTGGGCGCCGCGGAGCCCTGCCCCGAGCCGTTCGCGGCAGAGGAGGCGGAGCGCACCGCGTATCGCGTGGAACTGGAGCGGCTGCGGCAGTGGGTTTCCATGGGCGAAGGCATCTGAGCGGGAAGTTGTGCCTGCGCGCGCCCGCGAGCCAGATGCTAGAGTGATCACATTTCCATCTTTCCCCAAGGGGTTGCGTCGTTGATGGGTCTTCGCGCTGTGCTGACTGCCCTGTTCGCTTTGCCCGCTGCCTTCCATGCGGCGCGGCATGTGCAGCCGGTTCCGGTTCCAGCGGAGATGCGCTCCACATTCTTTACCGTTACGGTGAACGGCAGGCCTGTGGATGTGGCCCATGCCGCGTCGAGCTATGACTACGTCAGCTTCGACATGACGGCGCCGGTGGAGGTGGCCATCACGGCCAGCGAGAAGGGCTTCTGGGAACATGGCGTGGATCTTCAGCCGTGGCGGCTGGGTCTGCGGGCAACGCGGAATGGCGACACGATCCGCTTCCGGCTGACGGCTCCGGCGAAGCTGTCGATTGCGCGGCCTGACGATTTTCTGAATCGGGCGCGAATGCTGTTTCTCTTTGCCGGGGCCCCGCCGGCGCCTCCGCCTGCCGGACCGCATGTGCGGATCATTTCCGCAGGCGTACACCGCGACAGCCTGAATCCCAAGAGCGGCGACACCATCTACCTGGAGCCGGGAGCGTATCTCTTTGGCAGCCTGAACCTGTGGAAGGTGCAGGATGTGAAGGTGCTGGGCCGGGGAACCATCGTCTACGACGGGCCGCAGGCGCCCAACGCCGACGAAGGATGGATGCAGAGACCGGACTGGCACTGCATCGGCGCGTACGAGGCGCATGATGTGCAGATCAGCGGATTGACCTGCATTGTGCGCTCGCGGACATGGTCGATCCAGATGAAGGACTCGACGGGCTTTACCTATGACGATCTGCGCGTGGTGGGCGGCAACATTGGCAACGCCAACCAGGACGGCATGGATTGGCTGGGCGGCGGCGACGCGGTGGTGCGCAATGCGTTTATTCGCTCGTCAGACGATGTATTTGCCATGCAGGGCAACTGGGACGGCTATACACAGGACGATCTGTTGCGTCCGGGCAAGGATGTGCGCAACATCCTGATTGAGCACAGCGAACTCTCCACCAGCATCTCGAATATCGTGCGCGCCGGATGGCCGCAGAAGACCTTCAACTCCAGCAACTTTACGCTGCGCGACTCAGACATACTGCACGCCGGCATCGGCGCCTGCGGGCAGACCTTTGCCCTGTTGGGTTTCTGGGGCGCCAGTGGAGCGCGTGGCACGCATAGCGGCTACACCTTTGAAAATCTCTTCCTGGATAACTGGTACTCGCTGGTGCAGATGGAGCAGGAGCAGCCTTCCTTGCGCAACTTCACCTTCCGCAATATCTGGGCGCTGGGCCAGCCGCCGCTGGCGGAGTCCACGCTGACCGGGGATGTCGCGGGGGTGACGTTCGGCAACGTGAAGTATGGCCAGACGCGCGTGACGGAGGATGCCCAGATACCGCTGAGCGTGACAGGCGGGGCAGCGCAGCCACGCTTTGCCCCGGTAACGGCGCCGGTAGCGGCCTTTGCCGTGTCACCGGCGTCGGCCACTCCGCACAGGAATGTGACCTTTGTTGCGCGAAGCATGCCGGGAGCAAGGTACACCTGGCTCTTTGGGGATGGAACCCAGGCGCATGGGCGGCACGTAACGCATCGCTTTGCAGATGCCGATGGAACCGAGCTGGACGGCGCCAATGGGGCAGGGATGTTCCGTGTTCTGCTGCACGTGCAGGACAAGAATGGCCACGAAGACTGGGCGGAACAGGATGTGACGGTGGTGAGCCAGTGGCAGGAGGCAGCAAAGCCGACGGCGCCGGTTACGCCGGGGCTCACGTGGAAGATCTATCCCGGCGCGTGGACGGAACTGCCGGACCTGTCGCGGCAACAGCCCCTGTTTACCGGACATTCCGCGGGTCTGGTGGCGGACGCGCAGGGATTTACCCGCTACGCTACCGCGTGGGATGGTTCCGTGCATGTGCCTGCGGAGGGCGGCTATACGTTCTACCTGACCTCGCGAGACGGGGCGCGGCTGGTGATTGATGGTAAAGAGGTGGCGAAGACAGGGCCACCTTTCAGCCAGGTATGCGGCTCATCGGGGAACGCGGTGCGGTATGCGCGAGGCTCGCTGGGGCTGCGCGCCGGCTGGCACACACTGCATCTTGAAGGTCTGCACTCCAACAGCGAAGGTTGGCCGCACCTGATGTGGGAAGGGCCGGGAATACCGCTCACCGAAGTGCCGGTGAAGGCGTATGGGACAGGGAATGGTGCGCTGACTATGACCGGCTCCAGAGAGCCTCTTTGAAAGAAATGCGGCAAAGGGCTACGATAAGCTCATCGTGAACATGGAGCGGCGCATGGGACAGTTTGATCGCATAACGCTTGATCCTCACATGATGGGTGGCAAGGCGTGCATTCGCGGGATGCGGGTTACGGTGGGCATGATTGTTGGCCAGATCGGAGCCGGGCACAGCGTTGAGGAGATTCTTTCCAGTTATCCCTATCTGGACCGCGAGGATGTGATGCAGGCGCTTCGTTATGCTGCCTGGCTCGCAGAAGAACGCGAAATCATGTTGGCTACGGCATGAAGCTGATCGTCGATATGAACCTCTCGCCGCAATGGGTGGAAGCGCTCAGAAATGCGGGCATGGAGGCGGTTCATTGGTCAGTGATTGGAGCAGCTACGGCATCCGACACTGAGATCATGACATACGCCCGCGTGCATCATTGCATAGTCCTTACACATGATCTGGATTTCGGTGCAATTCTGGCAGCAACTCAGGCTTCAAAGCCAAGCGTAGTGCAAATTCGCTCGGATGATTTAAGCCTCGATCTCATTGGCAAGCCGGTGATAGCGGCGCTTCAGCAGATGCAGCAGGAGTTGCTTTCTGGAGCTTTGCTTACCGTTGATCCGAAACGGACCCGCATACGCATCCTTCCACTGCTTACAAAGAACTGAGCATTACTTCGGCAACTGCGTCGTATCCCAACCGCCGCCCAGGGCGCGGATCAGGCTGACGCTGGCTTCGAACTGGCGTGTTTGCAGATCGATGGCGGAGCGCTGATTTTGCAGGAGTGCGGTTTCCGCGGTGAGCACCTCAAGATAGCTGGTGACGCCGCCTTTGTAGCGCATGTTGGAGATGTCAAAGGAGTGCTGTGCGGCAGCCACGGCCTGCTGCTCTACCCCTGACTCCTGTTCGAGGATGCGCAGGCTGGAGAGCTGGTCCTCTACATCGTTGAAGGCCTGCAATACAGTGTTGCGATAGGCCGCCACCTGCGCCTCGTAGGCGTGGCGGGCCTGATCTGTAAGCGCGTGACGCTGGCCGGCGTCGAAGAGTAATTCCGTGGCCTGCGCGCCGAGGCTCCACAGGGCGCTGGGGCCCTGAATCCAGGTGCCGGGATGCGTACTCTCAAAGCCGCCTGCACCGCCCAGGCCAATGTTGGGATAGAAGGCGCTGACGGCGATGCCAATCTGCGCATTGGCGGTGTCGGTGAGCCGTTCCGCGGCCGCGATATCGGGCCGCCGCTGCAGCAGCTGCGAAGGCACGCCGGTGGGCACCTTCGGCAAGGACAGATCCAGTGGCGAGGGCGGGATGCTGAAACCGGGCAGGCTGTAGTTGGCCAGCGTGCCAATGGCGTGCTCATACTGCGCGCGGGCTACGCCTACATCGACGAGTTGGGCACGCACGGTTTCCAACTGGGTGCGGGCCTGGGCCACATCGGCTTCAGTAGCGATGCCACCAGTGAGAAGACGCTCCGTCAGGTTGAGCTGGTGTTCGAGCGTACGGACGGTGGTAGTGAGCAGACGGGTCTGGGCATCCAGGCCGCGCAGCGCAAAGTAGTCAGAGGCCATCTCCGCGTGCAGACTCAGGTCCACGTTGGCCAGGTCCGCGGCGCTGGCCTGTGCGCTGGCGTGCGCGGCTTCCACGCTGCGGCGGATGCGGCCCCAGAAATCGGGTTCCCAACTGGCCTGGCCGCCGATGGCAAAGTCGCTGTACCCGGTCTTGCTGGTGGCCGATGCGTTGGGGCGGTTGGCGGAGATATGCTCGCGGCTGATCGACGGCCCGGCAGAGAGCACCGGGTAAAGATTGGCGCGCGCCACGCTGACCAGATCGCGAGCGGCCAGGTAGGTTTCCACGGCCTGACGCAGTTGCTCGTTGTTCGTTGCGATGCGGCCTTCGAGCCGGTTCAGCTCGGGGTCCTGGTAGATCTCCCACCACTTGCCGCGCAGCATGCCGTCCGAGGGAGAAGCAGGCTGCCATGTGCCGCCCGCGGGGTTGGGCGGCGGCGTCACCACGGAGGATGCCCCGGTCTCCTTGTAGACGGGCGCGGTTGGATACGCGGGCCGGCGGTAGTCGGGGCCAACCGGCTTGCAGCCGGCCAGCAGCAGAAATCCAGCCGAAGCGGCCAGCGCGATTGCGCCATGGCGGCGTCGCAGGCGCGTGATGTGCGCACAAGCCGGCATGGCTATTTGCCCCCCTCGGCGCTGACCACGCGCACTTTTTGGCCTTCAATCAGTGAGTCGGGCGGATCCTGTATGACCTGGTCGCCCGGGTTGAGGCCGGTGACGATCTGTACAGTGGCTCCGTCGTCCTGCCCGATCGTGATCGGTACCAGATGGGCAATATTTCCATGGACGACCGTGCCAATCTGCAGGCCCTGGCGGCGGAAGATCAGAGCTTCGGAAGGCACGATCAGCGCGGGCGCGGCAGGGGGCGTTTTGAAGTGCACCTGGGCGAGTGAGCCGGGCATCAATTCCCCGTTGCGATTGGGCACATCCACTTCCACCAGCAATGTGCGGCTGGCGGGATCGATGGCGTCGGCGGTTCGCACCAGCGTGCCCTCATAGGTTTTGCCCACATGCTCGGGGAAGGTGAGCGTGACCTTCATGCCGCGCTTCATCTGCGGCGCAAAGGCCTGGGGAACATTGGTGTAGACGCGCAGGGTCTGAATGGCTTGCAGGTGAAAGAGCTCGGCCCCGGCGCCCTGGTTGATGAGCTGGCCAATGTCCACGGTGCGGGCAGTGACCACGCCGTCAAAAGGTGCGTAGATCTTCTCGAAGGACTGCAACTGGAGCAAGCGTTGCAAGTTAGCCTGCGCGGAGCGGACGGCGGCGGCGGTGGCGGCGGCCTGATTCACATACGTGTCGGTGTCCTGCTGCGACACGGCGTTGGAATTGACCAGCCCGGAGTAGCGTTCGGCCTGGATGTGGGCATTATTGGCGGTGGCCCTGGCCGTCGCCAGATCAGCCTGCGCCTGCGCCACCTGCTTATCCAGCTCGGGTGTGGCGATGACGGCCAGCAGCGCGCCTTTTTTCACGCGGGCGCCGATGTCGTAGTACCAGTGGGTCAGGTAGCCGTCGGTGCGCGCATAAATGGGCGAGTCGGTCCATGCGGTGACGTTGCCGGGAAGCACGTAGTTGTCCACCGGCTTGCCAGGCTGGGGCGGAGCGACGGTGACGGTAGGCGCGGCCAACTCATCCGTGCGCTGCGCCAGCACCGTATCGGCGTGCATACGGCTGAGGATGCCGATGGCGGCAACAACGCCGGCCAGCACCAGAACCAGCACAACGCCCACTACGGCGGTGCGCGGCGCAATGGGCTTGACTTCGGGCATGCCCGCCTGCTCGTGTTCGTGGTGCGGGTTCTGGCTGGATGAGTTGCTCATAAGCTGCTACTCCGATACCTCGTCAAATTCGTCGAATGCTACCGTAGCCGCGGCGCTATGTGTTGCCCGGCGGCGTTCCATGCGGCCATGGATGAAGGAGAAGAAGGCTGGGACAAAGAAGAGCGTGGCCACGGTGGCCAGCAACAGGCCGCCGATGACAGCGCGGCCCAGCGGGGCGTTCTGCTCGCCGCCATCCCCGAGACCCAGGGCCATGGGCACCATGCCGATGATCATGGCCAGCGCGGTCATCAGCACCGGACGCAAGCGAACAAAGCCGGCATTCAGCGCAGCCGTGCGCGCGTCCCCAACCAGCACCTCCAACTGCTCCCGAGCGAAGCTGACCACCAGGATGGAGTTGGCCGTGGCCACGCCCATGCACATGATGGCGCCGGTGAGGGCAGGCACGCTGAGCCGGGTGTGGGTGAGGAAGAGAAACCACACGATGCCAGCCAGCGCGGCGGGCAGTGCAGAGATGATGAGAAACGGATCCAGCCAGGACTGGAAGTTGACCACGATCAGCAGATAGACCAGCAGGATAGAGAAGGCGAGTCCGGAGAGCAGGCCGATGTAGGACTGGCGCATGGTCTCACTCTGCCCGCGCAGCACAAAGTGGCTGCCGCGGGGCAGGTCTTTCTGGTGCCGCGCGATGATCTTCTCTACGGCGCGCGTCACTGAGCCGAGATCGGCGCCGTCCACGTTGGCAAAGAGATCGATGACCGGGGAGATGTCGTAGTGGCTGACGGTTGCCTCTTCGGCTCCGGGGTTGATGCTGGCCAGGTTGCCCAGCACCTGCACCGGTTTGGAGGCTCCGGGAGCTGCCGTGGATGTGCTGCCCGCCGGTGCGCCCAGGGGAAGTGCTCCAGGCGCGGTGGTAGCCAGAGCACTGTTACCTGCGTTCGCTGCGCTTGCGGCGGAAGATGTGCTTGGCGCGGTGAGTGGCAGGCTGTTGAGTGCCGCCAGGGTGTCGAGCCTGTACTGCGGCGTTTGCACGGCAATGTTGTAGGACACACCGTTACGGGGATCGAGGTAGAAGGTGGGGCTGGTCTGGAAGCTGCCGCTGAGCGCTACCAGCAGGCTTTGCGCCACATCCTTTTCCGTTAGTCCGACCTCACTGGCCCGCGTGCGGTCGACATTGACGGTCCAGGTGGGCTCGTTGAAGGGCTGCTGGATGCGTGCGTCAGCGATGCCGGGAACATAGCGTACTTCATTGAGGACGCGCTCGGCGAGGGCGCGGTTGCCGTAGACGTTGGGGCCAAGGATCTGGATATCGATGGGCGCGGCCAGACCAAAATCCAGAATCTGGGTGACGATATCGACCGGCAGCACGTAGAAGGTGACGCCGGGATACTCGCGCGCGAGCACGCTACGCAGGTGCTCCACATACGCGCCCGTGGGGTGATGATCTGGCGCGAGCTGCACCTGAATGTCGGCGTCTGCCGTACCTACCAGGCCGGATGTGGAGTAGGACAAGTTCAGCGAGGAGTAGGGCAGGCCGATGTTGTCCATGATGGTGGAAAGTTCATTGGCTGGAATCTGCTGCCGGATGGTGTTATCAATGTGGTCGCACAGCGCAGCGGTTTCTTCAATGCGCATGCCGGTGTGCGCGCGGACGTGAATCTTGAACTGCCCCGAGTCTACGGAGGGGAAGAAGTCCTGGCCGAGCCAGGGAGCCAGCAGTCCGATGGATGCCACGACGAAGCCAAAAAACAGGACGAGAAAGACGCCGGCATGATCCACGCACAGGGTGAGCAGGCGCAGATAGCCGTTGCGGAAGCGGGCAAAGCCGTCCTCGAAGCCGCGCTGAAAGACGGTAAAGGGATTGCGGCTGGAGTGCTTGCGGGTTAGCTCTGCGTCGTCATGCTCCCGGAGCATGTACTTGGCCATGGTGGGCACCAGCGTACGCGAGAGCATATAGCTGGCCAGCATGGCGAAGACCACGGCCTCGGCCAGCGGCACGAACAGGTAGTGCGCCACGCCGGTGAGGAAGAACATGGGTACAAAGACGATGCAGATGGAGAGAGTGGAGACAAAAGCCGGGACAGCGATCTGTGCCGAGCCTTCGAGGATGGATTGTTCCAGCTCCTTGCCTGATTCGAGATAGCGATTGATGTTCTCAATGGCTACGGTGGCATCGTCCACCAGGATGCCGACGGCCAGGGCCATGCCGCCGAGGGTCATGATGTTAATGGTCTGGTGCAGGGCGTAGAGAACGATGAGCGAGCAGAGAATGGAGAGCGGGATGGAGACCGCGATGATGATGGTGGAACGCCAGCTTCCCAGGAAGACCAGGATCATGATGGCGGTGAGGCAGGCGGCGATGATGGCCTCGCGCACGACACCGCTGATGGCTCCGCGGACAAAGATGGACTGGTCGGAGACCGGATCGATATGCAGCGTGGGCGGCAACTGGCCGCGGATGTAGGCGATCTTGTCGCGTACGCCCTTGATGATGTCCAGCGTGGAGGATGAGCCGGTTTTCATGATGTTCATCACGATGGCCCGGTGTCCGTTGACGCGCACAATGTTGGTTTGGGGCGGGTTGCCGTCGCGCACATGCGCCACGTCGCGGATGTAGACCACCGCTCCGTTGACCGTTTTGATGGGCAGATTGTTCAGATCGTCGAGTACAGTGGGAGCGGCGTTGGTTTCCACCTGGTACTCGAAGCGGTTGATCTTCATGGTGCCAGAGGGGGCAATGACGTTCTGACTGCCGATGGCGTTGACGACATCCGCCGGGGAGAGCCCCTTGGCCTGCAAGGCTGCCATGTTCAGATCGACCTGGATCTGGCGTTGCGTGCCGCCGTAGGGAAAGGGCATCTGCGCGCCCTCGACGGTGGCCAGTTGTACGCGGATGGTGTTGGTGGCCAGGTCGAACAGTTGCTGTTCATTGAGGCCGCGGCCGGAGAGTGCCAATTGCAGAACCGGGACGCTGGAGGCGTTGTACTGAATAATGAATGGCGGCACGGTGCCGGGCGGCAGAGAGCGCAGTTCCACCTGGCTGATGGCGGTGATCTGGGCAACGGCTTCGGCGATGTTGGCGCCGGGGTGGAAGAAGACCTTGATGACGCCGATGCCCACCAGCGACTGCGACTCGATGTGGTCAATGTCGTTGACTGTGATTGTCATGCCGCGCTCGTCGTTGGAGACGATGCGGTTGGCAATCTGCTGGGCAGACATCCCGGTAAACTGCCAGACGACAGTGACCACGGGGATATCGATATCTGGAAAGATATCGGTAGGCATCGACAAGATGCTGTATACCCCGAGGATGAGGATCAGGAGCGCGAAAACGATAAATGTATAAGGCCGCCGCAGCGCAAGCCGAACAATCCACATACGATTGGTACTCGCTCCCGAACAGATCCACCGTGGACGCCACCTCGTTTTCTGCCTCTGCGGGCGCAGGAAAAACGGTGCGTGAACGCCAGGAGATCGATCCTGCCAATTTTGTGCAATCCAGTCCGGGAGGCGGCTCTGGCCGCCCCGGACCGGTTTTTCTTCTGAGACGCTTATTTTAGTCGATGAGACGCAGGAGAGGTCTGACCTATGCCTGGCATTATGCCCGTCATGCGGGCCCTAACAGGCGCTCGATGACGGGAGCGATTTTTGCAGGCCGGGCGGCTGGACCGAAGCGCCGTTGCACCCGCCCATCCCGGTCCACAAGAAATTTGGTGAAGTTCCAGGAAATTCGGCCCAGGCCAAGCAAGCCGCGTTTTTCCTGTTTCAGGAATTGGTAAAGCGGGTGGGCCTGGGGACCGTTGACCTCGATTTTGCCGAAGAGGGGGAAGGTGACCCCGAAGTTTCGGCTGCAGAAGGCGCCAATCTCCGCGGCAGAACCCGGCTCCTGCCCGCCAAATTGATTGCAGGGGAAGCCAAGAACGGTAAAGCCGCGATCCCTGTAGCGGCGATAGATCTCTTCCAGGCCCGCATATTGCGGAGTAAAGCCGCACTGGCTGGCGGTATTGACGATGAGCACGACCTGACCGCGGAACTGGGCAAGGCTGCGATTCTGGCCGTCGAGCAACGGGGCTGAGTAGGGATAGATGGTTCTGTCCTGTGCGGAATCCAAGGCAAAAAACCTCCGGGCGGCACGGTATCCAGATCGCATCGCCCACGTCTAAAGAGATTACTGCCGACAGGTCTGGGATGCAGGTCGCTTCAACCCAATTCCTTCCGGTAGACTGGGTAATGGGTTCCGGTCCTTCATGGTGGCGACACCGGGGGACGATGCCACCGCGCCGGGAGCAGACAGGCTCCAGCGGAGCGAGGGTGGGGAGCCGAGCCGGATTCGCCAGCAGGCGGACCGGGGAAGTGGGGAAGACGCGATTTCCGGGGCATGGCAATGCCCGCCGGGTTGGGCGGTGTGGCCGCGGTCCAATATAATCATCTTTCCTTGTGGCAGGATCAGATTTTCAGCAATGAGGGTGTGCATATTCTTCCCGTGATGCCGAACTATGGACCGCACCAGTACTTGTGCTCGCCGCAGGGCTCCAGCCCGGTGAAGATCAAGCACGTTTCCATCTCCCGTCTCCGCAAGGTGGTCAGCCTGTGCGCAGGCATGCTGCTGGCTCTGTTGAGCCTGGCGGCCCTGCCCGCCATGGCCCAGACATCCCCGAACACCATTGACCAGATCCGCGTGATCGGCAACCGCCGTATTCCCCGCGAGACCATTCTGGCGCGGCTGTTTACCCACCCCGGTGATACCTACGATCCGCTGGAGATCGAGCGCGACTTCAACTCGCTGTGGAACACCGGCTACTTCGAGGATCTGCGCATTGAGCGCGAAGATACGGCAAAGGGCATCATTCTCGACGTGTTTGTCCGCGAGAAGCCCACGATCCGCGAGATTAACTACAAGGGGCTGAGCAGCGTCTCGCAGTCGGATGTGCTGGACCGCTTCAAGAAGGAGAAGGTCGGCCTCTCGGTGGAGAGCCAGTACGATCCCACGCGCATCAAGCGCGCCGAGACGGTGATCAAGGAGTTGCTGGCGGAGCACGGCCACCAGTTTGCCACCATCAAGACCGAGGTGAAGACCATCCCCCCGGCCTCGGTGCAGGTGAACTTCAATATCAAGGAAGGCCCGGTAGTGAAGGTCGGCAAGATCCGCTTCACGGGCAACGAGCACATCGGCTCGCGTGTGCTGCGCCGTTCGATGAAGAACCTGCGGCCGATCGGCATTCCCTACTCGATCTTCTTTGAAGATCTATTCCCGCAGACCTATGACTCCTCCAAACTGGACGAGGACACGGAGCGGGTTCGCCGCGCCTATCAGGACAAGGGCTATTACAACGCAGCGGTGGAGCAGCCTACGACACATATCCGCGACGAAGGCGGCTTGAACTGGTTTACCTTCCGTCCGCGCCGCGGTAAGCGGATCGACATCCTGATGCCTATTGAAGAAGGCGGCCGCTACCGCCTGGGCACCATTACCTTCACCGGCAACAAGGCCGTGCGGAATGTGAAGGCTCTGCGCTCCACCTTCCCGATCAAGGATGGTGACTGGTTCAATGCCACGGAGATTGCGAAGGGCCTCGACAACTTGAAGAAGGCCTATGGGGAACTGGGCTACATCAACTTCGGCGCCATTCCCAAGCCCATCTTCAACGACCAGAAGAAGACGGTCTCGTTTGACATCGACATCGATGAAGGCAAGCCGTTCTACGTGTCACGGATTGAGTTCCAGGGCAATACCATTACCCGCGATCGCGTCATCCGCCGTGAGTTGCTGCTGGATGAGGGTTCGGTCTACAACTCCCGCCTGTGGGAGATGAGCCTGATGCGCCTGAATCAGCTGCAGTACTTTGAGCCGCTCAAGGTGGACCAGGATTCAACCGCCATCCAGAACTCGGATACCGGCACGGTGGAACTGCTGCTGAAGGTGAAGGAGAAGGGCAAGAACTCCATCGGCATGAACGGTGGCGTCAGCGGCCTCTCCGGCGCGTTCCTGGGCGTGAACTACCAGACCAACAACTTCCTGGGTCTGGGCGAGACGCTGAGCCTGCAGGCCAACCTGGGCAGCGTGAGCCGCCAGTTCCTGTTCGGATTCGATCAGCCGTATGTGCGCAACCGGCCCATCAATGTCGGCTTCCAGATTTTCAATAACAAGCAGGACTACAACGCCGCGAAGAACTACCAGACCAGCACAGGCGCATCACTCAACCTGAGCGCGGCGGAGAAATCGCTCACGCAAAACTACAACACTGCGTCAGCCGGCTTCAATTTCTCGGTCAGCTATCCGCTTAAGCGGCATGCCTTCCAGCAGGTCGGCTTCACCTATTCGTGGACCCGGTCGACGATCACGGCGTTCAGCACGGCGTCGCAGACCTTCTTCCAGACCATCGCCTTCCGTTCCGGCATCCAGGGCAACAACGCGCTATCCGGCATCGTGAATAGCAATGTTTCGCTGAGCTACTCCTACAACACGGTCAGCAATCCGTTGCGCCCGCGCGAGGGAGAGCAGTTCACGGCGGTCCTTCAGGCGGCAGGTTTGTGGGGCAATGTCCGGTACATCAACCCGGCAATCTCCTACATGCGCTATCTGCCCATGCACAACCTGCGCATCTCGCCGAACGGGCGTAATGTGCTGGCCATCCGTGCGCAGCTGAACTACATTCGCGGCTTTGGCGGCGCCGTGGCGCCTCCTAACAACCGCTTCTATGCGGGTGGTGAGCAGGAGTTGCGTGGATTCGATGTGCGCAGCGCTACGCCGTATGGCTACGTGCCCAACCGCATCAACTTCCAGCTGACCAACCCGGATGGAAGCTGCGTGCCGCGTGATCCTGCCAACCCGCAGGACAACCAGTGCATCCAGGTTCCGCTGCCAATTTACGGCATTGCGTCCATCGGTGGTGACACCAACCTGACCACCAACGTGGAGTACCGCATCCCCGTCGTCGGGCCGTTTACCTTTGCCCTCTTTGACGATTTAGGAATTGACGCGGCAGTGAGCCGTCAGCAGTTGGAGCAGAGCCCCGAAGGCTTTGCCTCGTTGCTGGCCCCGCTCTATGGCTGCCCGGTCTTCAACAACGGCGCCTGCCAGGGCGGCATTCCGGGATCGAAGGTTGGATTCCAGCCGAATATCCGGCCGGTTGCAGGCACCAACTTTGTGCCCCGCATGTCCACCGGCGCCCAGCTCTCGGTGATTGTGCCCATCGTGAACGCGCCGCTGCGACTCTACTATGCCTACAACCCGCTGCGTCTGTTCGAGACTCCGTACTGCAACGATGTGAATCTCGGTGGCCACCGCAGCAGCTGTTCGGCACAGTTGATCACGCGTAGCATGTTCCCTCCGGGCGGCGCGGGCGACTACACCTACCAGCAGGCGATCCAGGCGTACGGCCCACAATATGTCTTCCGGGAGCCACGCAAGACCTTCCGGCTGACCATTTCCACGACGTTCTAAGTCAATGTCAAGCATGGTGCGATCACGGAGGCCACCCCAAAGCGGGGTGGCCTCTGCCTTTGCCGCACGCACAGGCCGGGCGGCTGGGTATGGGTGCTTTGCGTGAGGTTTGACGATACAGTCGCGGCCCCCTATATAATCCAACCAGTTCCTGCTGATGTCTCCCAAAGCGTCTTTTCCTGTCTCTGCGGCTTGCCGTGCGAGGTTTCCTGAGAGGATGCAGTCAGGTTTCTCAGGAGGCACGTGTCTGTCCGATCGCTTTGGCGTGGGCAGTCGCACGGGAATTCTCAAGGAGTTTTTCAGTCGTATGAAGCGTTTCTTTGCAGTAGCTGCCGCACTGGTGCCGGCCATGGCCCTCACCGCATTTGCCCAAACGCCGGCCGCCCCAGCCGCCCACCCGACCAAGATCGCCGTGATCGCCTTCCAGGTGGCCGTGGCCCAGACCAACGAGTTTCAGCGGAACTTTGCCGATCTGCAGAAGAAGTTTGAGCCGCAGAAGCAGCAGTTGAAGACCCTGAGCGACCAGATCGACAGCCTGACGAAGGATCTGGAAGCGCAGGGAAGCAAGCTGAGCGATGCGGAGCGGGCCTCGCGCGCGAGCGTCATCAACACGAAGAAGCAGCAGCTGCAGCGCGACTCAGAGGATGCCCAGAACGACTTCCAGCAACAGATGCAGGATATGTTCAACGGCGTGGCGCAGAAGGTGGGTCAGGAGATGATCTCCTATGCCCAGGCGCATGGGTATACCACCGTGATGGACTTTGGCCAGCAGCAGAGCCAGGTTCTGTGGGCCGCGGACTCCACCAACATCACCAAGGAAGTGGTGGCAGCCTACAACCAGAAGTCGGGAATTCCTGCTCCCGCAGCCGGTTTGCCGGCAGCGCCCGCACCAGCCGCCAAGTAAGGCAGCAAGCGGCAGAATGACCCGCGCCCGGGACCAACGAGGCGCGGGTTCTGCATTTCCAGCTTGTTTGACGCTGCTCTCCGGCGCCTCCTATAATCCACAGTAGTTTCCGCTGGCGTATCCGTCCGCGTCTACACCTGCCTCCGCGTCATCCGGCGTCAAGTTCCCTACAAAGGAGCGTGAGGTTTTTGAGCGACTGGGGAGAGGCGTGTTCGGGGCAGTCCGAGCGGGGACGCAGGAACATCGAAGGAGTTTTGAATTCGCATGAAGCGCTCGATTGCACTCGTTGTTTCGCTGGCCTTGGGCTCGCTCCTGAGCGCCGCCGCCCAGACTCCAGCCGCACCGGCAGGCCCGGTGAAGGTTGGCGTTGTTGCTTTCCAGGTAGCTGTAGCCCAGACCAATGAGGGGCAGCGGGATTTTGCCGATCTGGAAAAGAAGTTTGAACCCCGCCGCCAGCAGTTGAAGACGCTCAGCGACGAGATCGACAGCCTGACCAAGCAGCTGCAGGCGGACAATGCCAAGCTCTCCGATGCCGAACGCACGTCACGGGCGCATGCCATTGACGAAAAGCGGAAGACGTTGCAGCGGGATGCGGAAGACGCGCAGAACGACTTCCAGCAGGAGATGCAGGATCTCTACAACGGTCTGGCGTCCAAGGTATATGACGTGCTGAATGACTATGCCAAGCAGCATGGCTACACGCTGATTCTGGACTTTGGCCAGCAGCAGAGCCAGGTTCTGTGGGCTGCGGACTCGGTAAACATTACCAAGGCCATCATTGACGCCTACAACACCAAGTCAGGTGTGCCTGCACCGCCGCCGCAGCCGGGTCAGCCGTCCTCTGGCGGCGTTCCCTCGGCGCCTCAGCCGCACACCGCCAAGCCGGCTGCCCACTAATCCAGCCTGGTTTTCGGCATCTCAAGAGGCCCCGTTCTGGGGCCTCTTGCCGTTTCTGTTCGCGCAGAGGGAAATTTTCTCTGGACAGGGAATACAGGAGTTCCAATTCGATCCATAGTTGGAGCACTTCTGTGGAAAAAATTGTGGATTCCCACTGGAGAGTCTGTGGCAAAAGGCCTCATTTTTCGCTTGCCAAGAAACGTCTATCTTTGTTAAGCGATATAAATCCTTATTTATCAATAATTCAAATCGTAGGGCGTCTTTGGAAACTGGCGTGCGGAGCAGCGCGCCAGGACTCGATCGATCACTATGCTTTCCACAGTTCACTGTGAATGAATGATGACCGAATGAAGCCTGAGGACGCAGGTGTGTCGTGTGCACAACGAGCGTGTCGGGAGCGATTGCGCGACAAAAAAGTCTGAATGACATGCTCCAACCCGGATTGAGCGATGCGGGCCCATTCCGGTTGGAGGATGGTTATTTCTGCTGGTCTTCTCCGACACGCAATACGGCCAGGAAGGCTTCCTGTGGGATATCCACCTTGCCGATGCGCTTCATGCGCTTCTTGCCTTCCTTCTGCTTCTCCAGCAGCTTGCGCTTACGGCTGATGTCGCCGCCATAGCACTTGGCCAGAACGTTCTTGCGCAGGGCGCTTACGGTTTCCCGGGCAACGATCTTGGAGCCGATCGCGGCCTGGATAGCCACTTCGAACTGCTGCCGCGGAATCAGCTCGCGCATTTTGGAGACCAGAGCCTTGCCGCGTTCGTAGGCGAAGTCGCGGTGCACAATGATGGAGAGCGCGTCGACCGGCTCGCCGGAGACCAGGATATCCATCTTGACCATGGGGGAGACCCATTCGCCGGCAAGCTGGTAATCCAGCGAGGCATAGCCGCGGGAGATGGACTTGAGACGATCGTAGAAGTCGAGCACGATCTCGTTGAGCGGCAGCTCATAGGTGAGCATCACGCGCGTGGGCGTCACGTACTCAAAGTTGATCTGCTTGCCGCGCTTCTCTTCCACGAGTTTGAGAATGCCGCCGACGTACTCTTCGTTGGTGAGGATCTTGGCCTGGATCACCGGCTCACGGATAGCTTCGATGTTGGTGGGTTCAGGCCAGCGCGAAGGATTGTCGACTTCGATGATGCTGCCGTCCGTGAGCGTGATGTGGTAGCGCACGCCCGGAGCGGTTGTGATCAGATCCAGCTCGTACTCGCGTTCGAGTCGCTCCTGGATGATCTCCATGTGCAGCAGGCCGAGGAAACCGCAGCGGAAGCCGAAGCCCAGAGCCGCCGAACTCTCCGGCTCAAAGAAGAAGGACGAGTCGTTAAGGCGGAGCTTCTCCAGCGCGTCGCGCAGCAGGGTGTGCTCGTGCGAGTCCACGGTGTAGAGGCCGCTGAAGACCATGGGCTTGATGTCTTCAAAGCCGGGCAGCGCCGAGCCCGCAGGCTGCGCGTCATCGGTGACGGTATCGCCGATGCGGGTGTCGCTTACGTTCTTGATGGTGGCAACGAAGAAGCCGACCTCACCCGCGCTTAGTTCCGCAATCTCCACCGGCTTGGGAGTGAGCACGCCCATCGACTCAACGTCGAAGGCCTTGCTGTTATACATGAGGCGAATGCGCTGGCCCTTGCGCATGGTGCCCTGCATGACGCGCACCAGCACGATGACGCCGCGATAGGCATCGAACCAGGAGTCGAAGATAAGCGCCTGCAGCGGGGCGTTGGGGTTGCCTGTGGGCGGCGGCAGGCGGTGTACGATGGCTTCCAGCACGTCCTCCACACCCACGCCGGTTTTGGCGCTCACCGGAATCGCATCGGTAGCGTCGAGTCCGACGGCCTGTTCAATGGCTTCCTGGGTGCGGACGATATCCGCGGAGGGCAGATCGATCTTGTTGATGACCGGAATGATTTCCAGCCCGTGATTAATGGCCAGATAGGCATTGGCCAGTGTCTGCGCCTCAACGCCCTGGCTGGCATCCACCACCAGCAGCGCACCCTCGCAGGAGGCGAGCGAGCGCGAGACCTCATAGCTGAAGTCCACGTGGCCGGGAGTGTCGATCAGGTTGAGCTGGTAGGTGTTGCCATCCTTGGCTTTGTACATCATGCGCACGGCGTGCGCTTTGATGGTGATGCCGCGCTCGCGTTCCAGGTCCATGGCGTCGAGCACCTGGGCCTGCATCTCACGCTGGCTGAGGGAGCCGGTCAACTCAAGCAGACGGTCGCTCAGCGTCGACTTACCGTGGTCGATGTGGGCGATGATAGCGAAATTACGTAGAAATCGTGCGTCCATGGGGGGCGGGTGGGGAGAGCGCGCTGCGCAATTTCTGCGCGCCCGCCGCAGCGGGCCTCCTTGGCATAGCTTATCATCGCCCTAGGGCTCTCTATCAGTCGCAGGCGCTGGGCGCCGGAGCCAATCTCACCGAGTGCCGGGAGCGGAGTGTGGCGCAAACAGGGCGTCTGCAGGCAGGGTTACGTTCAGCAGGCTCCTTGCGTCTGTTCAAGAATATGAGTTGGAAGCCGTATCTGCTGTCTGGGAGTCTTTTTTCTATTTTTCTTTTCTCTGCGTGCGGGCCGGCAAAGCCCGCTGCCGCTCCTGCAGCTCCGGCTCCGCAGGCCACAGCGCCTGCTCTGCCGGCTACGCCTGCCCCGTCCACAACGCAGCCCTCTGCGGCCAGTGTGCATGGTCAGCGTGTTCAGCAACTCTTGAAGCAGGTGGATGCGGCGTTTGCCGAGGGCAATGCCGACTATCGCCAGGGCAAGCTGCCTGAGGCCAAAGTGCAGTTTGACCACGCGGTTGATCTGATGTTGCGGAGCGGGCTCGATATCAAGGGCGACCCGCAACTGGACGACGAATTCGAGCGGATTGTGGACTCCGTGAATGCACTGGAGATGGAGGCTCTGAAGCAGGGCAATGGCTTTGCGCCGCAGGAGGAGCCTTCGCCTGCCGATGTGGCCAGCGAAGTCACCTTCAAAGTCGATCCCAACTTTGTGGCCAAGGCGCGTGCCGAGCTGGCCACCACCAAGTCCGATCTACCGCTGGTGATGAATGACTACGTTGCCAGCTTCATCAACTTCTTTGCCAATACGCAAAAGGGCCACTACACGCTGCTGCACTCCTTTCAGCGCGCTGGCCGTTACAAGCCGATGATTCAGCGCGTGCTTGCCGAGGAGGGCGTGCCGCAAGACCTGATCTATCTGGCTGTGGCGGAGTCGGGCTTTCAGCCGCGCGCGGTCAATCGCAGCTCCGGCGCTGGCGGCATGTGGCAGTTCATGCCTTATGGCAACTATGGGCTGACGCGCAATGGCTATGTAGATGAGCGCTTCGATCCGGAGAAGTCCACGCGCGCCTACGCCCGCTATATGAAGTTTCTTTATGACCAGCTGGGCGACTGGTATCTGGCCATGGCGGCCTATGACCACGGCGCCGGCAACATCCAGCGCGCCGTGCAGCGCACGGGCTATGCCGACTTCTGGGAGCTCTACAAACGTCACGAACTGCCCCAGGAGACGGAGAACTACGTGCCGGAGATTCTGGCCGCCATCATCATCGCCAATCACCCCAAGCAGTATGGCTTTGACGATATGCCGCTGGATCCCCCGGTGCTGACCGACACGGTAACAGTGGACTACTCGGTGGATCTGCGGTTGGTATCAGATTTAGTGGGGACGCCGGTGGATGAGCTGGAGGCATTGAATCCGAGCCTGCTACGCATGGTCACGCCGCCTGACATGTCATTTGACCTGCATCTGCCGCCGGGCACCGCATCGGTCTTCGAACAGCGAATCGCCCAGATTCCCGAGGATAAGCGCGACAGCTGGCGATACCATCACGTAGCCGAGGGCGATACGCTGGCTTCGGTTGCGCATGAATATCACGCGTCGGTCGCGGAACTGGCGGCAGCCAACCAGCTCAGCGCGACGGAGAGTCTGGATGGTGTGGAAGGCCTGGTGGTGCCAGTGGCCCGGACCTCTGCCGAGCGCACCGTGCTGTACGTGGTTCGCCGCGGCGACACGCTAGTGACCATCGCCGATCGCTTTGGCGTGTCGCTGACGGATCTACGCCGCTGGAACCGCATCCGCGGCATTCATGTTGCCGCCGGGCGGAGACTGCGTGTGGCGGCTCCGGCGCCTGTCCACCGCCGATCCACCAGGCATCGGCGCACCTCCAGCACCGCGCACAGGAGCACGAACACTGCGCGAGCCACGCATAAAACAAGCGCATCGGAGACGCATCACACGTCCACGAAGACGCGCAAGAAGACGACCAGAAGCCGGAAGTCGACGGCCAAGGAGTGAAAAAAGTTGCCAGTGCCTCATTACGTACTTGTGTTTTGCTAGCTTTTATGTGCAAGCTATTGCTAAACTCATTTGCGCAAGCGGAATGTGTGTCTCCGTGATGCGAAGTGAGAAGCGAGATAAGCGCAGCGGCGAGCCGCTGGAGGCAATGGGATGGAAGATATTCTCAGGATGTACGCGATGAGCGACGGCGACCCGCATGGGGAGCCTGAGTTGGACCCCGATCACCTGAACAACTTCGCGGACGACGATGAAGACGAAGTCGAAATCTCCGGCGTCTTGACCTCCTCGGACGACGATGAGGTTGTCGTTGAAGAAGCAGTGGTCGAGGTTGTGGCGCAACCCTCTGCGGCGCCGGCCGTGAAAAAGGCAGCCCCCAGAAAAACCCCCGCAAAGAAGATTGCCAAGAAGGCTGCAAAGAAGCCTGTGGCCAAGAAAGCTGCGAAGAAAGCACCCAAGAAGGCAGCGAAGAAGGCCCCAGTAAAGAAGGCAGCCGCCAAGAAGATTGTGGCCAAGAAGGCCGCGAAGAAATCCGCCGCAAAGAAAGCCGCTGGCGCAAAGGGCGGAAAGGTTGTTGTCAAGAAGGCAGCAGCCGGCAAGAGCGCTAGCAAATCTACCAAACGAGGTAAACCGTTGGCAGTTAAGAAGGCAGCAAAGAAGGCGCCCGCCAAGAAGGCAGCAGCGAAGAAGGCTCCTGCGAAGAAGGCAGTGGCGAAGAAGGCAGCAGTCAAGAAGGCCCCTGCGAAGAAGGCAGCGGCGAAGAAGGCTCCTGCGAAGAAGGCGGTTGCCAAGAAGGCTCCTGCGAAGAAGGCTCCCGCGAAGAAGGCAACCAAGTAACCACGGCAACAGGCAACACAAGGCAAGCAAAAGAGCCCGGCAACTCGCCGGGCTTTTTTGCGTCTGTACTCAGTTCAGAACAGGCTACGGCAGAGCCGCCAGCACATCCGAGGCCGCGGTGCGCGGATTGACCTTGACCCACACCTTGGCGATCTTGCCCTTGGGATCGATGAGGAAGGTGTTGCGGTTGGCGATGGCTACGCCGTTGTAGCCGCCCAGTGAGCCATACTCGCTTACCACCTTGTGCCCGGTGTCGGAGAGCAGGTGGAAGGTGAGGCCGTCTTTGGCGCAGAACTGCTTGTGGCTATCCAGGGAGTCCACACTGACGCCGAGAATGACCGCGTGTTTAGCCTCGAACTGGCTCAGCGAGTTCTGGAAGTTGTGGGCTTCGATGGTGCAGCCGGAGGTCATGTCTCTCGGATAGAAATAGAGCACCACCCACTTGCCGCGGTAGCTCTTGAGGGAGATCTTTGCGCCGGTCTGTGATGGCAGCGTGAAGGTGGGCGCTGACTGGCCGACGCTGGGCACGGCATCGGCTGCATGTGCGTTGAGGGTGGAGACCGCGAACAGTGTCAGCGCGGCCAGGGAGAGCAGGAACGACTTCCTCACGACGAACCTCCTGGATAACAATCGACAAAAATCTGGAAACCAGAGGGCGAAGAGAAAGGCGCTGGCGAGTGGCTCCAGCGGGGAATCGCCCCTGTGCGGTCAGTATGAGCGCGGAGACGCCACAATGGCAATGCCTGCCTGGCTGGCGCGCTGCAACAGGCCCTCGCGGTCAAAGAGCAGGGTGCGGCCTGCCTCGACGGAGAGGCAGCTTGCCCCGGCGCGGATCATGGTCTCCACCGTGGCCATGCCGATGACCGGTACGTCAAAGCGCATGTCCTGGTTGGGCTTGGCGATTTTGATTACCGTCAGCCTGCGCTCCAGCGTGGAGGCTTCGCCGTCCATGGAGGTCATCAGGCGGCCAGCACGTTCGATGGTCGCGTCGGTGCCTTCCATCGCCTCCACGGCGACGCAGGCCTGTGCCGCCACCACCACTGTCTGACCAATGTCGAAGCCCGCCACGGCGCGCGCCACCTGCAAGCCATACTCGATGTTCCTGCGCTCATCTTCGTCGGGCGCGCGCGCGGTGAGCACGCCCTCCTGGGCCAGCAGCGGCTTTAGAAATGCGGTGGAACTGATCAGCTCGATGCCTTCGTCGCCCAGCACCTTGGCTACCGCGCCCAGCAGCATGTCGGTGTTGCGTGTACGCAGGTTGAGCAGCAGCTTGGCCAGCCGCCAGTCCGGCCGGATGCTGGAGAAGATCTGCTTGTGCTTGACCTGACCGGCCATCACGGCCTGGGATACGCCTTCCTTATGGAAGGTTTCAATGAGCCGCGAGAGCTCGCCCAGTGAGAGCCAGTGCACGGTGATGCCGGGGTCGGCAGCGGCCCGCTGGTTGATCTCCGGATCGGTCTCTTCGCGGATGGCGGCAACAGCGACGGCGATTCCCTGTGCCCGCGCCGCATCCAGCAGCAGGAAGGGAAAACGGCCGTTACCGGCGATGAGGCCAAGCTTCATTGCTACTTGATCACTCCGCGATGGCTGCGCTCGATGAAATTCACTAGAAGGGCCACATCCTCGCCGTCCAGTTCCTTCATCTTCTCCACGGCCTGCGTGGTGTTCAGTTTGGAGACCAGCAGCAGGCGGAAGGCCTTTTGCAGCGCTTTGATGCGCTCCGGGCTGAAGCCGCGCCGCTCCAGGCCGAGGCTATTGACGCCGAAGGCCTTGTTCTCGCGCCGCGCGGAGGTCTTGGAGAAGGGCAACACGTCCTGGGTGACGATGGTGCCGCCGCCGATGAAGGCATGCTGACCCACGATGCAGAACTGGTGGACGGGACAGAAGGCGCCCAGCGTCACATAATCTTCAATGGTGACGTGGCCGGCCAGCGTGGCCGCATTGGCCAGGATGCAGTGGCTGCCCACTTGGCTGTCGTGGCCGATGTGTACGCAGGTCATCAGCAGGTTGCTGGAGCCGAGCCGGGTGATGCCGCCACCGCCCACAGTGCCACGGCTGATGGTGACGCTCTCGCGAATCGTATTGTCGTCGCCGAGGATCGTCTCTGTAGGCTCGCCCTTGTACTTCAGGTCCTGCGGCGGCACGCCGACGGAGGCAAAGGGGTAAATCACGTTGCGCGCGCCGATGCGCGTGCGCCCATCGAGCACGACGTGCGAGATGAGGCGGCACTCCTCGCCGAGCACCACCTCCGGCCCGATGGTGCAGAACGGTCCCACCGTGCAGGAGTCGGGAATCACCGCTCCCGGCGCGACCACGCTTGTGGGATGAATACTCACGCGTTCTCCGCCGCTGGCTCAGCCTGCGTGTCGCCGGCCGGACGCTGTTCGCGCCCCCGCGGCACCACCTGGCAGGTGAGCGTGGCCTCGCAGGCCAGCTTGCCGTCGATCAATGCCCGGCCCTGGATGCGTCCAGCGCGCGTGCGGAAGGAGAGCACGTCCACCTCGATGCGCAACTGGTCGCCGGGGGTTACGGGGCGGCGGAACTTGGCGCGCTCAATGCCGGTGAAAACCACCAGCTTCTTGTCGCGATCCGGCAGTTCGGCCAACATGATGATGCCGCCGGCCTGGGCCATGGCTTCCACCACCAGCACCCCGGGCATGATTGGGTAGCCGGGGAAGTGCCCCTGAAAGAAGGGCTCGTTGATGGTCACGTTCTTGATGGCCACCAGCCGCTTGGTGCGCTCAAACTCCACCACGCGGTCAATCAGCAAAAAGGGATAGCGGTGAGGCAGGAAATCCATGATTTCCTGGATGGAAAAGGTCATGCTCGAACTCCGGGGAGCGCCCCGGCTTGGCAGCCGTGCGCTCCACTGGATTATAAATAAACGCCACAAGCCGCCGCCTGGCCGGAAGCGATCGGACAGCTGCTAGGAACCGCTGGAGCCAGACGAGAAGCCGAAGCAGCTCATGCGCACCGGCCACTCCCGCACGAAAGCGCTGAACTCGCTGGCCGCGATGGGCTGCTGGAAGAGGAAGCCCTGAGCAGCATCGCAGCCAATATGCTTGAGGGCTTCAAGCTCCTCGATCTTCTCTACGCCTTCAGCCACGGTGCGCAGCTTGAGCTGCTGAGCCATGGCCACGATGGTGGTGCACAGCGCCTGCATGTCCCTGGAGCGGTCGATGCCGTGAATGAAGCAGCGGTCGATCTTCATGGCGTCGAGGGGCAGCTCCTTGAGCATGTTGAAGCCGGTATAGCGTGTGCCGAAGTCGTCGATGGCAACTCGCACGCCGATGGCGCGCAACTGGCGCATGCGCGCGGAGAACAACTGCTCATCATCAAAGAGGACGGATTCCGTAATCTCCAACTCCAGGGTTGCTGGAGCGATGGGCGTATCGGTGAGGATGCTCTGGACGATGCCGGCAAAGTCGTCGCGCCGCATGTTGGCCCAGGACATATTTACGGCGATCAGCGGTATCAGCACCTCGACATCATTCCAACGCTGCACATCGCTGAGCGAGGTGCGCAGCATGAAGTCCAGAATCCGGTGGGCGAGGTCAGATCGCTCGGCCACGGGGATGAACTCGCTGGGCATTACCGTGCCCCACTCGGGGTGGTGCCAGCGGATCAGAGCTTCCGCGCCGAGTATCCTGCCGGTCGTCAGTTCGATCTTGGGCTGGTAGACAATGCTGAACTGGTTTTCGTCGAGGGCCTTGTGCATTTCCACTTCCAGCCGGTGGTTGCGCACGATGTTGTCATTCATGCCGGCATGAAAGGCGAGCACGGACGAGTTCTTGACCGAACTGGCGCGTGTGGCGGCCATGCTGGCGAAACGGACCAGGTCTTCGGCGGTCTCCGTGTCTGAGGGAGAGAAGGCGACGCCCGCCACGGCCTCAATGTAGGCATGGGAGGCCAGTGTGCGTATGGAGAGAAGGGATTTGATGATTCCCTGGATACGCTGGCGGTCTGCCTTGCTCTCCTTGCAGGCGTCGAGCGCCACCAGAAAGCTGCGTCCGCTGAAGCGCCCGATCAGCATATCTTCGCTGGCAGCGGAGCGCAGCGTCTCCGTAATGTGCTCGATGAGAACCTCAGAACCTCTGGAACCCCAGAGCGCAAACTCCTTGCGCATGTTGAGCACGTCGATCCACAGCAGCGCGGTTTCGCGGCCGGGAGTGCGCGCCTGCAGCCGCGCGTGCAGAGCTTCGAGGAACGATTTGTAGTTGAGGAATCCGGTCTGCATGTCGAACCGCTGGCCGTAAGCCAGCAGATGACGGCGCAGTTCGTCGTCCAGGTTCTGATCCGAAATATTTCTGATATGCATGCAGTCTTCGTCCGGGGGAGAGATGATCCTGCGTGCCCAGCATGTTTGGCCCGTGTGACGTGTTGCTATGCGGGGTCTTGCCTGTTCCGTGAGTTGCGTCAGGTCCTGGTAGAAAATTAGTCCGATTTATCCTTCAAAAAATAAAAAGTCTCGCGCCTGTCCCATGCTTCAGTGGTGACAGCCGCTGAGGACGGCCCCAAAAGATGATGTATCGAGAGTAACTCGACGAAGCAACCAACGAGTGACTCGACAAGTACAACTTACGTGTCATTTACAGTGCTACGCGCAAGCTACTTTTTGATGCGCCGCGCCGCGGCATCCACATCCCATATTTCGGCTGGCAGCGACTGGTTATAGCTCACCTTGGTTATGTAATACTGGCGCACCATCTCATCGTTCTTGAAGCGCGTAATGGAGAGCGGCGTGGGAAAGCCCTGCACGAGATGGTAGTTATCGTATTCCTCTGCGTCGGTATTGAAGTCGTGATAGACGGGATCGCGCCATTGGAAGGAACTGCGCCGGGGCAGATGCGATTCGTTGTCCACCAGGATGGTGAGGGAGTCATTCTGCGCGGTAATCAGAGTGACCTGATCGCAGAGATGGCGTTCGGCCAGGCGCTTGCCTTCGTACAGCAGCAGCGTTTTTGGATCCTTCATCCAGACTTTGATGGCGGTTTCAATGGAGTGATTCCGGCGGCGCAGAAAGTCATCCACGATGTCCTTGGGCAGGGGGTGCTTGCCGCGATAGGTTACCTCCCAGCCCTGCTCGCCCTCGTAGAACTGCACCACGTCGCGATGCTTGGTGAATTCGATGCGGTCATGGTCAGGCCAGGCGTGGTATTCCCAATACAACATGGTGCCCAGGTTAGGCTTCCCCTGGTAAAAGGAGGCATAGTAGCCTTCACGGACAAAGTTGGTCATGTTCAGCCAGGCATCGCCGCCCAGGACCTTTACCATGCTGCCGAGAACGGCGCGCGCCTGGTCGGCATTCTTTTGTGCGTCAGGATTTACCTGCGCCCGCATTGCGCATGGCGCCGCCAGCAATGCCGCCACTACCAGTGCAACCCACACTCTGCGCATCGATCCTCTCCGTCCAGCCCGGCAATGCAAGCCCGGGGACCTCATCCTACCAGAACCGAGCCGCCGTTTACGTTGAGCACTTCGCCGCTGATGAAGCCGGCCAGCGGGGTGCACAGAAACAGCACCGGGCCAGCAATCTCGCGCGGCTCCGCGACCCGGCCCACGGGAATGGCAGTACGAATCTTCGGCCCCTGCTCAGGGTCGTTGAGCGTTGTCTCCGTCATCTCGGTAGCCACCCAGCCTGGCGCGACGCAGTTGACGCGAATCCCCCGTGGCGCTAACTCACTGGAGAGGCTTTTGGTCAGACTGATCAGCGCGCCTTTGGTCACCGCGTAATCGGCGTGGAAGGCCTCACCGCGCTGGCCAGCGGTGGAACTGATGAGCACAATGTGGCCGCGCACTTCACTGGGGGCGTCTTGCCTCTCCATCTGAGCCACGGCGGCCTGGACGAGACCGAAGACCGAGTCGAGGTTGACGCCCAGCGTGTGCCGCCACTGCGCGTCCTCCATGCGGCTGATGGGCACGTCCCGCGGAGGCCATACACCATGGTTGACGACCAGCGCATCCAGCCGGCCAAAGGCGGCTACCGCCGCGGCCGCCAGCGCCCGCCCCTCCGCGGGAGTGCTTAACTCCTGCTGCACGGCCAGGCAGCGATCGGGGCCGCCGCACTCGGATTGCAGAGCCAGTGCCCGCTCCCGTGCCCGCTGGTAGTTGAAGACGACCCGCGCCCCGGCCTGGGTGAAGAGCCGAACCGTCTCCGCGCCAATGCCGCGCGCGCCGCCGGTGATGAGGGCCACCTTGCCCTGCAATGCGAGAGAGACTGCCATAGGGTCACGCTACTGCATCGCCGGAAAGGATGTCGAGTGGAAGGCAAGGTTGCTGGAAAGAGACGAATCGGATGCCCTCAAAGCGAAGTAATTTCAGCATCCTGTCATCCGATGACGGACGGCCAGAGACTTAGATCGCCTTGAGCACCCGGCCGGGCAAGAAGATGATGGCCGTGACCAATTCCAGCACTCCGCCCACGGCGATGCCCACCAGCCGGAAGGGCAGCAGGAGCAGCCAGATCAGCGGATAGGCGACCAGCGCCACCAGCGCCAGCGGCCAGCACAAAACCAGAAGAATGCACCAGAGAAGAAATTTGATCATGGCATCGGCTCCTTCTTGCGCTCTTAGGGACTCCAAGAGCAGATACGGCAATGAAGCCAGGGTGGTTCCAAAAATACCTTAGGTGGCTTTCAGCATTCCTTAAGTGCACCTCACATACGATGGCCAAGTAGTCAACCGGGCTACGGAAAGGACAGCATCATGAATCAGAAACTGAGGATGATTGTGGCCACCGGTGCGGTGCTGGTGATGAGTCTTCCAGCATGTGCCGCAGAGAAGAAGATTGCCAAGTCTGCGCTGCCACCCGCGGTGAGCAAGACCGCAAATGAGCAAAGTAGCGGAGCGGTTGTGAAGGGGTACAGCGAAGATCGCGAAGGCGGCATGCTGGAGTATGAAGTGGAGATGATGGTCCACGGACACTCTCGTGATGTGACCATTGCTCCGGATGGAAAGTTGCTGGAGGTAGAAGAACAAGTGGCTCTGAATGGTCTGTCTGCCGAAGTGCAGAGCGCTCTTAAGAGCAAGGCAGGCAAAGGCATTATCACTAAGGTGGAATCACTGACCAAGCGGGGCAGGCTCGTGGCTTATGAGGCCCAGGTGCGTACCGCCGGCAGGCACTCAGAGATTCAGGTAGGTCCCCAGGGGCAGGCGTTGGATCACGAGGAATAAGACTGCCTCATCCACGAAGGGCACGCTGTGCGGGTTATCGTGCCCTTTCACTTTCCGCGAGCATCCGTCTGCGTTCCGCGATAAGGCGCGCCTGCTCCTTGCGAGGGAGCGCCAGCACGGTCTTGGTCTGTTTGGGCAGCCGGGCATAGATCAGCGCGTGGGCACGCGTCAGTTCGTCCTCAATCTCGCGCGGGCGCAGCGCATCCCAGCGTTCCAGCGCCACCCAGTGAGCACGAGCAAGATGCGGCGCAGGAAAGATGCCGTCGACCTCCAGTAGCTCGTGGTAACGCTCCGGGCCGGCGTGGAAGAGCAGCACATCGCGGCTGAGGCCATCGGCATCGGTCATGGCAAACATCTTGCCGCCGATGGCGCGGTCGCCTACCCAGTAGACCAGCCGATGGCCCCAGTTCAGCGTCTCGGTTCCATGGGGCAGGGCCAGGCAGATGGCGCGGATGCGCTCGTTGTCCATGCGCAAAGTGTAGGCCTGCCTGGCCCGGGGGTAAAGGCCTACACGAAGCCGAGGTTGTTGGTGCTGAAGTTGCCGATGGCCGGCAGCACCGTGGGCAACTCGCTGGAGGTGACGCCGAACCACTGCGCCAGCGTCGCGGCATACTGGCTGGTGGCGGTGGAGGGAATCCAGCGGCCGTTGGATCCGGAGTCATCCGGCCCGCCCAGGGCCAGCGTTGGATAAGTGCCGTAGATCTGCCCGCCCTTGACCGCGCCGCCCATGACGATGTGATGCGAGCCCCAGGCGTGATCGCTGCCGTTGTTGGAGTTGGGCTGAAAGGCGCGGCTGAAGTCGGACATGGTGAAGGTGGTCACTTCGCTGGCGACATTCAGTTCCACAGTGGCCTGGTAGAAGGCGGCTAGCGCCGGCGAGATCTGGGAGAGCAGGCCGTTCTGCAGAGTGATCTGGTCCGCATGGGTGTCGAAGTTGCCGATGCCGGCAAAGAAGATTTGCCGCTGCACGCCGAGAGCGGCGCGCACCTGGATGATCTGCGCGATCTGCTTCAACTGTGCAGCCAGGCCGTTGTTTGCAGGAAACACGGTTTGCAGCGGGCTGATGGACTGCACGGCATCGGAGAGGGTCTTGGCATAGGCATAGGCATTGGTGGTGATGCCGTCATCGGCCTGCACCAGCGAGACGCCGGAGTTGAGCGTGAGCAGAGCCTGGGCGGCAGCCTGGCGCGCGGCACATTCGGCGCCCTCAGAGCAGGCGGCGCCGCTCAGGTTGCCGGGCGAGATGGAGACCGGCGTGGAGTTCGTTCCGTTGCAGAAGAGCGAATCGCCAGCCACGGACGTAATCATGGGGATTGAAGCGCCAGAGTTGTAACTGCTGCCCAGCACATCGGCCATGCGCCCGGCCCAGCCGGTGGGCGTGGCCGCGCTCTGTGCGGCGTTCTGCCACTCCAACTGCTGGTCAGGGTGAGAGAAGAGATTGGTGGGCGCGGTCTGTCCGGCGAGATACTGCGTGCGGGTCAGCGGCTGCACCAGCGTGCCCACGTTGGCTACGAAGGCTGCGTTCTTGTTGTTGAAGAGGGTTTGGATGTCGGGGATGCTGGGGTTCAGGGCAAAGTTCGGCGCAGGGGTCAGCGGCAGCAGCGTGTTCTGCGCCAGGGCCAGCGGGCCGCGGATGGACGAGTATTGGCCGTAGCCGGTGGTGTCAAAGGGGATGAGCATGTTGTTGGCGTCGTTGCCGCCAAACAGGAACACGCACACCAGCGCCTTATAGTCGCCCGCGCTTTGCGCCAGCGCATTGAGCGCGCCGAAGGGGCGCAGGCCGAGCAGGTTGCCGGCCGCGGCCAGGCTTGCATAACGGATAAAACTTCTGCGTGAGGCTTTCATCTCAGTCTCCTCCAGGGCACACGGCCGGCTCTAGTGCATGACTTTGTATTGCGAGGATGTGATGACCAGGTAGGTGGCCACGCGCACCTGTTGCGCTGTCCCCAGCCCGTTGATGGCGTTGAGAATCTCGCTGCGCATCTGCGCGGGCATCTGTCCATGCATGAACATCACGCCCAGCGTGTCCACCATCTGCCCGGGACTATTGGCGGCGATCTGCCCCAGCGTGCTGGTGGCGCTCAGATCAATGCTGAAGCCGGAGATTTTGTTGTTGACCAGCGAATCCGCCAGCGACAGGCGCAGGATGGCGCTGGCCGTGTTCTCCAGATCGAACTCCGGGGCGTTCAGCTTGGTTTGCGGAATCACGTAGCTGGGCGGGAAGAAGTTGAAGACGCTGGGGGAGCGATAGGGCTGCTCACTGAGCGAACTCGCGTAATTGGACAGTGAGTTGTAGGAGCCATTGGGGTCTGTGTTGGAGAAACCCACGGCACGCATGAAGTTGGCCAGCCACAGCATGGGCTCGCGCAAGTGGCCGCCGTCATAGGTGGCGTCGGTATCTCCGGCGCGCGCCTCGGGATCCTCCAGGATGGCACGGATGACGGCCTGCATGTCGCCGCGGACGCCGCTGCCGTTGTCCGCAAAGACCGCGGCTACGCGCTGGACATAGGCGGGGCTGGGCGTGCTGGTCACCAGGTGCTGGATGAGCTGCTTACAGACGAAGGGACCCACGTTGGGGTGGGTGAAGATGTTGTTCAGCGCGCCTTGCAGGTCTTGTTCCGCGGTCTGTCCGGCGGGAAGCACGGTGCCGTTGAGCAGCGTCTTGGCGCTGGTGTCGTGTTCGGATTCCACGGCGGCCATGGGCGAGAAGTAGTTTGCCGCAGTGTTGGGGAACTTGCTGGGTGTGCCGCCCGTGGAGGAGGCATAGGTCCAGCCCGTGTAGGCTTTGGCGAAGGCCTGCACCTGGGCCTGGGTATAGGTAGGAATTGGCTGGTTGTTGCTGTCGAGTTGCAGTGAGCCATCGGAATTGAGTTCGTTGAGTCCGATGGTGAAGAGTTGCATCAGCTCGCGCGCGTAGTTTTCATTGGCGATCTGCCCAGCCGGCGCCGCGGCGCTGTTGAGCATGTTCAGATAGGCGCCCATGCCCGGCGACAGCGTCACATCGTGCATGACGGTGAGGAAGTTGCCAAAGGCGTCATTGGCCAGCATGTTGTGGTAGGCCACAGCCGCGTTGCCATTGACCGTGTCGGTGGAGATAACAAAAATTTCGCTCAACGCAAAAGCCACCCGCTGGCGCAACTGGTCTTTGCCGGTGAGTACCGTCTGCCACCACTCAGACTGCTCGCATGGGGTCGGATTATTGCTGGAGGCGCACAGCGCCGGCAGCGGCGAGGGGATTTTGGCCAGCGCTGTATCGGGCGTGTTGAATTGCTCGGTGATCCATGCGTCGAGACCGATCTGCTGCACATGCTGGATACCCGACAGCGTAGGACCGAAGGTGCCCTGGTCCAGCAGGCGCGCGGCAGCGGCAACGGAGGCCTTGTCGATGATGGCGTTGATGGCCGTGGACGTGGCGCTGCCCGGATTGGGGTTCACCACGGTCACACTCAACGCTGTGCTGCCCGACGGGATGGTCACGGTAGCTTGCAGGGCAGTGGACGAGAGGTACGTGGTGGAGAGCGCGGTGCCGTTGGTCTCAATCTGCGAGTTGGAGAGGAACCCCGATCCGTCTACCTCCAGTGTGTAGCTGGTACCGGAGACGGGCGAGGCGATGGCTGCGGAGACCGAGGGAACCGGGTTGAGGATGCTCACCTGCGCGGAGCCGGAGACCGTGGGAGAGGCTACGCTGACAGCGCTCACGGTGACGGTATTGTTCGACGGGATGGTCGCTGGGGGCGTATAGACGCCGCCGCTGGTGATGGTGCCCAGCGAGGAGTTTCCGCCCGCGACGCCATTTACCTGCCAGGTCACCGCGGAGTTAGTCAGGTTTGTAACACTGGCGGCGAAGGCGTCCGTGCTGCCCAGCCGCACCTGGTTGTTTCCAGTGACTGTGATGGACGGTTGGGCCGTCTGCGATGTTCCGCCCCCCGCGCCGCCTCCGCTACACCCGCTGGCCAGCAGGGCCAGAACCAAAGTAAACGCACAGGCCGCGCTCAAGCGCCGGCAAGACGAACGATGCACCATGCACCTCCTCAACCAAACCAGCAAGCGGTGTGGGTATGCTCGCGTATGCACACTGCGCCTCTCCAGGGAAAAGGACACCAGTGAGCATTCACTTGCCCAACACCAATTCCGAGTCCGGTATGACTGCTACCCGTCAGAGGGGTATTCAGGGGGATTCGCTGACGTTCCAAGATGCTAACCAAACTGGGTGAGGAAAGTCGCGATTTTTTTCAAAATATTTTGGGCACGCCTCGGGCGGGACGAGCCCCGTAATGGACAGTGGGAAACAGAGATCCGGCTAGAAGCGCGCTTCGAAGGAGTGGAAGCGCTGTTCCAGCTCCCACTGGGCTGCAGCTTTCTGGCTACCGCGGAGAAATGCCTGGCACGCGGAGGAAGGCTTTTGGGAGCCCAGTTCCTGGCTGCGGCAGGCAACAACCGGCATGCCGAAGTCGTCTGGCTTGGCCCACAGGCTGGGGCCAGGCAGGAAGTTGTGCTCCATGCCGGTGCGAGCCAGCGTCTTGAGCTGCGCGTAGCTCAGGTGATAGTCCAGCGCGGCGCGCACATACTCGTGGGTCAGATCAATGCGGCTCACACCCTCATCATCGGTGGAGAGCGCCACCGGTACATGTTCCTTCAGGTAGATCGGGAAGGGGTGTTCATCGCCCTTCACGCCCAGAATGCCTTCGTTGGAGCTGAGGTTGATCTCCACCATGATGTGCCGGGCGGCCATCTCCTTCAGCAGTTGCGCGGCGTTGTCCTCGTACATCACGTCGACGCCGTGCCCAATGCGCTCGGCGTGGGCGATCTCGACGGCCTGACGGATGTGGAAGCGCAGTCCCTCTGGCGGCACCAGCCCTTCGGTCAGCTCGCCGGCGTGCAGCGCGATGTGCACGTGGGGATAGACGGAGTGCAGATAGCCCACCATCTTCATCTGCAGCGCGTAGTCGCGCATGGAGAGGTAGCCGTCTTCGGGCATGACAAAGTTGATGCCGGCAAAGCCGCCCTGTCCGGCCTCCATGCTGGCCTCAACCGTTTCAAAGCCCAGCAGTGTTTGCGCAAAGACCTGCTGGGGCGGGTTGCCGCGCAGGATCTGATAGAGGTAACGGATCTGCACCTGGCAGGCAGACATGGCCTGGGGGGTGCTGCAGTGCTCCAGCTTGTTGCGGCCCTCCTCAGCGGTTGCCACCTCCTGGCGGTCGGCGGCAACCTCCTGGCGCAGGCCGTGGTCCAGCAGTTCCTGCCGCAGCCGGGCAAAGTCTGCCGGGCTTACATTTGGCTGGCTCATCGCTGCGCTCCAGCCGATTTCTTTTCCCAGGGCAGCGGCGTGGCCGAAGGGCGGCGTCACCATCAGCTCCAGATACTGTTCGTTCTGGGCGGCGGCGCGGCGGGCCACCTCATCCACCCACTCGGCGGTGTGGCTTTTGTTGAGCCCGCCAAAGCGGTCAAAGGTGGCAAAGAACTGGTCATGCCCGTTCCAGCCGGGGGTGGGTACAAAGCCGCGCATGGAGAAGGCGTCAATCAGTTCGTCGTAGAGCTTTTGCTCCGCCGGGGTCAGATCGCCGGAGAACTCGCTGGCCGGAAGCAGCTTGCCGCTGCAGGGTGGTTTGGCAAACTGTAACGCTGCAGGATCGATGCAGACGCCATCCTTTGCGGCATCGTGAATGAACGTCTCGGCGTAGACCGCCCCGGAGAGATGCACGTGCAGGTCTGCGCCTTTGGGAAAGTCCTCCAGAAAGCCGCGCAGTGCGGCTGGCCCCTGCTGCACTGCTAGCCGATAAGCACTCTCTGTCCGGGCCTCAGCGCCAGCGGAATGAGCGGCCTGCGCCTGTGCGCAGAGTGGGAGAGAGACCGCGGCAAACAGGGAGGCAAGACGAGAGACGTGCTGGCGCATGATGCCTTCCAGTGTACGGCACAAGCAGTTCTCAGGCGCGGGGTTGCGCGGCGGACTTGATCCGTATGCGGTGTACCGGCATACTGGCGAGGCTGGATTGACTATGTGCGCTTCTCCTGCCAAATCATTTACCGCAATGCTCGAGCCGGATGGAACCCATCTGCGCTGGACGATCGCCCGAATCCCCTTCGATATCGCCAAGGCCTGGCCGCAGCGCCGCGGCCGTCGAGTGAAGGGCGAGATTGAAGGTTTTCCCTTTCGCACCTCGCTCTTTCCCAACCTCGGCGGCGACGGGTACATCCTGCTGGTCAATAAAAAGATGCAGGCTGGCGCTGGGGCCGCGGTGGGTTCCCGGGTGCGCATCCGCATGGAGCCGGATATGGAGGAGCGTGAGGTGCTGGTCCCTCCTGAACTGGAGCGCGAGTTGAAGGGGGCGCACAGCCTGCGCCGCTGGTTTGGTGCCCTGAGCGAGTCCACACGGCGAGAGATTGGCAAGTGGGTGAGCGAGCCCAAAGGCGCCGCAACCCGCCTGAAGCGCGCCGAACGGATGGCAGAGCGGCTCATGCAGGCCATGGAAGGCGAACAGGAGCCGCCCCCGGTCCTGCGGGCGATCTTCCAGCGCACACCGCGCGCCCGCGAGGCATGGGAGGCGATGACGCCGGTGCAGAGACGGGGACACCTGCTGGGCATCTTCTATTACGAGACGGTGGAAGCGCGTGAGCGCCGTGCCGCCAAAGCCGTGGATGAGGCGCTGCAGCGCCTTGAGCGAGGGGTTTGAGGCGCCTGCTGGGAAACTTTTTCCTGTCGCGGCCGATTTCGCTCGTCTTTGTGGCAGGGTTTATCGTCTAATCAGTTGAGATGACCTTCGCCTCGATCCAGCCGTTTTTTGCCCAGAGCAAGGCCACCGTCGCCGAGGAACAGGCGCGGCAGGAGAGCCTTGCGGTTGCGCAGGGGCTCAAACGGCAGGATGCCGGCCTGCTCGATCAGCTGATCGCGAAGTATCAGCACCGGTTATTGCGCTATTTGCTGTATCTCACCGGGCAGCGGGAGCTGGCCGAGGACCTCTTTCAGGAGGTCTGGATGCGGGTTCTGGTTCGCGGGGCGCAGTTCAACGGCAAGGCACGCTTCGAGACGTGGCTCTTCACCATCGCGCGCAATCTGGTCATCGACATGCGCCGCAAGCGCACCATGAGCAGCCTGGACGAGCTGATCGAGAGCGGCGACGATGACCGCCCGATGAGCTTTGAGGTGGCCGATACCGAGCCGACGCCTTTTGAAAGCTTTGCCAGCCTGGAAGACCGCGAGCGTATTGCCGCGGCCCTGCTGCAACTCGACACGCTGCACCGCGAGGTGCTGGTGTTGCGCTTCCATGAGGAGCTGTCGCTCGAGGAGATCGCCAAGGTGACGCGTGCGCCGCTCTCCACTGTGAAATCCAGACTCTATCGCGGCCTGGCGATGCTCAAGCCGCGCCTGGAGCAGGCTATGGCGCCGATCACGGAGGCCGTGTGAAAGATTCCGTGGTGACCGAAAGAGGTGCGGATCGTACGCTGGTCTCCACCCTGGCCGGCACCCAGGCTGGACGCGAGAGCGCAGTCGCCCATCGCACACGGCGCGTGGTGATTGCTTCGCTTGGCGTCATGCAGGAACAAAAGGCCGGGCAAAAACGCAGCCGCTCCCTCGCCCTTGCATCTATCTTGCTTTTTATCATCATCTTAGGTCCATTTGCATGGCATGTGGCCGACGATTTGATCGGCGGCGAGCGCCTGGCGGATATATCAACCCAATTCAGTCTCTGGGTGGGGGTCTTTCTGGCTGCGCTGCTGGCTTCTGTCCTGGTGGCCGGCTGGCTGCGCAAGCGGTCCTGAACACCTTTCTGGCGGCTACGCGATTTGTTCTGTTGTGCAGGCAACTTCCAGCTTCTTCTTCTCGTCCATCTGAATAAAGGTTAAGCTTGGCTTAATCTTGTATGAACACCCTCCCGGGAGGAGGGAGCCTGTATGCATGAACCTCAGTCCATTGCCGTGAATGACGATGAACGGATGATTCCGGCGTGGTCAATCATCCTCGCCAGCATCGCATTTCTGCTGATTGAGTACTATTTCTGGATCATCGCGCCCGAGCACCGGCACCATGCGCCGCCGCCGCTGGGCTTCCGTATCTACTTCAATCTCTCCTGGGGCGTGGTGGTTGCGCTCTACTTCCTGATGGTGGGCTACATCAGCAAGGATGCGCCGCGGCGCGGCATGAGCACCCGCTTCTGGATGCTGGTCTGCTTTGTGATGCCGGGCGGCATCGGCGCCGTGCTGTACTTCCTGCTGCGCCAGCCGGAGGTGACGCGTTGCCCGGCCTGCAGCACCCATGTGCAGAGCGACTTCCACTTCTGCCCGCAGTGCAACTACCGGCTGACCGCCAGTTGCGGCAACTGCTACCGCTCGGTGCGCACCACGGATATCTATTGCACCCGCTGCGGCCACTCCCTGGCAGAGGACGAGATGCCCCGCCGGCTGCACGTTCTCGGAGACTAGGCTTCGCAGTCAGCTCCGGTTCGGCAATCTATATTTCCCTTCCTCTGCCTTCAAGCATCCTGTTCCGCCGGGCCCGGATTGACCGGGCCTGACGCTCTTCCTACAATCAAGTTTCGATCCTATGGCGCTATCAGCACTGATCATCGACGACGAAAAGCTCGCCCGCGAGGAGTTGAAATATCTGCTCGAGTCTGTGGGCGGAGTGGAGATTGTGGGCCAGGGCGCCAATGGCATCGAGGCCGTGGATCTGATCGAGGAGTGCCGTCCTGACCTGGTGTTTCTGGATGTGCAGATGCCCGGCCAGGATGGATTCGCCGTGATCCAGCGGCTCATGGAGCGCCGTCGTCCGGGCGCTGCCGCGGGCGAGGACGGCGAAGCGGCCGAACCGCTGCCGCAGATCGTGTTTGCCACGGCGTATGACCAGTATGCCGTGCGTGCCTTCGACGTCAACGCAGTGGACTACCTGCTCAAACCCTTTGACCGCGCCCGCGTGGAGCAGGCCGTCGAACGGGCCCGCGGGCGGCTGGCTGCCGATCAAACTTCGCCGGCAGAAAAGCCCATTGAGACGCAGTTGGACGCATTGCTGCGGCTGCTCAACGGGCCGCGGGGCGCTGGACGCGCGCCGCAGCCGGCGCGGCTGATTGTGCAGGCGCAGAGCCGGCTGCTGCTGGTGGATCAGGCAGACATTTGCTTTGCCGCTATCGATGAGGGCGTCATCCGCGTGGTGACGCAGACCTTCGAGGGGCACTCCAAGTGCCGCACCCTGGAGGAACTCCTGGAATTGCTTGATCCGGCGCTGTTCTGGCGCGCGCATCGCGGCTTTGTGGTGAATATCAACCACATCCGCGAGGTAGTGCCGTGGTTCAAATCCAGCTATCAGCTGCGCATGAACGATAAGCGCCAGACCGAGATCCCGGTGAGCCGCGCCCAGACCAAGCGGCTGCGTGAGCTTTTCAACTTATAGTTTCAGAGCAGGACAGTGCTCGTCTTTCGGATTCATAGTCTGCTGATTTACATGGAGTTGATGAGTGTCGGATGAGAGTCGGCAAACTGTCGATATGACGAAATCGTCATGTGAGCCGGTGATGACACCCGTATCCTGAAATCGTCCATCGAGTGCGGGACCCGTGTCTGTGCAGTGTGGATTCCGCCGCGGCAAGGTCCTTCTCATTGGGCCGGAAATCAATATCCCCGGAGATCGTATGCACTTCCCAAGGATGGGTGTTCCTGCCCGTACACGCACTGGCAGACGAGGCCAGGGGCTGCGCGGCCAGTGCCGTGTTGCCTTGTTTACGAATCGTTCCTGTCCAGCGCTTCTTCTCTTATTCGGCGTGGCGGGGATGATGCTTGCAGGGATTTTTCCACGCTCCCTGTCAGCGCAGGCCGCGCCTTCCATAACCAACGGGGAGAAACTGCCGAATGCCCCGAACCCGGCCGGGCAGGCGGACGGTGCGGCATCCAAGGCAGACTCCGCCACCCTCTCCGGTACGGTTCTGGACACGAATGGCTCTGAGGTGCAGGGGGCTACGGTGACACTTAGCCCGGCCAGCGGCAATGGCAGGCCCATAAGCCTCAAGTCGGGAAGCAATGGCGAGTTCACCTTTGCAGCACTGCCTGCGGGCCGCTTCACGCTGAAGGTGAGCGGCAAGGGATGGGGTACCTATGTTTCGCCGGTGATTCAGCTGCACGCGGGCGAGTTCCGCCTGGTGCGGGATGTCCGCCTGCCGCTGGCCACCTCCGCAGTAGTCAGGGTGGAGGCTGATCCCGAGGTGCTGGCCGAAGAGCAGGTAAAGATTGCCGAGCAGCAGCGGGTTATGGGCATCTTTCCCAATTTCTACACCAGCTATGACTGGAACGCGCCACCACTGGGCCCGAAGCAGAAATATGAGCTGGCCTTTCGCTCGATGATCGATCCGGTGACCTTTTTGAGTGCGGCTGGAATTGCCGGAGCGGAGCAGTACGTGAATGCATTCTCCGGATATGGCGGTGGATTCAGTGGGTATGCCAAGCGTTATGGGGCCACCTACGGCAGCGCCTTGACCGCGCATCTGCTGGGCTATGCAGTGCTGCCATCCATCTTCCATCAGGACCCGCGCTACTTTTATCGCGGGACGGGTACAGTCACCTCGCGCGCCATGTATGCGATCTCCGCTGCGGTGATGACGCGGACTGACAGCGGCCGTTGGCGGCCCGCCTATGCGCATATTCTGGGCAGTTTTGCCGCGGGTGGGCTGACGAACCTCTACTACCCGCAGGCAGACCGCGGCGCCTCGTTGACGTTCATCAACGGCGCTCTAAGTGTGGCCAGCTATGCGGGCGACAACCTGGTACGCGAGTTCATCATCAAGAAGTTCACCACCAAGGCCAAGGCAAGCGCGACGCAGCCGTAACCGCTGTCTCCGGGCGGATCAGCGATTACGGGCGCAGATGCGATCAGTCGTAGCGCTCAAAGACGATCTGCTTGCGGTGCCAGCCGTAACCGGCAAGGCACTCGCGGACACCGGCGACCATGTTGTTCAGGCCGCAGATGTAGGCGTGGATGTCGAACTTGAGCTCGGCCGCGGGAATGGCAGGATCGGGTTCCGGTGTGGGCAGCGTCAGGCCCAGGCGTGCGGCGCGCTCCTCCACGATGCGGGCAACATGCTCCTGCACGTAGCCGCGTAGCCCCTTCCAGTCCTCACCGGCACGGCTGAGCGTGGGCAGGTAGTGGAAGTTGGGATGGCGCGCGGCCAGTTCCTCAAACTCCTCGCGATAATAGAGCTCCGTCTCGTGGCGCGTTCCGTACACCATCCAGATGTCTTTGCCCTGGCTGCGATCCGGCCCATCCTTGGGGAAGAGCCATTGCGCAAAGCCCCGCATGGGTGCGATGCCCGTTCCAGTGGAGATCAGAATGGAGTCGGTGACCGGTTCGCGCAGCGTGAAGTGGCCATGCGGACCGTGCACCTGGATGGCGCCCCCCGGCGGCAGATCCGTCAGGTCAGCCAGGTGGTTGGAAAAGAAGCCGTTGTCCACGCGGTTGACGCACAGTTCAAACTGGTTGGCGTGCGGCGCCGAGGCAATGGAGTAGGCGCGCGTCTGCTGCTTGCCGTTGGGGTCCTGGGCCAGGGCCGACATGAACTGCCCGGGGGCAAAGGGGAAACTCTCGTGATCCTCCACAGAGAAGACGAAGTGGTAGCACTGAGACGACTCGGAGATGCACTCTTTGCGAAGAAGACGTGCTGTAAACAATTCACGCGCCAAGGTGGTTCTCGCTTTACGGGGAAGTTCAGGCCGGAGGAAGCCTGCGGAAATTATAGGCTGTCCCCCTGAGGGGGTGGCAGCCCTCGGCCGCCGATTTCAGGCTCTAACGAATGCGAAAGCTGTAGGCGAAGCCCACGGACACGATGGGATAGGTTTTTAGCGGATCCATATCCTTTTTGTACTTGGCGATCTGGGCCTGCAGATTGCTCTGCACGTCGGGATCGGTGGCTACGTTCACGCAGTTCAGCCCCTGGGCATTGCACACCTGTCCAGAGTTGAGCACGATATTCAGTGCCGGGGAGCCCACCAGCGCCACGCCGACCTCCACCGGAAACGAGAAGTGTCCGCCGCTGCGCGGAATCATGTTGCCCCAGCCGCCAGTGATCGTAAACGCCGGATTCTGGCTGTGCAGGCCCACAGTGCCGAAGCCTTTCACTGGATTGGAGGACGAAGCGTAGTAGGTGACATTGTTCAGCGTGAAGCTGGTGCCGCCCTGTGCGGTAAAGATGGCGTCGACGCCGTTGGTGTTGTAGAACAGCACTCCCGGGCTGAAGCGCAGACCGTGGCGCGGAAATGGATAAAAGTCCAGCGAGAGCCCGGCGGAGGCCAGATTCAGGTCCGCATCCACGTTGAAGCCGTTGGTGCTGATGTTGTTCACCGTGTACTTGAAGAGGCTGCCTGTGGCGCGCAGGTTCAGGAAACGGTTCAGGTTGGTAGCGGCCATCATGTTGACGCCCAGCGGAGAGACGCCCACCCCCAGGGCCAGCCGCGAAACCGGCGCGGGATAGATCCTGGCATTGCGCGTGGTCTGGGCTATCTGCGTGGCAATGGGTACGGCACGGTTGTCCTGGCCGGCCAGGCTGGAAGAAGGAACTGCCTGCCCCTGAAGAAAGACGGGCAACGCCAGCAGGCAAACACCTGCATAAAGCGACAGAGTTTTCCGCATCATGCTCACTCTCCTCGTGAACAGGTCCTGAGTAGGCCGAAAATATCCTGGCTGCGCAGCTGAACGAGCCGCACATGCCGGCTGCTTTTGCCCATTTTCGCCGGCGGGTTTTGCTCCTACAGTACCATGAGCAATAGGACGGATTGAGACGATGTGGTTTTGGCCTGCAAAAGGTCCGACCCAAGCCTGAACTGTTTGGGCCTTTGGATCAAAACAGGAACGGCGCCGCCGCAGCGTAGGATCTTCAGACGAATCAGAATGGCCAAAGAAAACACAACTGAGCAGACGTGGACGCCCGCGACGATGGGACGCATGCGCTCCCAGTTGCTCGACTGGTACGAGCGCAACCGGCGCGATCTGCCCTGGCGGCGCAGCCGCAATCCCTATGCCATCTGGGTGAGCGAGATCATGCTGCAACAGACGCGGGTCGCCGTAGTCATTGAGCGCTATCTTGCCTTTATCGCCCGTTTTCCCACGCTCATCTCTCTGGCGCTTGCCCCGGAGCAGGAGGTACTCGCGCTGTGGAGCGGCCTGGGCTATTACCGCCGGGCGCGCATGCTGCACAAAGCCGCGCAGTTTGTGTCCAGCAATCTGGGCGGCAACCTGCCCGCCACCGCCGCCGAGCTTCGCGCCCTGCCGGGCATCGGCTCCTACACTGCCGCGGCCATTGCCAGCATCGCCCACGGAGAGCGTGTGGCCGTAGTGGATGGCAACGTGGAGCGCGTCATCTGCCGCCTGGTGGGTTGGCCGGCCACGGGACGCACCGGAGCCGCGGCGCAGCGCAGAAATATCGAGATGCTGGCCAACCAACTCATCGATCCACGCCGCCCGGGCGACTTTAATCAGGCCATGATGGAGCTGGGAGCAACGCTTTGCCTGCCGCGCAATCCCCAGTGCCTGGTGTGTCCGCTGCGCGGCGAGTGCAAGACGCAAGGTGAGCACAAGACCGTTCCTCGCCCTCGCATGCAGAGCCGCGAAGTGGGCTATGCCCTGGTGGTGCGGCCCGAAGCCGCGGTTCGCGACACGGAAACAGACAAACGCCAGGTGCTGCTGGAGCAGCGCTCTGCCTCGCAGACCGTCATGCCGGGACTGTGGGAACTGCCGAGCTTACAGAATCCGGCGGTGCCGCCGCAGGATCTGCGCATGACGGTGCGCCACGCCATCATGCAGGTGAACTATTACGTGCGCATCCGCGCGGTGCCGGTGGAAGCGGTGGACGAACTGACCGTGGCCGGTGGCGAACGCCGGTGGGTTCCGCTGGGCAAGGCTGCGGATATGGCCCTGACTGGCCTGGCGCGCAAAGTGCTCACTCGAGCCCATCTGCTGCCGCCGGCACAGTCGTCCATGGCTGAAGTTACGGAAGAAGACACGGAATAAGGGAAAGCAGGCTTGCCGGCGGTCTTAGTAGTAGTCGGCGCAGCTCATGTAATAGCCGCAATGGGCGCACACCAGCTTGCAGCGATGGCTATTGAGTGCGTGGCCGCAGGTGGGGCAGATCTGGCAGTGGTGCTCCACCGGGCGCACTGCCACCTCACCATGTGAGAAAGCCTGCGTGAATTCCGCGTCAATTGCCGGACTCGTGGCGGGGGGAAGATGCAGGGCCATGCCCGACAGATTAGCATGGAAGAGAGGACAGCCCGAGTCCGGTTTCCCGGACAGGCGCCCGAAACATCAACGGCAATCACATGGCGCGGACTTCCCCTGCGCCGGCGGGCTCAACCCGAACATCTCAAAATCACCGGTTTCCGAAACCCCCAAGGAGGGAATATGGCAAGCAAGGCAAGTGCGGTTTGGACAGGTTCACTGAAGGAAGGCAAGGGCATCATCTCCACGGCAACAGGCGTGCTGAGCAACGCCAACTACTCGTTTGCGACGCGCTTTGAAGGCGCTGATTCGGGCACCACGCCCGAGGAGCTGATCGCGGCGGCGCATGCCAGCTGCTTCTCCATGGCCCTGGGCGCGCAGCTCGGCGGCGCCGGCCTGACGCCGGAGAAGATCGAGACCCAGGCGGCGGTTACGCTGGCCAAGACCGATGCCGGCTTCGCGGTGACGAAGATTGCTCTGACCACCACGGCCAGCGTCCCCGGCGCCACGCAGGAGGCCTTTGACACGGCTGCTGCCAACGCCAAGGCAGGCTGCCCCATCTCCAAGCTGTTCGCCAACAACACTGAGATCACGCTGGACGCCAAGCTGGTCTAAGACCGTCGTAACCCGCGCGGCTGGGGCAATCGGTCCCGGCCGCGCACTCCATCCTTGCGTTCCATCCACCTGAATGGTGCCTCTACGCGCGCTGTGTGTTCTCGCCAGCTATCTGCGCAGCTTCGTTTATCCCACAAGAATTACCAGAGCTTACGCGGATAGTGCCCGTCCTCAACCAGCCGGCGCACACACTCCACTGCCCGAGGATGATCTTCCCTGTAGGTCAGTCCAAAGCAGTCCTCACCGCTGCGCAGCACCTTGACCCGCGCCTGTCCGATGGCTAGTAATTCGTTCACGGTGTTAGGGATGTAGCACTCAGCCTTCCCATCTCTGCCGTACACCTCGAGGAAGCGCTCAAACCGTTGGTGGAGCAGAGGAAAAATGTGCGGGGTAAATCCCCACATGTTCATGGAGACCACTTCGTCGCCGGTCAGACGGGTTTCCCGGCCTACCGCATCGATATTGAAGGCATGGCCACCCATCCGCTCCACATTCTTCAGCTCCACGACGTTCTCCAGGTAGCCGTGATCGTCTACCTGACATATAGCCCGCGCGACCGGGCCAAAATCGGGGAGCGTATTCCGCAGGACAAAGCCCATCACGGCATAGTCGGCTGACTCCGCCATCAGATGCTGCGCCAGTGCGTGGTAGCTCTGGGCTCCGTAAAAGTCATAGACATTGATGACAGCGAACGGGGTATGGATGACCTCGGCGGCCATCAGGATGGCGTGGGTGGTTCCCCAGGGGGCGGTGCGGCCGAGCGGAACATGGAATCCAGGTGGAATCCGCGCCAGATCCTGGAAGACGTACTCCGCCTGCAGGTGCTTGCCATAGCGCCGGCTGACCATCTCCTTGAAGGCCAGCTCGATTCCCCGATGGAGCACAAAGACCACCTTGCCAAAGCCTGCACGGAGCGCATCGTGGATGGAGTAGTCCATGATGATTTCGCCGTTGGGACCAACGGGCTCATTCAGCTTCAGGCCGCCATAACGGCTGCCGGTGCCGGCAGCCAGAACGAGGAGCGTAGGGGCAGTCATGGGGTAACTCCTTTCCTATGTCAGTGATTGGAATAGATGCGACGCAGGGAAGCAGTGGCGAGGGGAGAAGAAGGACGCGTTGGGTCAGCCGGAGAGCGGTTTCCATGGCCAGAAACCTCCGATGCGGCGAGGCGCGGAACGGAACCAAGCCATGACTGCGCCCGCCGTGAAATGGGTTGGTAAGGCGGAAGTGTAGCACAGGGTTGAAGGGGTGGGACAGTCGAATGGTCTGGCATTACCGGGCGGAGGAAAACCTGCGTGTGCCATCGGGTGGGATGTAGAGGCCTGGATCGGGCAGGATTCGCTGCTTGGCAACTTGTCGCTGTCTTTGGAACGGCAGGCATCTACACTATCCCTATGGACTTGCTCTACGGGCTGCACCCGGTGGAAGAGGCTTTGCGCGCCGGCAAGCGGCGATTTGACCAGGTATTGGTGGCGCGGGAGCGGCGCGATACGCGGCTGGAGCGGCTGATGACCCAATGCCGTGAGGCCGGGGTGGCAGTGCGCGCAGTAGGCCGCGAGGAACTGACTCTGCTGGCCAAGACAGCAGCTCATCAGGGCGTGGTGGCCATGGTGCGAGGGCAGCAGTTTCTCTCCATCGAAGACCTGTTCACCTCGAACGCCACTCAGCCGGATGCAGCGCGGCTCGTCCTGGCTTTGGATGGTGTGGAAGATCCCCAGAATCTGGGCGCATTGCTGCGCGTGGCTGACGGCGCCGGGGTGGACGGTGTGGTGCTCACCGAGCGCCGTGCCGCTCCACTAAGCCCCGTGGCGGTGAAGGCCAGTGCCGGCGCCGCCGAGCACATCCGCATTGCCAGGGTGGTGAACCTGGTGCGTGCGCTGGAGGAGCTGAAAGAGCGGAATTTGTGGGTTATCGGCCTGGATGAGCGCGGCGAGACCGACTACGACCAGTTTGACCTGACCGGCAACTGCGTGCTGGTGCTGGGCCGTGAAGGCGCCGGGCTGCACGATCTGGTGCGCCGCACCTGCGATCATCTGCTGCGCATCCCGATGGCAGGCGGCGTGAGCTCGCTCAACGTGTCGGCTGCCGGAGCGGTGGTGCTTTATGAGGCATACCGGCAACGACGCGCGGCTGCCCGGGCGCAGCAGGGTGTCGCTCTCCCCACGCGCGGGGGCGCGTCCAAACCGCATACAAAGAAAGGCCTGGGTTCATGAGTTTTCGCATTGCGCGCTGTGCCGCGCTCACTTTGGCTGCTGCCGCCCTGGTGGCGCTGCCGGTTGCTGCACAAAGCTCCCACGATCTGCCGCTGCCTCCTCCGCCTGCGACCAGCCAGCAGCCTGGGGGACAGGTGATTTTCTCCCGCTCGACCGACGCCAATGGACAGGTGACCAGCAGCGCAGGCCCGGCGGCGGGCGCTCCCGGAGCGGAGGCCGCCAGTGCGCCCACGGCCACCGACGCCGAGCGGCAAGCGGTCACCATCACTGCGTTCGACATGGACGTGCACCTGCGGACCGCACAGCACGGCATCGCGGTGCGTGCGCTGCTGACGGTGCGCAACGACGGCAAGATCATGCTCCCGCTGATCCCATTGCAGCTTTCTTCCACGCTCAACTGGGAGCGCATCCGTGTGAACAACCGCGATGTGCAGTTCCCGGTGGCTACGCTGAACTCGGATGCGGATCACACCGGGCAGTTGCACGAGGCTGCGGTGCCGCTGAGCACGCCGCTGGTTCCGGGAGCAAGCGTGCAGCTGGATGTGAGCTACTCGGGCACGATCGATGCCAATGCGCAGCGGTTGTTGGCCATTGGCACGCCGGCGGATGTGGCCTTGCACTCGGACTGGGACTCGATTGGCGTGCAGTTTACCGGCCTGCGCGGCTTTGGCAATGTAGTGTGGTATCCGGCAGCCAGCGTACCGGTGGTCCTGGGTCAGGGAGCGCGGCTGTTTGACGAGATGGGCGAGCACAAGCTGCGGCTGGCCGGAGCCAGCTTCCGGCTGCGCCTCACGGTGGAGTATCCCTACGGCGAGGCGCCGAATGTGGCCCTGATTAACGGGCATCCGGCGGCGCTGCACCAGATGAGCGGCGGCCTGGGCATGGAGGGCATTGCCACGGCGACGCTGGATGGCTCGACGCTGGGGTTTGAAGCGCCCAGCCTGTTTGTGGCGCAGCGCACGGCGGTCCCGGGCACAAATACCACCCTGTGGATTCTGCCCGCACATCAGGCCGCAGCGCAGGACTGGACTACAGCTACCAGCGCGGTGACGCCGTTTCTGCAGGGCTGGCTGGGCAAGCAGCCGAGGGCACAACTCGTGGTTCTGGACCTGCCGGATGCCGAGGATGCGCCCTTTGAGACCGGAGCCATGCTGGCTACCGCTGTGCGTACAGCCACACCGGACCAGCTCGACGGAATCCTGGCGCATGCCTTGACGCACGCGTGGATGCAGTCGCCGCGGGCGTGGCTGAGTGAGGGGGTCGCGCACTTCATGGGCACCCTGTGGATTGAGCGCGAGCGTGGCCGCAAGATGGCGCTGGAGTCGCTGGAGGCGTCGCGGCAGGCGCTGGCGCTGGCCGAGCCTTCCAGCCCGGGCATGAGTCCCGGACAGCCATTGGCGCAGGCCATTTCGCCCATCTACTACCGTGTGAAGGCCACGTACGTCTTCTGGATGCTGCGGAGCATTGTGGGCGATGCATCGCTTTCCGCGGCCCTGCGCGCCTACAATCCCGCCGATGATGTGAGCAAGGGATACGGCCGCGATACGGGGTCGGGCTCGTTCGAACAACTGCTGGAGCAGTCCAGCATGCGCAGCGATCTCTCGTGGTTCTTCAACGACTGGGTGGATGCGGACAAGGGACTGCCCGACCTGAAGATCGACAGCGTCTTCCCGGCGCCGGTGGAAGCAGGGAACTGGCTGGTGGCCGTGAATGTATCCAACTCCGGCTATGCCGCGGCGGAGGTGCCGGTCACGGTGACTACACAGAATACTTCTGTCACCCAGCGCATGTTGATCGGAGGCCAGGGCAAGGCCATCACCCGCATCCTGGTGCCGGGCAAGCCGGTGCAGGTGCAGGTGAACGATGGCACCGTGCCGGAGACCGAAGCCAGTGTGCACATCACGAACCTGACGCCGGGCGCGAATGGGGTCGGCGCAGCGGTGGGCGCGGGTGTGGCGCAGTAAGCTTTACTGCTGCAATTGCAAAAGGGTCGGTTTGCGGAAGAGTGGAGACTCGCCGATAACCAGATAGCCGGGCGTGAGGCCGTGGCTCAGGCTCAGGCCGGGGTTGGTTGCGTCACGGGGCAGATCGAAGACCAGCACGCTCCCCACGCTCTGGCCTGGCTCCAGCGTTGCAGTCAGCGGCGGTGTATTGCCGTTGGCGGCCTGCCAGGCGCTTTGCCCGGAGGCGGAGACGCCGTAGCTCCTGCCGTTGCTCACCAGGTAGGCCCTTACGCCGCCCTCGCTTTGTGTGGTGCCGAGCGAGTGGCTGGTGACGCGGACAGTGACGATGTGAAAGATGCCCTGCGCGTGGACGGTCTGGCCCGTTGGTCCCAGGATCGTTGCGGTCTCTGCGCGCACTACGGAGAAGCACATCTCGTCGAAGCAGAGCTCCTGGCCGAAAGGAACCGCGCGCTGCGGTTTGCCGAGTGAGACTGCGGCCAAAATGGCCATGTAAATACCCCATCCCGCTGCCAGCACCACAAATGTGCGCCGTGCTTCGCGGCGCTGCCCGCGCAGGAAGAGCAGTCCCCCACCGGCAATGGCAGAGATCGTGGCAAAACAGAGTAGGAAGAAGAGCAGCTCGAAGAGCATGCGCCTACCTTACGCTGTGTGAAGAAGAGCGGGCAAGCCAGGCCATTGCCAGTTCCCAGCGCTACTCGTTTTTATCTGCGTTGCGCGCCTTTACCTTGAACCAGATGGGGGTGCCCTTGAAGCCAAAGGCCTCGCGTATCTGGTTTTCCAGGAATCGCTCAAAGGCAAAGTGCAGCTTCACATCGCGATCCGTGAACAGGACAAACGTTGGCGGGGCCACCGCTGCCTGGGTCATGTAGAAGATGCGGATGCGCTTGGACATGGGTACCGGTGCGCGCTGGAAGTCGATCTTGTCCAGGAAGCGATTCATCTGTCCCGTGGACACGCGCTTGCGGCGTTCGGCAGCGATTGCCTTGACGTCGCGCAACACGCGGGGCAGGCCGGTCTTCTCCTTGGCAGAGAGAAAGATGACCGGCGCATCGCTCAGATACTTGAGCGCGCTGCGGAGCTGCTGCTCGAAGACTTCACGGTCGGCGGGCGGGCGGCCGTCGGTGCGGCCGGTAGTGACCGCATCCCACTTGTTCACCACAATGATGACGCTGCGGCCACTCTCATGCGCATAGCCGCCAATGGTGGCATCGCTGGCGGTGACGCCCTCGGTGGCGTCGATAACCAGCAGCGCCACGTCGGCGGCTTCCAGGTGGCGGCGGGCCATGACCACGCTGAGTTTTTCAGCCATCAGGTGGGTCTTGCCCTTGCGCCGGATGCCGGCGGTATCCACAAAGCGTAGCGACTGGCCTTCGAACTCGACGACCTCGTCCACGGCATCGCGCGTGGTGCCGGCGATGGGCGAGACGATGGCTCGCGAGGTGCCGGTGAGCGCGTTCAGCAGGGTGCTTTTGCCCACGTTGGGCCGGCCAATGATGGCTACCGCTACTTCGTGCTGCTCAAACTCGCCGTGGGTGCGGTGTTTGGATTCGGTCTGTGGCTCTTCTTCCGGCTCCGCGGGCAGTTCCTGTGCTTCCGGCGTCTCGGGCAGCACTTCGGCCACGGCATCCAGCAGTTCGCCGATGCCCAGGCCGTGTTCGGCGCTCACCGGATATACCTCGCGAATACCCAGGCGGCGGAAGTTCTGCGCGTGCAGGGCCATGGCTTCGCCCTCGACCTTATTCACGGCGAGGAAGAGCGGCTTGGAGCCGCGCTGCAGCAGGCGGGCCAGGTCGTAGTCCGGGCTGGCCAGCTCAGTGCGCGCGTCCACCACCATGATCAGCGCATCGGCATCGTCCAGCGCCACGCGGGCCTGGTTGTAGATTTCGGTGGGGATCAGCTCCGGATCATCGGGGACGATGCCGCCGGTATCCACCAGGCGGAAGCGGCGTCCGCCCCACTCATACTCGCCATAGATGCGGTCGCGGGTGATGCCGGGCTCGTCGCCCACGATGGAGCGGCGGCTGGCGGTAAGCCGGTTGAACAGCGTGGACTTGCCCACGTTGGGCCGGCCCACAATGGCCACCAGCGGCAACGCCTGCGCGCCGGGCCGGACCGGAATGACGGATCTGCGATACGTGGGCAAACGAGCTCTCCTCTTGGGCCTACCGGGACGGAAATTGCCGGGCTTGCGCCCGCGCTGGCTGGGTAAAACCCGGCAGACCTGCTCTCTTAGTGTACCGGTCCGGCTGCTGAACCGGACCGTTTAGCGTCCTCACCGGCCTCCGCGGCCTACTTTCCGGGGCCTCCGCTTCCCGTACAGGAGAGCCGAAAGGCCGGGGCGCTCCAGCCTCACTATGATGGAGAGAGCGCCCTTCATGTCGACCGCCGATACCCCCGTCCGCGCCCTGCCTACCCTGCACGAGTTCTTCGCGCCGGGGGGCATCCTTGCGCAGTCACCGCTGCCCTATGAGTACCGCCCTGGGCAACTGGAGATGGCCAAGTCCGTAGAGCGGGCGCTGAGTGAACGCCGCCATCTGATTGTGGAGGCGGGGACGGGCACCGGCAAGACCCTGGCGTATCTGCTGCCTGCCTTGCGCACCGGCCAGCGCGTGATTATCTCTACAGGAACGAAAGCCCTGCAGGACCAGCTTTACTTTCGCGATATGCCCTTTCTGGAGACGCTGCTCGGCCCCTTGCGCGTCTGCTACATGAAGGGCCGGGCCAACTATCTATGCCGCCACAAGCTGGTGACCCTGCGTAACCAGCCAATTCTCAGCGGTTTGGAGGAGATTGACCAGTATCGCCAGATTGCCGAATGGGAGCGCGAGACGGAGACAGGCGATCGCGCGGAACTCGCAGGCCTGCCGGAGGTGAGCGCGCTGTGGCAAAAGCTGGATGCGCGCGCCGAGGCCTGCCTGGGATCGACCTGCCCCGACTATCAGCGCTGCTTTATCACCGAGATGCGGCGCAAGGCGCTGGAGTCCGACATCATCATCGTGAACCACCACCTGTTTTTTGCCGATCTTTCGGTGAAGCAGCAGGCTGCGGGCGCTCCGGATGCGGGCATTCTGCCGGAGGCTGCCGCGGTGGTCTTCGATGAGGCGCACGAACTGGAAGAAGTGGCTTCGAATTATTTTGGACTTTCGGTGAGCAACATTCGCTTTGAGGAGCTGGCCCGCGACATCGACACCATGTTGCGCGGCAAGGAGGGTACGGAGAATCTGCCTGCCGCCACGCAGGCTCTGCGCGAGCGCGCCCGGCTCTTCTTCTCGATCCTTCCGATCCAGACGGATGGCCGCCAACCGTTTCTGGAGCGGGAGCTGTTTCTGGAATCCTCCGGGGACTTCTACCTCTCCGTACGCGCGGCACTGAAGCGCCTGGAGGTTGATCTGGAAGGCCTGAGTGGCGCGGAGGAAGCGCCGGGGCTGCGCAAGCGTGTAGCCCGGCTGCGCAGTGAGCTGGAGTTCCTGCTGGAGTCGGACTCCAGCAACATGGTGTATTGGATGGAGCGGCGCGCGGCGCACGGCGCGGGTACAGATCGCTCGGCGGCGGCGCTGCGTACGGCGGGCAGCCGCGGCCAGGCACGGAACACGTTTTTGCAGGCTACGCCCATCGATGTCTCCGAGCTGCTGCGCGAACAGCTCTTTGAGAGCATTCCTACCGTGGTGCTCACCTCGGCTACGCTTACCGTGCAGGGCGGCTTTGACCATCTGCGCCGCCGCGTGGGACTCAGCGAAGCGCGCGAGCTGATTGTGCCCTCGCACTTCCGCTATGGCGAGCAGGCTTTGCTCTATCTGCCGCCGCAGATGCCCGACCCCCGCGATGCGGAGTTTCCCGAGGCTGCGGCGCGCTGCATTCAGCGCGTGCTGGAGATCAGCAAGGGCCGCGCCTTCTGCCTGTTTACCAGCTACAGCCAGATGCGCGATCTTTACGAACGTCTGCTGCCGGTGCTGGACTATCCCATCCTGCTGCACGGCACTGCGCCGCGCAAGGCGCTCATCGAAGAGTTCCGCATGACCCCCAACGCCGTGCTGTTCGGCACCGCCAGCTTCTGGCAGGGGGTGGATGTGCAGGGCGAAGCACTGAGCTGCGTCATCATCGACCGTCTGCCCTTCGCCGTGCCCAGCGACCCGGTCGTGCAGGCGCGGATGAAGGCCATTGAAGAGGCCGGTGGCAAGCCGTTTTTCGAGTATCAGGTGCCGGAGGCGGTGCTGACCCTGAAGCAGGGCTTCGGGCGGCTCATTCGCTCACTGGAAGATCGCGGCGTCCTGGTGCTGCTCGATCCGCGCATCCGCCGCCAGCGTTACGGGCAGACCTTTCTGGCCAGCCTGCCGCCGTATCGCATGACCACGACGATCACGGATGTGGAGGAGTTCTTCCGCAAGGAGAATCCTGCCTCGACCAAGCAACAGGATTCTTCCAAATCAATTTAGACTTCCGTTCGCTCCCTTGCGTGTGCTGACAACGCTGGCGCACGAAACATTGCGCACAATAGGCGGCTTACAGGTAGTCCTTGAACAGCTCGGGTGAGGGCGCCGGGATGACGGCCTTGCCCACAAGCATTCCATCATCGCCCGCGGCCTTGGCCGCGGCGGCCACGGCAGCCTGCACACTGGAGACATCGCCGGCCATCACCACGAAGCCCTTGCCGCCCAGCGCCATGGCCAGGTGGACGCGCAGCAGGGTTACGTTGGCGGTCTTGATCGCAGCATCGGCGGCCTCAATAATGCTGGCTGCGGAGAAGGTCTCCACCACGCCGATGGAGCGCAGCTGGGCAGGATCGACTTCGACTGCCTGCGCAATGGCCTCCAGTACTGTGGGGTGAACGCGGGCAATCTGCCGCCGCTCGATGAGCGAGGCGCCGGCCTGCTGTGCGCCGGCCAGCAATGCCGCCTGCACACTGGTCACGTCGCCGGATACGACGATGAGGTACTTGCCTGAGCAGATGGTGCGCGCCAGCATCAGATGCACAGAGCCGGCCTTCAGCATAATGTCCTGCACCAGGTAGCCTGCTGCTACGCTGGAAAGCTCAATCAGTCCAATCGATTTAATCTCTGCCACTTCGTCTGCTCCTTCAATCCTCTGTGTCTGCTTGCAGGTGGATGCCTGCGCTACGCCTCAATGACGACGGAATCCTGGCCTACGGTCACCACGCCGTCGATGCTGGCATGGATGCGCGCGCCGAGTTTGCCCGCTTCTGGTGCGGCCAGCAAGTCGCCTACGCGCACACGGTCGCCGCTCTTCACCACGGCTGCGGAGGGCGCGCCGGCGTGCTGCTTGAGGGGGATGGTCACCTTGCGCGGGTGCAGCGGCAGCTCGGTGAGCGGGCCGGTGTTGTTGAACTCGCCCAGACCCAGCTTGGCGATGAGCCGGCGCATGGGCACGCGGCGGAACTCCGCCATGGGGTGTGGCTCAATAGAGGCCGGAGAGCCCTTGAAGGTGAGTCCGCGTTCGCGGGCCAGCGGCTTGTTCTGCACGCACACATTCTTGGGGTCCAGATCCTCAGGGCAGGCGTACATGCTGCACAGGTTGCACTCGCAGCAGTAGAGCGTGGCCACTGCCACATCCGCCGCCACCTGGAAGCCCAGCGACTGCATGGCGCGATGCGGCTCGATCGGGTGGCCCAGCAGGAAGCGCGGGCAGAACTCGGTGCAGAAGCGGCACTGGTCGCATGCCGAGCGGCCAATCTTCTCCACCTGAATCCATGGGGCGTTGTGCCGCTTGATGAGGGTATGCTCGGCGGGCAGCACGATGATGCCGCCGGTCGTCTTGGTGACGGGTACGTTCAGGTTTGGCGCGGGCTTGGCCATCATCACGCCGCCCAGCAGTACGCCGATGTGCTCCGCGGTGGCTCCGCCGGCGGCTTCGATCACCTCGCCGATGGTGACGCCGATGGGCACACGCACGGTCATCGGGTTGGCCACGGCTCCAGCCACGGTCAGGTACTTGTGGGTGACGGGGCGGTCCAGGCCGATATTCATCAGCGTCTCCACGTTGGCCACCATCACGTCTACGTCTTTGGGCAGGCCTCCCGGCGGGATCACCCGCCCGGTGACCATGTGCACCAGGATGAACTCATCGCCCGCGGGGTAGACGTCGGGCAGCGGAGCTATGCGGATGCCTGCAGGGGCCATCTGCTCCAGAGTCTCAATGATGTCGTGGTACTTCTCCTTGATGCCCACCACGCCCTCGCGGGCGCCCACCAGGTGCATCACCTGCTGCATGCCGCGCAGAAAGGGCTCGGCAAAGTGATGCAACAGCTCCTTGTCCTTGTGTAGCAGGGGTTCGCACTCAGCGGCGTTGGCGATGACCGTGGAAACCTGGGTGCGGAGCTTGACCGCAGTGGGGAAGCCGCCGCCGCCGGCGCCTACGATTCCAAGTTCTTCCACGCGCTCGGGAGTGGTGGCGGAAGCGCCGCCGCTCACCGGATGTATCTGCGATGTGCTCGCCTTTGCTGCCATCTGAATTTGCCTCTCAGAATCTCTCAAGAAATTACAATTGACTCTGCCAAACACTGTATCGTATCATTCAACTTCAATCAAGATCGGTCAAAAACATGAAAGTTCTGATACCAAACATCGGTACTACCTCTTTCAAATACCGAGTCCTGGATATGCCGGCCGAGACGGTTCTGGCCGAGGGCCGGGTAGAGCGCATTGGGCAGCCGGGAGGCGAATGCGCGGACTACCCTTCGGCCATTCATAAGTGCATCGGTGAGATTACGGGCGAAGGCAAGCCGCTGGCGAGTTTGCAGGAGATTGGCGCGGTTGGCTTCAAGGCGGTGCATGCCGGGCCGTTGAACGCGCCGCAGATCATCGATGAGAACTTTCTGGCCGCGATGGAACAGTTCTGCTTCCTTGCCCCTGCGCACAATCCTCCCTATATCGCGGCCATGAAGGCTTTTGCCGAGGAGTTGCCGGGTGTGCCGCTGGTGGCGGTGATGGAGCCATTTACCTGGCGTTTTATGGACGAGGCCGCGACCACGTATGCGGTTCCGTATGAGTGGCGCACCGAGCATGGCATTCGCCGCTACGGCTTCCACGGGGCCAGCCATCGGGCAGCCAGCGAGCGGGCGCGGATTCTGCTGGGCCGGGCGGAGGTGCGGCACATCTCCTGCCATCTGGGTGGCAGTTCCAGCGTGGGCGCCTTCCGGAATGGAGTGGGCGAGGACACGAGCATGGGCGCCTCGCCGCAGTCAGGCCTGCCGCAGAACAATCGTGTGGGCGACGTTGACGTATTTGCCGTGCTGCACATGATGAAGAAGCTGGGGCTGGGCCCGGACGAGATGACGGCCCTGCTGGGCAGCCAAGCAGGCCTGGCCGGCGTGAGCGGCAAGAGCGGCGATGTGCGCGACCTGACGGAGGCGGCAGCGGCAGGCGATGCGCGCTCGAAGTTGGCGCTGGATGTATTTGTCCGCTCGATCCGGCACTACCTGGGAGCGTTCCTGGTGGAACTGGGCGGCGTGGATGTGATTACCTTTTCCGGCGGCATCGGCGAGAATAGCGCCGAGATTCGTGCCGCTGTTCTCAGCAATCTCTCCGCCTTCGGTATTGAAATGGATGCGGAGAAGAATCGCACGGTGAAGGGCGAGGGGCTGATCTCGACCGCGAACTCCGCGGTCAAGGTCTACATCGTCCCTGCCAATGAAGAACTGGTCGTGGCCCGCGAGACCGTGGCCGTGGTGGCGCAGGCGAAGTCGGCCGCGCAGCAGGTGAACTTGTAGCAGCACAGGATTGCTTATGGCGAGCGCAACATTAGGAAATGTCGATCGCGCGGCGGTCGAACGCATTGTCCGGCAGGTAGCCCTGGAGTATCTGGGCAAGGGAAAGAACGGCTCCGTGCCGCAGCTCGTGGTGCAGTCATCTTCCCGGCACATGCACGTCTGCCGCGAGGACATGGATATTCTGTTCGGCCCCGGCTCCGAGCTGACCGTGGATCGCCCCCTCTTTCAGGAGGGCAACTACGCGGCCAGGGAGACGGTGACGATCGTCGGTCCGCGCAGCCGCATCATCTCCAACCTCCGCATTCTTGGTCCCATGCGCAAGGAGTCGCAGGTGGAGCTGGCCTTTACCGATGCGATCACGCTGGGCTTCAAAGATATCCCGGTGCGCCTCTCGGGCGACATTGAGGGAACGCCGGGTGCGGTCATTGTTGGTCCCAAGGGCGTGGTGGAGCTGAAGAAAGGCGTCATCCGCGCGGCCATTCACGTCCACATGAATCCCCAGGAGGCGGCCTACTTCGGCGTCACCAAGGGCGACATGATGAAACTCCGCGTCGGCGGCCCCGCCGGCGTCACCTTCAACAACGTTCACGTGCGCATTGATCCGACATCGAAGCTGAATGTGCACATGGACACCGACGAGGCCAACGCGTGTGGCCTGCATTTGACCAAAGACGTTGAACTGTTCAAGTAACGCTACGCAACAAGAGAGGAAGCGATGAAACAAGCGCTTGGAATGATTGAGACAAAGGGTCTGGTCGCGCTGTTCGAGGCGGTCGACGCCATGCTCAAGTCCGCAAATGTGACCTTCGCCGGCTGGCAGACCGTAGGTTCCGGCCTGGTAACCGCCTTCGTCGAGGGCGACGTGGCTGCCGTCAAGGCGGCAACGGATGCCGGAGCCGAAGCTGCCGCGCGCATCGGAGAAGTGGTGAGCGTGCAGGTAATCTCGCGGCCCCACGACGAACTGCCTTCGTTTGTGCAGCAGAGCAAGCCCGCCGCCAAGAAGGCCTAGCAGGAAGAAGGAGACTGAAGATGAGTCAGGCAATCGGATTGATTGAGACCCGCGGCATGGTGGGCCTGGTTGAGGCCAGCGATGCCATGGTGAAGGCGGCCAGCGTGGAGCTGGTGAAGACCGTTCAGATCGGCGGCGGCTTTATTACCGCTATCGTGCGCGGTGATGTGGGCAGCGTGCGCGCCGCTGTGGATGCGGGTTCGGCTGCGGCCAAGGTGGTGGGCGAGCTGGTCTCGTCGCACGTGATTCCCCGGCCTCACGATGCCCTCGTGGAAAGCATGTTGAAGTAACCGGAGATTTGGAGAAGATCCATGGCGAATGAAGCGGTTGGAATGATCGAAACCAAGGGCCTCGTGGCTCTGGTGCAGGCGACGGACGCGATGCTCAAGGCGGCCAGCGTCAAGTTTCTGGGCTGGACCAAGGTGGGCAGCGGCCTGTGCTCGGTGTACGTTTCGGGTGATGTGGGCAGCGTACGCGCTGCTGTGGATGCAGGCGCCGCCGCGGCGCGTGCGGCTGGCGAGGTGCAGAGCGTGCACGTGATCGCTCGGCCCCATGACAACGTTACGGCCGTACTGCCGAAGTAGCCGGGCGCGGCGGACAACACTCCGCCGCGGCGTGTGAGGTGAGCCGGCATGTTTATTGCAAAGGTGATTGGCAACGTAGTCTCCACCCAGAAGAACGCCAGGTTTCGCGGGATGAAGCTGCTGCTGATACAGCCCTACATCACCAAAGAGGGCAGGCTGCAGATCTCGGGAAGTTCGGTGGTGGCGGTGGATAGCGTAGGCGCGGGCGTGGGCGAGTGTGTCCTGTTTACCCAGGGCAGCTCGGCGCGGTTGACGCCTGCTACGAAGGATGCGCCCGTAGACGCCGTGATCGTCGGCATCATCGATGCCGTCGAGGTGGAGGGCGCGGTCTTGGAGAAGCCATAATGCAGATTCAGGAACAGGTAATCGCGGAGATTGCCAAGGAAGTGGTGGCCAGGCTGCGCGTCCAGTTGCAGCCGCAGGCGGCATCAGCCGCTCCTGCCGTCACGCCGGCGCGCGATGGCGTGTTTGCCACCGTGGACGAGGCGGTGAACGCGGCCGATGAAGCGCAGAAAAAGATTGCGGCGATGAGCCTGGAGCAGCGCGGACGCATGATCGATATTGTGCGGCGCATCTGCAACGACCGGCGCGAAGAGCTGGGCCGCATGGAGATGGAAGAGACCAAGGTGGGCCGGCTGGATCACAAGATCCTGAAGCTGACCAACATGCGCTTTGTGCTCGGCGTCGAGGCCATGCGCAGCGATGCGCGCAGTGACCAGAGCGGCCTGTGCATCATCGAGCGCGCGCCCTGGGGCGTGATCGGCATGATGCTGCCGGTGACGCACTCCGTGCCCACGCTGGCCGCCAATGCCATCAATATTCTGGCCGCGGGCAATACGGCAGTTTTTGGGCCGCATCCCTCCGGCGCACGGGTAGCGCAGTATGCGCTGCAGCTCTTCAACCGCGAGTTTGAGCGGGAGCTGGGCGTGGCAAACGCGCTCACGACAATTCAGACGCCGACCATTGAGGCTGCCGAGCAGATCTTCCATCATCCCAAGATTGCGCTGCTCTGCGTGACCGGCGGGCCGATGGTGGTGAAGGCTGCCAGCAAGTCCGGCAAGCGCGTCATCGCGGCTGGCCCGGGCAATCCCCCGGTGGTGGTGGACGAGACGGCCGATCTGGATCGCGCGGCGCGCTGCATCATCGATGGCGCCTCGTTCGACAATAATCTGTTGTGCATCGGCGAGAAAGAGATCTTCGTCGTGGCCTTAGTGGCTGATGCCTTTATGGCTGCCATGCGTCGTGCCGGAGCGTATCAGCTCGATCCTTCAGCTATCGATCGCCTCACCAAGGCCGCCTTCACCTTTGACGGCGATGGTGGCGGCTGCGCCCGCGCTCACGTGAAGAAAGACCTCGTGGGCAAGGATGTAGCAGTGCTGGCTGCGGCCGCGGGCGTACAGGTTCCGGCAGGCACGCCGCTGCTGTTTGGCGAGACGGACGAGAATCATCCCTACGTGGTGGAAGAGCAGATGATGCCTTTCGTGCCCGTGGTGCGCGTGCCTAATGTGGACGCGGCCATCGCTGCCTCAGTCAAGGCTGAGCATGGCTACCGGCACACGGCCATCATCCACACGCAGAACGTGGAGACGGCCACCAAGATGGCGCGGGCCATGAACACCACGCTGTTCATTCACAACGCGGCCTCGCCGGCCTCGTTGGGCGTGGGCGGGCCGGGGTACTTCAGCCACAGCATTGCAACGCCCACCGGCGAAGGCATCACCACGCCGCTGACCTTCACCCGCGAGCGCCAGATGGTGGTGGGCGCCGCTCTGCGGATTATTTAGCGATGTACCTGGCGCGGATCGAGGGCACGGCAGTAGCCCCCGTGAAACACGAGACCCTGAACGGCTGCCGGTTCCTGGTTGCATCACGGCTGGAGGCGGACGGCAGCGCCGCCGCCGAGCCAGTGCTGGTGCTGGACTGGCTGGGGGCGGGTAAGGGCGACACCGTCATCGTCTCCACCGACGGGGACATCGCCCGCACCCGGCTGGGGAACACCACACCGGCGCGGCTGGTGGTGATTGGCCTGGTGGATGCGGTGCACATGCCCGCGGAGAGGAGCCAGGGGTGAGACTGGGCATTGTGCGCGGGCACGTGGTGCTGAACCCAGCCGTGGACTCCTACAAGGGCCGCACGCTGGTGGTGCTGGAACCGGTGACGATGGAGAACCTTCGCGCGAAGAACGGACGGGGCGGAGGCAAGGCATTGATCGCCGTGGATGAGTTGGGCGCCGCCAAGGGACAGTTGGTGGCATTTACGGAAGGCCGGGAAGCGGCCAACCCTTTCTGGCCGGGCTCGGTCCCGGTGGACGCGTATTGCGCCATGATCGTCGAATCGATCGACGTGTGATGGCTAACAGGTTTCATCAAGATTTCGAGGTGCGGAAGTGAGCAACGACAAGAGCGTAGATATTTCAGGCCGCAAGGTGATTGTGCTGCGCGATGTGCAGGATGCAGCGGCAGCGGGCGCAACCCGTCTGGTGGTGGCGCAGAACAGCGTGATCACTCCGTCAGCCCGGGAGTACATCCAGCAGCGCCGGATCACGCTGGTGGAAGGCGGCAATGTCGCGGCATCCGCGGCGGCTCCGGCCGCGGCGGCCAGCCGCCCGGGTGTGAACGCCAGCCTGTTCAACTCGCCGGAAGCCGAAGCCGTGAAGAAGGAGATCTGCGAGGTCGGCAAGAAGCTGTGGATGCGCCAGTTTGTCGACGGCAACGGCGGCAACATCTCCTACCGCATCGGTCCCAACGAGGTGCTGTGCACGCCCACGCTGTGCAGCAAGTATGACCTGACGCCCGACCTCATCTGCATGGTGGACCTGGACGGCAACCAGATCGCCGGCGTGCGTCCGCGCACCAGCGAGATTCTGCTGCACCTGGAGATCTACAAGTCCGTGCCTGAGGCCAAGTCCGTGGTGCACTGCCATCCGCCGCACGCCACGGCCTATGCCATCACCGGCAAGGTGCCGCCGAACAACATCATTCCCGAGTTCGAGGTCTTCGTGGGCAAGGTGGCGATCTCGCCTTACAAGACCCCTGGTACCCTGGAGTTTGCGCAGACCGTGATCCCCTATGTGCAGCAGCACAACACGGTGCTGCTGGCCAATCACGGCATCGTGTGCTGGGCGGATACGGTGACCCACGCCGAGTGGTATGCCGAGGTGCTGGAGACCTACTGCTGGACGCTGATGCTGGCCTCGCAGCTGGGCACCCCCATCTCCTACATCTCAGAGCAGCACGCCGACGATCTGCTGGCCATCAAGAAGAAGCTGGGCCTGCCCGATGCGCGCTTCGATCCCAACCGCATGAAGGAGTGCCAGCTTGCGGATATGGAGAGCTCGAGTTCCATCGCCATCGATCCAACGCCCTGCGACGGCAACATTGGCCGCTCCAGCAGCTCGGATCGCGAGGTGGACAGCCTGGTGAAGGCCGTGACCGATGCGGTGATGCAGGCGCTGGGAGCCAGGTAAAGAATCCCTGTGGCGCGGCGGCTGCGCCTATGCAGCCCGCCGCGCGGGGCCTTTTTCAACGATGAAAGCAGCCGAACGGCAACTCCGAATCCGCCAGATGTTTGAGACGCGGGACTTCCTTGATCTGGAGACCCTGTGCCGGGAGCTGGACGCCTCTGAGTCCACGGTCCGCCGCGACCTGGACATCCTCGAAGAAGAGAAGGTGCTGCGCCGCGTCTACGGCGGAGCCATCTCCTTGCAGCCGCCGCCCAGCCGCGCCTTTGACTACGCGGTGGAGACGGAGCGCTGCAGCGACGAGAAGGCGCGCATTGCCCGGGTGACTGCCGGGCTGATCCACAACAATCAGACGGTGATCCTGGACGGCGGATCGACGGTGGCCGCGGTAGCTCGCGAACTGGCGGCCAAGTCACTGCATGTGGTCACCAACTCGCTGCCCATTGCAGAGAGCCTGGAGGCGCTGCGCAACATTGAGCTGACGCTGACCGGGGGGTATCTGTATCCGCGGCTGCGGGTGCTGCTTGGCCCCTTCAGCGAGCAGATGCTGAGCGCGGTGCGGGCGGATGTGGTGGTGATGGGCATCGGCGGCATCTCCGAGAGCGGATTCAGCAACAACAATACCCTGGTTGTTGGCTCGGAGCAGAAGATGATCGAGCACGCGGGGAAGGTGATCATCGTGGCCGACCACACCAAGTTTGGCCGGGGCGGGATGTTCCCGGTGGCGCCGCTGAGCGCCGCGCATGTGGTGGTCACCGACAGCGGCGCCGCGCCGGAGTCGGTGGCCATGCTGCGCAGCCATGGCATCGAAGTGCTGCTGGCGTAACGCGCAACCTCCGCAAGACAAGTTCCTCAGGAACAAGCGAACGGCTGCGGCCTCTGGCCAGCGCCGCCGGGCGGCTGGACCCGGGGGGAGGGGTATCCCGATTTTTTGAGCCCTTCCTGGCCGGTGATACCTGTTTAACTTATTTTCTATCAATAGATTGCAGCTTGTCTCTGCCGGCAAAACAACCGAAAAAACGTGTGCATCGATGCAAAAAAACGTGCATTCTATCGAGGTAAATGCTGCATTTTTGAGGCTTTCGAGCTTTTTCTGCCATCTGGCGGCGCCTGACACGCGCGGGGAGATGGCCGATGAGTTCGGCGATGCGCTTTGCCCTGCGGGTGCGGTCTTCCTGCGCTCTGAGGGAAGGATAGGCCAGACGGGGGAAATTATCTGCAACGGCGCGGAAGAAAATTTTGCCGGGATGCAGGCGGCTGCTCATCCATTTCACGATGAGGCTGCGCCATGGACAGGGCGCCCGGCATCTGGCCGCGACTCCATTTGCCGATGGCTTCCTGTTGCGCGTTGCCGCATGCTGGGGGCAATCTTTGTTCCCCGCAGACCCCACAAGCGAAAGTTCGACGCCAGAGGAAGTCTTGAGCAAGTCATGGGCCTGGTTGCTTCTTTGCCTTTCCAGTGTTGCGTGTGCGCAGTCCACCGTCATTCCGTTAAGCCAATGCGTCGTGCACGTCAGTTTGCTTGGCAGCGGGTGGGATTTGTGCTTGCCCATCCTTCCGCGATGGCTGCGGAAGGATGGGCATCCTGTGGATGGGCGCGCTAGCGCAGCGGCCTGCGGGTGTAGGCGATCTTTGCGCCGGGGGTGATGGTGTCTTCCCACTGTGCGGAGCGGATGCGCAGGACGCCATCCTTCTCTGTCACGCTCTGGATCGTTGCGGGGCCGGGGCCCGGTTCCAGCACGGTGACGAAGCGCGCCTGGCTGGCGTGGCGGCGGACGAGGAGGTAGGGCACCTTGACGCGGAGGTCCGGCCCCGGGGCGCGGCCGGTGATGACCAGGCTGGGCGCGCCGGCGGCCAGCATCCACACGTGCATGGCGCGGCCCTTGTCCATGGTGAAGGTGGCGTGGATGTCGCCCGCGATCTGCGCGCTCTGGTTGTCGATGAGGTTGTTGTAGCCGGCGTTTTGCGGGAAGCCGGCGTACGGGGTGAACTGGCCCTGGACCTGCTCGACGCCGTAGTTGTGGTAGTTCCAGTCGAAGTCGTGGGCCTGGCCGTCGGTGGACTTCGCCGTCGTAATCTCCAGCACGTAGCCGGAGGTGACGAGCGAGGTGCGTTGCAGGTCGACGTGGTCGTAGACGGGGCCAGCGTCGGCAGTGACGGCGGTGAACGCGGGCTCGGCCTGCCAGTTGAGCAGCTTGCCGGTGGCGGGTTTTTGCGGCTGCTCATCGACGCTGACGGTGTTGTGGGCGACGGTCATCTTGTCCCAGCTGGCGTGGATGGGGATGCCGTAGAAGTGGGTGCCGGGATCGACGCTCATCATGCCGCCCTGGGCATAGAGGACTTCATTGAGCTTGTCGAAGTGGCCGTGGCCGCCGCCGTGCGGGCCGAATTTCATGATCTCCGTCAGGTCGCCCTGGGGCGCGCGCAGCGTGGCATAGCCGGCATCGGGGAAGACGGCGCTTTTGGGGTGGGGCAGCGAGGCCTTGTCGATACTGGGCACGCCGAAGAGGAAGGCCTGGCGGTTGTCGCGCCCGGCGTGGTCGCAGATGGCGGCGAAGTCGGGGTTGTGGGTGGCGGCGTAGGCCACCTCGTAGAGGCCTGACTCCTCATAGAGGTCGACGGAGTGGGAGTCGTTGAAGGCGGGCAGGGTGCCATCGGGGAACATGACGCCGAGGGGCGAGAGGAGCAGCGCGGTCAGGTTGGGCTCCTGTTGCCACAGGTTGACGCCGGCGCGGGTGGCCATCTGCGCGGTGAACTCGAGGGGGCGCAGGGCGTAGAACTGATAGCCCCAGGCGCCTT
>DAIDGZ010000124.1 GCA_027452125.1 Acidobacteriaceae bacterium | reverse complement strand
GCGCAGGTTCTTCTCTTCCAGCGCCACCTTGAAGGCCTGCATGTAGAGCCAGTCACCCGCCAGCACACACTTCTCGTTGCCCCAGGTGGTGTTGGCCGAGGGGCGTCCGCGCCGCATGTCCGCTGCGTCGATAATGTCGTCATGCACCAGCGTGGCCGTGTGCACCATCTCCACCACCGCGCCCAGGCGGATCGCGCTATGCCCCGAGTAGCCCAGCACATGCGAGGCCAGCAGCAGCAGCGACGGACGAATCCGCTTGCCCCCCCCCTCGCGCAGGTATTCGGCAATCTCCGTGATGGTGCTTACGCTGGAGGCAGCGTCGCGGCCCAGCTCCCGCTCAATCGCGACCAGGTCCTCCCGCAATAGTTCGAAGACCTCTTTTGCCGTGGCTATGGTGAGTGTGCTCAAAGCTCTCTGGTTTCCTGTTCTGTGCCGGCCCGGCACTCGCTCGCCGGCCCGGTCCGGGGTCTAACTATGGGATGTGGCTGCCTGCCCCAGGCACCCTGCTAATTGCTGCGATAGTTCGTAAACTGCAAATCCACGCCCAAATCTTTGCCTCGCAGCAAACTGATGATGGCCTGCAGATCGTCCCGGTCCTTGCCCGCCACCCGCACCGTGTCCCCCTGGATGCTGGCCTGTACCTTCTTCTTGGAGTCCTTCACCAGGCGCACAATCTCCTTCGCCTTCTCCGAGGGAATCCCCTGCTGCAAGGATATCTTCTGGCGCACGCTCTGCCCCGCCGCCGGCTCTACCTTGCCATAGGTCATGTTCTTCAGGGAAACGCCCCGCTTCACCAGCTTCTGCCCCAGGATCTCCTTCACCGCCTCCAGGTTGTACTCGTTGGCTGAGGCCAGTTGGATGGCATCGTTGCCCTCCATCTTGATCTCGGAGTGCGAGTTCTTCAGGTCAAACCGCTGGTGGATCTCCTTCAGCGCCTGATCGATGGCGTTGCGGACCTCTTGCAGGTCCACCTTGCTGACAATATCGAATGAATTCTCTTGGGCCATGGCTTGTCTGTCCTTCGCTTGCCGGAGCCGCCGCGCCGGGCCGCTCCACGGGGAAGGAATCCCCCTCCTTCAGTTTCCCACGTCCGGGCTCAGGCGAAACAGCCGCTGGAAGTTTTTCGTGGTTGCGGCGGCAATTTCTTCCTCGCTGACGCCCATCAGCCCGGCCAGGGTCCGCGCCGTCTCGCGCACCAGGGCCGGCTCATTGCGCTGCCCCCGGTGCTGCCCCGGAGCCAGCCACGGAGCATCCGTCTCCACCAGCACGGCGTCCAGCGGCAGCCGCGCCGCAACCTCGCGCTGCGGCTGCCCCTTCGGGTAGGTCAGGTTCCCGGCAAACGAGATCAGAAAGCCCAAATCCAGCGAGCGCTGCGCCTCTTCCCAGCCTGCGCCAAAGCAGTGCATGATGCCGCCCAGCCCGGTAGGCCGCCAGTGCGCGTCGAGCACGCGGAACAGATCGTTCCACGCGCCGCCCGGCCCGTCACTTGTGTCCCGGCAGTGGATCAGAATGGGCCGCTTGCGCGCTGCCGCCACTTCCAGTTGCCGGATCAGTCCCGCCCGCTGCACATCGTGCGCCGCGCCCTCGTGGTAGTAGTCCAGCCCGATCTCGCCGCAGGCAATCACCTCCGGCTCGGCCAGCAGACTGTCCAGCCTGGCCACCACCGCATCGTCCATCTCCGGCGTGTTGTGCGGGTAAACGCCCGCGCTGGCATAGAGCCGCGGCAGCCCAGCGCCGCTCTCCGGATGCGCGTTGAACTGGCGGCATAGATCCAGAGCCTGGTGCATCTGCGCCGGCTCCTCGCCAATGCCGATGGAGAGCACCGTGCCCACACCCGCCTCCCACGCACGGCGCAGCATCGCCTCGCGATCG
>DAIDGZ010000123.1 GCA_027452125.1 Acidobacteriaceae bacterium | reverse complement strand
GCTCAAACGCCGCTGTCCGCGCGCCTTTCGCGCTGCCTGCCTTTGCCGCCGTCTTCTTTGTCGCCATTATGCCTTGCTCCCCGCGCGCAGTGCGGCCATGGCCTCGTGCAATGCTGCCGCCGCATGCTTCATCTGTTCTCTAGTTCCGATGGTAATGCGCACTCGCCCCTCGCATCCCGGATCGCTGGACCGATCGCGCACCAGCACGTCCGCCGCGCGCATCAGCCGCACAAAGTCGCCGTGCAGCGCGCCAATCTCCACCAGCACAAAGTTGGCCCGGCTCGGCCAGCGGCGTATGCCCTCGGCATCCAGCGCGGCCTCAAACTCCGTGCGCGCCGCCAGCACCTCGCCCACATACCAGTCCAGATACACCGTGTCTTCCAGCGCCGGCGGCAGGCAGGCCAGCGCCAGCGAGTTCACGCTATACGGCGACAGCACCCGGCGCACCCAGCGCATCATCTCCACCGGCCCCGCCAGCAGACCCAGCCGCAGCCCGGCCAGCCCGTATGCCTTGGAGAAGGTGCGTGCCACCATCAGGTTCGGCACCTTGCCCACCAGGTCCATCACCGTTTCGCCGTGGAAGTGGAAGTAAGCCTCATCCACCAGCACCACCGCGTGCGGCGCGCGTGCGGCCAGTTCCACCAACTGCCCGCGCGTGGCCACTGACCCGGCCGGGCTGTTGGGATTAGCCACCGCAATGATCTTGGTGCGCGGCGTGATCGCCGCCAGCAGTTGCTCGAACGGAAACTCCAGATCGTCCCCGGCCTGCACCGCAACCGCGCGCGCATCCGTGGCCGACGAGTACACCTCATACATCGTGTACGTCGGCACCGGCAGCAGCAGCTCGTCGCCCGCATCCAGAAACGTCTCAAACAGCACGTGGATCGCCTCGTCCACGCCGTTGGTCAGCGCCACCTGCTCCGGCTGCAGGCCCAGATGCGCGGCCACAATCACCTCCACCGGCGCGCGCTCGGGATAGCGCGTCAGCGATCCCATCGAGATAGCCAGCAACGCCTCGCGCACTTTAGGCGAGCAGGCCAGCGTGTTCTCGTTGAAGTCCAGCCGCAGCGCATCGCGGCAGCCCAGCGGCGGATGATACTCCTTCATGGCCTGCACCCGCGCGCGCGGCGCGGGCAGTTGCATAGTCACGGCTTCAGCCACGAGCCCTCCTCGAGGTGCGTGCTCGCACCGCCTTCGGCGCCGCAAGCCGCGTTCGCCTCAGCGCAGGCGCCAGGCGCACACGAATCGCTTCGGCGTGTCCCGTCAATCCTTCGGCCTCGGCCAGCAGTGCCGCCTGCGGACCCAGCGCGTACATGCCCTCCGCACCATACTCCTGCACGGTAATCAGCTTCACAAAGTCGTTCACGCTCAGGCCGCCGCGCACCCGCGCCATGCCGCCGGTAGGCAGCGTGTGGTTGGGTCCGGAGATGTAGTCTCCCATCGGCTGCGCTGACCAGCGCCCCACAAACACTGAGCCTGCATTCTCCACCCACGCCAGATCCTTACCCGAATCCACCGTCAGGTGTTCCGGCGCCAGGCGATTCGTGATGCGCTGCGCCTCTTCCGCACTGCCCGCAACAAACACCAGTCCGTTGCGGCCCAGCGCGGTGCGCGCCACAGCATTCTCGCGGCTGCGCAGCTTCACCTCGGCCATCACTTCCTTGGCCAGGTCCGCGCGCGTGGTCACAAAAATAGCCAGTGCCTCAGGATCATGCTCGGCCTGCGCCACCAGGTCGCTGGCAATTCCCGCTGCCGTGCCGCGGTCGCTGGTGATCACGATCTCCGTGGGCCCGGCCAGCATGTCGATCGCGCAGTCAAACGCCACCAGCCGCTTGGCCGCCGTCACATACAGATTGCCGGGACCAACAATCTTGTCGACCCGCGGCACCATTGCGGTGCCATAAGCCAGCGCGGCCACGGCATGCGCGCCGCCCAGCCGGTAAAACTCCCGGATGCCCAGCAGGTGCGCCGCTGCCAGCGTCTCGCGCGCCGGCTTGGGAGACACCGCCACCACCCGTGGCACGCCCGCCACCTGCGCCGGAATCGCCGTCATCAGCAGCGTCGAGGGCAGCGGATGCCGCCCGCTCGGCACGTAGCAGCCCACGGCGCCCAGCGGCCGCACCAGTTGCCCGGTCAGCAGCCCGTCCTGCTCGGCGTCGCTCCACGACTCCGGCAGTTGCCGCACCGCAAAGGCGCGAATCTGTTCTGCTGCGGTCTGCAAAGACTCGCGCAGCGCAGGCGCCGTCTCCTCCCACGCCGCGGCCATCTCTTCCGGCGTGATCCGCACAGCGTCTACGCCGGCCAGCCCGTCGAATTCCATGGCATACTTCAGCAGTGCGCGGTCGCCGCGCTTGCGCACGTCCTGCACAATGCGCCGCACCACCGGCAGCACCGCATCCAGCGCCGCGCCGCCGCGCCGTTCCAGCGCCGTCAGTTTCTCTTCCGCAGCGCGGACGCCGCGTCCCTTGATCCGGATCAGCTTCATGCATCCCCTCAGTTCGTACAACCGGGCAGAGGCGCAGTTTCAGCCCACACCTCTGCCACTGGCAATTGCTACAGAACGACCTTGTTCAGCGGATACTCCACAATGCCGGTCGCGCCCGCCGCCTTGAGCCGCGGAATCACATCGCGCGCCACGCGCTCTTCCACAATCGTGTTCACCGCTACCCAGTCGGAATTGCTCAGCTGCGAGACCGTCGGCGCATTCAGCGCCGGCAGCACCGCCAGCACCGCATCCAGCCCCTTGCGCTCTACATTGAGCATCAGGCCCACCTGCGACTGCGCATCGATGGCGCCGCGCAGCATCAGCGCAATCTGATCGATCTTCTGCTTCTTCCACGGATCGGCCAGCGTCGCCTTGCCGGCAATCAGGTGCGTCTCGCTCTCCATCACCGTGTCGATGATCTTCAGATGGTTGGCCTTCAGCGAGCTGCCCGTCTCCGTCACTTCCACAATGGCGTCGGCCAGCATCGGCGGCTTCACTTCCGTGGCGCCCCAGCTGAATTCCACCTTTACGTTCACGCCCTTGGCGGCAAAGTAGCGCTTGGTCACTTCCACCAGCTCGGTGGCGATGATCTTGCCTTCCAGGTCCTCGGCCTTCTCAAAGCCGCTGTTCTCCGGCACGGCCAGCACCCAGCGCACCTTGCGGCGGCTCTGCTTGGCATAGGTCAGCGTGGTCACGCTCTGCAGGTCAAGCCCGCTCTCCACCACCCAGTCAATGCCGGTCAGACCCGCGTCCAGCACGCCGTGATCCACGTAGCGCGCCATCTCCTGCGCGCGGATCAGCATGCACTCAATCTCGCTGTCGTCGATCGAAGGAAAGTAAGAGCGCCCATCGGCATAGATGTTCCAGCCCGCGCGCTTGAAGAGCGCAATCGTCGCATCCTGCAGGCTGCCCTTGGGAATGCCCAGTCTCAGCTTGTTGCCGTTGTTGTTAGCCACGTGCCGCCTCCGTCTTGCTGGCGTCCACCGCCAGCGCTTTGGTAAAGCAGCTCACCGTGCCCTCGTGGCACACCAGCCCGTCGCCTTCCACCTCCACGCGGAACAGCAGCGTGTCGTTGTCGCAGTCGGTCGCGGCAGAGAGGATGCGCAGACGGTTGCCGCTGCTCTCGCCCTTCATCCACAGCTTCTGGCGCGTCCGGCTCCAGAAGGTTACATAGCCGCTCTCCAGCGTCTTCTCATAGCTCGTGGGGTTCAGGAACCCCAGCATCAGCACCTCGCCCGTCTTGGCATCTTGCACAATGCCCGGGACAAGGCCGTCGGACTTCTCAAAATCGATCTTCGGCATTTCGTTGCTCATCGCTCTTCCTGGTCTTGGGTTGGAATCCTGGGTTGCACGCATGAAAAAACCCGCTGGCGTCATTCGCCGGCGGGCTGGGTCTTGCTCTTCAATCTCTCTGGCCGTTTTAGCTCAGGCCATAGCAGTCCGCCGGCATGGTTGTCCCATGGTGGTGGTGATGACCGTGATGGCGGCTGATCTGCATCTACGTCTCACCATACCGGCCCACCCCGCCTCGTGTCAACCGTGCGCCATGGCGCGAAGCGGGCCTGCCACCGGCCTGTCACGGCTGTCCCGCCGCTGTGGCGCTCTCCTGCAGCAGTTGCACCACCTGCTGGTAGAGCCGGTTGCGCACTTCAAACCGCTCCGGCGCATGCGTTACGTAATGCACCAGGATGTCAAAGCCGCTGGCCGCTGGCCGCAGATGCACCACCGGCTCGGCGCTGAAGCGGCTCAGGCCTTCTCCGCGCATGCTCCGCTTCCACTCCTGCTCCGCGTGGCGCGCATCCTGTTCGGTCTCCTTCAGCACGGCGCTATGAATCTTCTCCACCATGCCGTTCATCTCCGCCGTTGCCGCCACGTTCACGGTGATCTCGTCCCACATCCACTGCCCCGAGGTGGAGAAGTTGAAGTACTGTCCGCGAATGGCAAAGCTGTTGATGAAGGCGATCCTCCGTCCTGTCGGATAACCCTGCGCGCTCAGGCTGCCGGTCTCCAGCAGCGTTGTATAGAAAAGGCCGATCTCGGTCACCTCGCCGCCTACGCTGTTGATCTCCACCCAGTCGCCCACGCGGATGCCGTTCTTGCCCATGAGCACAAACCATCCCAGAAAGGCCAGGATGAAGTCCTGCAAGGCGATGGTCAGTCCGGCAGTGGCCAGGCCCAGCATGGTAGTGGTCTGCTTGGGCGTGCCGAAGACCACCAGCAGGATCAGCACCACGCCCACAATCTGGATCGTCAGCTCCAGAATGCTGCGCAGCGTGTGCCGTTGCCGCCGGTCCAGCGCCGGATGCTCCATCACCCGCCGCACCAGCCCATCGGCAATCACCATGCACAGGACGATAAAGAGGATCAGCGCCACCGATTGCAGCATCAGATGCAGCACAATGCGATGCTGCAATTGCACCTGCGCGGCCCACTTGGCGTAGACGCCGGCCAGTTGCTGCTCGGTCTGGATCCGGTCATCGAGAATGCCCTGAATCTGCCGCTGGGCGCGACGGCCCTTGATCTCCACCAGCCGCGCCTTGCGGTCAGTGGCAGTACTCGCAGCAGCGCTGCTATTCACCTGCGCCTTGAACGCATTGTAGGCAGCGCTCAGCGCAGTCACCGTCTGCTGCGCCTGTTGCTCGGCCTGCACCACCAGCGCATACCGGCTGTCCTGGCCAAACCATGCTTTGATGCGCGAGGCCAGCGTCCCATGCTGCTTTTCTGACACCACCGCGGTCTGCCCGCCGCTTTGCGCCTGGCTGTCATACTGCCGCATTGTGGCTTCATGGGCGGCAAGTTCAGCCTGAATCTGTACACTCTTATCGCCCTCCGCGTGGGCCAGATCGCGCTGCGCATCGGCCAGTTCATCGGAGTCCAGCCCCAGCTGCGCCTTGGCTACATCCAGATCGCTACCGGAAGTCGTATCGGAGTCATCCTGCTTCGCCCCGCCCGGGCTTGGCTTCGCCTGTGCCGTAAGGCTTTGCACCTGCGCCTGATCATCCTGCACCAGCTGCTGCAGTTCCTGCACCTTCTGCGACAGTGCCAGCGCATCGCCCGTCAGTACGCGATTCTGCTGCTGCAGTTGCGCCTGGCGCAGGGCCGCGGCAAAGGCCTGGTCCACGTCATGGTCCGCCAGCCGCTCCGCCGCGCGGGCAAAGCGAATCTCTTCCGCCGTCACCGCCAGCGGGGCCAGCGCCTGCGCCGTCTCCCACGGGCTGGTATCCACAAGCGGCTTGCTGCTGGCCGCCAGTCCATGCCCTGCGCCCTGCGCGCGTAGAAATGAAAAGGTGGCCATCGCATCGCGCGTCAACCACAAGCCCACGCCACACAGGGTCAGCAGCGCTACCAATATGGCGAGCGCCGTCACGCGCGTCCGCGCAAAGAAGCGGCGCCACATATCCTGTTTCGCATTCGAAGCAGCCGGGGAAGTTGCCATGCATTGATTCTCGCAGTTTTCGCCGCGGCATTGGCCGCACAGGACTCTTCGTGCTACTTTCTCCTTCTCTTCGCGAAGACTTGCCGTTGGCCGACAACACGCGCAGAATGGGGCCGTGCCTCCATTCACATGCATGTTGCGTACTGCTGCGCTGCTGTTCTGCCTCAGTGCTGCCGCACAGGTCGCACCCGCCGCGCACGCCCCGCTGCCACCCCAGGCGCGCCTCGACGTCAATCACGCCTCGCTCGAGCAGTTGCTCACAATTCCCGGCCTTACACGCAGTTGGGCCGGGCGCATTGTGCGCTACCGGCCCTACCGCTCCAAACAGGATTTGCTCGAAAAAGGCGTCGTCTCCAGCGAGGTCTATGACCGCATCCGGAACTACGTCATCGCTCACCGCGACAAGAAGCAGTGAAGCGTGGAGTCTTCACTGCGAAGACTCTACGCCTCAGCCGGAACTTCCGCTTCGCCTTCCGTCCCCGGAGTCCGCTTCAACAGCCGGCTCAGGATCACGTACAGCACTGGGATAAACACCAGGTTCAGCACGGTGGAGAGCAGCATGCCGCCCACGATCGTGGTGCCCACCGAACGCCGTCCCAGCGCGCCCGCGCCGGTGGCAAACACCAGCGGCAGCACACCCAGAATGAAGGCAAATGAGGTCATCAGAATCGGCCGTAGGCGCAGCTCTGCCGCCTCGATGGCCGCTTCGGCAATGGACCGCCCCTTGCGCCGCAACTGCTCGGCAAACTCCACAATCAGAATCGAGTTCTTTGCCGAGAGTCCGATCAGCATCACCAGGCCGATCTGGCAATACACGTCGTTGGCGAGCCCGCGCAGCATCACCAGGCCCAGCGCTCCCAACACCGCCATGGGCACGGCCAGCAGGATGATGAAGGGCAGTGCAAAGCTCTCATACTGCGCAGAGAGCGTCAGATACACCACCAGAATGCCCAGTCCGAAGATGATCAGCGCCTTGCCCGCAGACTCCAGTTCGTCCAGCGTCAGACCCGTCCACTGGTAGGCCATTCCCGGCATCATCATCTTCTTGGCCAGGCCTTCCATCGCGGTCAGCGCCTGCCCCGAGCTGTAGCCCGGCGCCGCCGAGCCATCAATCTCCACCGCGCGGAAGAGGTTGTAGTGCGTAATCACTGGCGGACCGGCGCTGTCCTTCACCGTTACCAGGTTGTCCAGCGGAATCATCTGCCCGCTGTCCGACCGCACGTAGAAGCTGTGCAGATCGCTGGCGCGCATGCGGAAAGGCTGATCCGCCTGCACGTAGACGCGATAGGTGCGATTGTTGAAGTCGAAGTCGTTCACATACTGCGACCCCATGAACACGCTCAGCGTGGTGGTGATCTGCGAGAGCGGCACGCTCATCGCCTTCGCCTTCTGGCGGTCGATCGTCACCAGTTCCTGGGGATCGTTGGCCGAGAACGTGGTCAGCAGGCCGGTCAGCGGCTTCACCGCATGGCTCGCATTCACCATCTGGTGGGCTACGCGATCCAGATCGCTCAGCGTGTTGTTGCCCTGATCCTGCAGCATGAACTGGAAGCCGCCAAAGCTGCCCACGCCCTGCACCGCCGGCGGCTGAATCATCGCCACCAGGCCGCCGTTGGGGATGAACATGAACTGCTGCAGCTTGGGCGCCAGCCGCGCCACAATATCCGCCGCGGAGTGCCCCTTGCCGCGCCGCTGATCAGCCGGCTTGGTGGCCACAAACATCAGGCCCTGGTTGGAAGCAGCGCCGCCAAAACTGAAACCCATCACCGAGAACAGCCCCTCGATATCTGGATCGTGCCCGATGATCATGCTCGCGCGATCGGCCAGCGCCGTCGTGTACGACAGCGACGAACCCGGAGGCGCCTGCACAATCACCAGCAGGTAGCCCTGATCCTCCTGCGGAATGAAGCCCGTGGGCACATGCTGATACACCCACACCGTGGCGCCCAGGCCTGCGAAGAACACTAGCAGCAGCAGGTAGCGCACCTTCAGCGCGCCATGAATCACCCGCGCATAGGTCTTGGCCAGCCAGTTGATGAAGTTATCCGCGCCGTGTATGAATCCGGCAAAGGCACGCGACAGTGGCGCAATGTGCAGAAAGTCCAACTGGTGCGGTCGCGCCTCTTCTCCGCGCAGGAACAGCGCCGAGAGCGCCGGCGACAGTGTCAGTGCGTTAAACGCGGAGATGGCGATGGCAAACGCAATCGTCAGCGAAAACTGCCGGTACAGGATGCCCGTCGTGCCGGGGAAGAACGACACCGGCACAAACACCGCAATCAGCACCAGTGATGTCGCAATGACCGCGCTGGTCACCTCGCCCATGGCCCGCGAGGTGGCCGCGTGCGGATCGGAGTGCTCCATGTGGATGTGCCGCTGCACGTTCTCGATCACCACAATGGCGTCGTCCACCACCAGGCCCGTGGCCAGCGTAATGCCAAACAGCGTGAGCGAGTTAATGGAGAAGCCAAACAGCTTGATGAAGGCGAAAGTGCCAATCAACGACACCGGAATCGTCACCGCGGGAATAATCGTCGCGCGCCAGTCCAGCAGGAACAGGAAGATAACCGTGATGACGATGAAGATGGCCTCGGCCAGCGTCACCAGCACCTCGCGGATCGAGTCGCCCACCACCGTGGTCGAGTCAAACGCAATGGCGTACTTCAACCCCGGCGGAAAGCTCTTGGCCAGCCTTTGCAGTGTCGCCTTGGCCTCGCGGTCCACATCCAGCGCGTTGGCGTTGGAAAGCTGCATCACGCCAATGCCCATCGCGTCGTGCCCGGAGTACTTCAGCGACGTGCTGTAGTCCTCGGCGCCAATCTCCGCGTGGCCAATCTCCTTCAGCAGCACCACTCCGTTGGGCGAGTTCTTCACGATGATGTTGTCGAACTCCGCCGGACTGGTCAGGCGGCCCACCACGCGCACCGGAATCTGATAGGCCTGCTTGGGATCGGAGGGTGGCTGGCCCAGCTGGCCTGCCGGCACCTCGATGTTCTGCTCCTGCAACGCGCTCACCACGTCGCTGGCCGTCAACCCACGCGCCGCCATCCGCACCGGGTCCAGCCAGATGCGCATGGCATACTTGCGCTCGCCGAAGATCATCACGTCGCCCACGCCGGGCACGCGCTTCAGCGCATCCTTCACGTACACGTCCAGATAGTTGGAGATGAACTCCTGCGAATAGCGGCCGTCCAGCGTGTAGAAGCCCGCGCCAAACACAAAGTTGCTGCGCGATTTATTAATGGAGATGCCGCTGGCATTCACCGCCGCGGGCAACCGCCCCTGTACGCTGGCCACGCGGTTCTGCACGTCGACGGCGGCAATGTCCAGATCGTATCCAGTCTGGAAGGTGACCGTGATCTGGCTCGTTCCGCTGTTGTCGCTCGAGGACTCTATGTAGCGCATGCCCTCGACGCCATTGATGGACTCTTCCAGAGGAATGGTGACTGCCTTCTCCACCGTCTCGGAGTCGGCGCCCACGTAGTTGCTGCTCACCGTCACCTGCGGCGGCGCCAGGTTGGGATACATGGCCACGGGCAGATTCGGAATGCACACCGCGCCGGCCAGAATGATCAGCAGCGCGCATACCGTGGCAAAAACAGGGCGGTGAATGAAGAAATCAACAAACAACGGGAGTCCTCTCTCTTCTTGGCGTAAAACGCCCGCAGCGTCCGCACATTCCGGTAGGTGTTTGCATCATCGCGGACAAAAGCAAGACGGCCGCGCTTATTTCCCCAGCAGGATCACCGGCATGCCGTTGACCAGGAACTGCGTGCCCGACACGATCACCCGATCGCCGGCCTTCAGCCCCGAGGAAACCGAGTAGGCATTGCCCACTGCATCGCCCAGGGTCACCGGCACCTGTTGCGCCATGGTGTGGCCGCCCTGCTCCTGCGCCACAAACACAAACGGCTGGCCGCCCTGCCGCACCACGGCCAGCACCGGCACCACCGGCATCGGCGCCGAGCTCCAGATCACCCGCGCCTTCACCATCTGCGCATTGCGCAGCATATCCGGCGTCGCATGCACGGGAGCCTTCACCAGGATTCCCTGTAGCGTGCTGTCCACCTGCGGCGAGACAAAGTCGATATGCGTCTTCTCCAGCAGCTTGCCGTTGTTGTCCGTCAGGTCCACTTCCAGGCCCATGCGCACCTGCGACGCGCGCTCCGTGGGCACATAGATGTAGGCTTCCAGATCCTTGTTCTCATCCACCGTCGTCAGCATCGTGGAAGGCGTCACATAGTCGCCCACGTGCACCGGAATATCGCCCACCACGCCGTCATACGGTGCCCGGATCGTGTAATAGGCCAGCAGTTGCTCCTGCGTCTTGCGCGCTTCTACCGCAGCCTCATAGTCGGCCTTCGCGTTCTGGAAGGCCTGCTGCGCCTGGTCAAACACATCGCGGCTGGTCACGCCCGCCTGGAAGAGCTTGGTCTGACGGTCCAGCTCCACGGTGTCAAAGTCAGAGAGCGCCTTCTTCTGCCGCTCCGTCGCCCGCAGTGACGCCACATACGCCTGCTGCTGCCGCGGATCGATCTGCATCAGCTCCTGTCCCGCCTTCACATGGTCGCCGGAACGCACATCGATGCGTGTGAGTTGCCCGCTCACCTGCGGCTGCATCGTCGCCGAGCGGCGCGACTTGATGGTGGCCACATACTCATTGCTCTGCGGCACCGGCTGCAGCGCCACCGTGGCGGTCTGCACTGGCAGACCCTGCATGCCGGCGCCGCCCTGGGCGGGTTGCTGCGCCTTGCGGCAGCCTCCGGCCGTCAGCGCCAGCAGAACCAATAGACTCATCCCGCCACTGCGTCTCAAAACGCTCACACTCATCCCTTCATTCCTCTCCCGGCTTGATACGGTTCTGCGTCCCTGCTGGTTCCGCGATCCTTGCTATGCGCGGCTGCGACAGCGCAAGGCATCCCCGTTCCGGTGTGTTTCTCCGGCAAGGCCTCAGCGCCATGCCCAAAGTCTGATCTGATCCTGAAGTTGCTGCTCCCTATCAGACGCGCTACGGCGCACTGGCGACGCAAGAATCTTCACCTTCGCTTCAGGATTCCTTACGAGCATAGCGCAGACTCATCGCTCTGCTGGCTCTCAACCCGGAAGAAATCACGTACCGCCTTGATTCTGTTGGAAATCAGGCCTGGCATTCATCCGCGGCGCGCGGATTCGGAAAGGCCTCCGCGTTCTCGGCATCGTCGCGGTCCAGGCAGGCAAAATCCTTCTCCACCGCCACCGCAAGCGTCGCCCCCTCGCCCAGATCGATGCGGTGATACAAGCCCACCTCTTCGCCTCCGGCCCACTGCGCGGCCACACTCTCAGGCAGCGCCACCGTCACCTCATTGGGCTTGTAACGTACTTCGATGGCCTCGGCCTCCGCGCTGCGCTCCAGCGCGTAGGTCAGGCTGGCCCCCGGCTGCGCCGTAAAACGCACCGTCTCCGCCACGCGTCCTGCGCGCGCCAGTTGCTCCACTTCCGGCCGCAAAAGCCGCAGCCGCAGCGAATTTCCCTTAATCCTGAACTTCAACTCGGGCCCCCTCTGAGCATGTCTCTGCTCTTCCTGCGTTTTTGTCAGAATACCGCTCTCCGCCTTGCCGCCGCAGCCATCCCATGCGCCTCCATTCAGCATTCCTTCATCTTCCCTGTGCTACGGTTGCCGCTGACGATGCAAAGCGAGCTGCGCGCTCCGCCGGGCATCTCATGAAGGAGAAATAAAAATGCGACGCATGCGGATTGCTGTTATCTCGCTGGCGGCCATGCTGCTCGCCGGCGCTCTGCCGGCCATGGCCCAGGCCCAATGGAGTGTTACCAACACCCTGCATCTGGGCGGTCAGGGCGGCTGGGACTACCTTACAGTCGATGCCCCTCACCACCGCCTCTTTGTCACCCGCGGCACCCACACCATGGTGGTGGATACCCAGAGCGGCAAACTGATCGCCGACATCCCCGGACAGATTCGCTCCCACGGCGTGGCCATTGTCCCCGCGCTCAATCGCGGCTTCATCACCGACGGCGGCGGCAGCGGCGCTATCCTCGTCTTCGATCTCACCAGCTACAAGGTGCTGGGCAAGCTGGCCACCATGCCGGACTCCGACGGCATCATCTACGACCGTTCGCAGAACCAGATTCTTGCCGTCTCCGGTGATGAGGGCAAGCTCATGACCTTCAAGCCCGATGTGGACCCCGCCCACGGCAAAATCGATCCTCCCATTGACCTCGGCGGCGCCCCCGAGTTCCTCGCCTCCGATGGAGCAGGCAAAGCCTACGTCAATCTGGAAAACAAGGACCTCGTTGCGGTCGTCGATCTCCAGAGCCGCAAAGTCATCGCGCGCTGGCCCGTCGCTCCCGGCGGACACCCCGTGGGTATGTCGATGGACCGCAGACATCATCTGCTTTTCATCGGCTGCCGTAACCCGCAGAAGATGATCGTGATGAGCACCGACACCGGCAAGGTGGTGGCCGATCTGCCCATCGGCGCCGGCGTGGATGCCACCCGCTACGCCCATGGTCAGGCCTTCGCCAGTTGCCGCGACGGATCCCTGGTGGTGATCGGCGAAAAAGATGGCAAGTTCGTCGTGGAGCAGACCGTAAAAACAGCAGAAGGCGCGCGGACCATGGACATTGACCCCGCTGCCAGCACCATCTACCTGCCCGCGGCGCAGTACGAGGCGCCGGCGCCGGGCGCGCGGCGTCCTCAGGATAAGCCGGGCAGCTTCCAGATCGTCGTCGTCCACCGCGCCGGCGAGTAGCCGGCGGCTAGTCCTCTTCTTCCCTCTCCAGAACCGGCTTCTTGATCTTCACCCGGGCCGGATCGAGCGTCTCAAACCCCTCCGCCTTGGCCGCTTCCAGCAGATGCGCCAGGGCGGAGACGAATACGATCTCCGTGCCCTTGAACATCTCCTGGGCAGCCATCGCCGCGCCCAGTTGCAGCGCGCCCGGCCAGCGCAACGCCCGCCGGTCCAGCAGTTGCCGCGCAGACTCCAGCACAGACGGATTCAGCGGCTGCTGCACCATCCGCGCCGCCTCCAGCCGCAGCAGATCAATCGCCCGCTCCGCATCGGCCGGTTCAATGTCGCCATTGCGTTCCCGCCGCCGGATCGCTGCATAAATCTCCAGCGGCGTGGCCGCAGAGATCAGCTTGCGATTGTCTTCGACGGTCTCCAGCAACTGGATCAGCGTATCGGTCCCCGGCTCCTGCACAAACAGTTTGCCGAAGGCCGTGGCCTCAAGAAAGTAGAAGCTCACAGGTCACCCCGTTCCTCGTTCACCGTCTCGGCCAGCGATTCTCCCTGCATGGCAACAGGCTGGAAGCGCTGCGTCTCCTCCACGATACCGCTCTCCGTACGGTTCAGGCGGATGGTCGTGGTCGGATAGGCCGGCGTCTTCGGATTGGCAATCTTGCTGGTCATCACCACACCCCGCTGAATCGCCTCCGCCAGCACCGCCTGGCGCGCTTCAGGGTGATGGTTCCAGCGGAATGCCTTGCGCGGCAGGAAGGAATCGCGGAACCACTTCAGCGCGATAAACGCATGGCCATCGCGTTCTGCCTCAGCCAGCGCAGCGCACAGTTCCTTCACGCGGGTATCCATGTCTGCGGGGGCCACCACCTCTTCGCCGGGCTCGTCCTCATCCTCATCGGCATGCGACACCGCACGCGGCGCGCGCGCCGGGCGTGCCGGGGCGTCCGAGTCGCCGATGCGTTCAAAGTAAATGCGCAGCTCGTCCTCTTCCGGTGACCAGATATCGGCCGAGGCGTTGCGCCGCTTGCTCCGCCCGTTCTCGCTGCACATCTCCACAATCGCCTGGTAGCCCGGAGGCGCCAGAAAACGCAGTGCCCGCACCAGTCCTGGGTCCTGCGAGTACGCCAGTTCGTTCAATGCCTCTTCAATAATCTCTTCTGCGTCAGGAATGGTGAGGTTACTTACATCTGCGCTGTTCGGCGCTGTCTTGGACGATCTCATCTCTCTTTCTCCTATGTGGTTGTCTCGCCCGCCTCGCTGCTTTGCGGAGTCCCGCAAACGACTTGCGCGGAATATCGAGGGCAACCCCTGCTCTTAATTCAATTCATTGCGATCCGTGGCAGACCCATACAAGCGTGACAGTGGGGGGTGAAAGCCGGGCTCATTAAATCCCGCGCCGATCTTCTTTGGGGGAAAGTCCTTCGGCTGATGCGGGTTGTGTCTAATGCGGATCGTTCTATCCATACGGCTCTTACCTTGCAAAAGCCTCGGCCTGTTCTCTCTTCTAGCCTGCCTGCCTCGAGAGGTTTTCTATCTCGATCCGCAGCTATACGCACTTAGTGTATCCGAGAATTCCACTCTGTGCCGATCTGGCCCTCTTCACCCTTTCTTCGCGCCGTGCCGCCGGACGTCTGCCGCTCACGTATTCCGCTGCGCTCCGTACAATAAAAGAGCTATGCGACGCTGGCCTTATCTTCTGCTGCTGTGGTTGGTGGCTTTGTCCACATTGTACGCCGATGGATCGGCTTTTGATCTGGCCGGCCCAAAAGTTGACGTGCATGTCAAGCGCGGCACTGTGACCCTGCCCATCTCGGAAGTGCCAGACCTGCTGCCGGGTGACCGTCTCTGGGTGCATCCCGATCTGCCCCCCAGCCAGTCCGAGCACTTCGTGCTGGTCATCGCTTTCCTCCGCGGCGTCACCAATCCCCCTCCGCCGGAGTGGTTCACCCGCGTCGAAACCTGGAATGCCGGCGTCCGCGAAGAAGGCGTCTTCGTCACCGTGCCTGAAGGCGCCCAGCAAGCCCTCCTCTTCCTCGCCCCGGAAACCGGCGGCGACTTTAATACCCTGCGCAACACCGTCCGCGGCCGCCCCGGCGCCTTTGTCCGCGCCGCGCAGGACCTGCAGACCGCCAGTTGGGAGCGGCTGCGCCTGAATACCTATCTTTCTGACGTAAAAGCCTCCTCCCAAGTCGCACCCAGCCTGCTGAAACAACGCGCTGAAACCGCTGCCCACAGCCTCGGCATCCGCGTTCAGGAGCAGTGCTTTGACCGCCCTGCCGAGCAGCAGGCCGCCTGCCTCACCCAGAACTCCGAGGGGCTCGTGCTGGATGACGCCAATGCCCAGTCGCTCGTCGCCCAGCTCACCAGCGGCTCCACCGTGGACCTGATGAATCAGCTCTCCTACTCCAGCATGGGTGGCGGAGGCGTCTACAGTCCCTACATTGGCGCAATCGTGGATACGGCGCGCATCCTCTCCTCGCTGCACACCGCCCACTTCCAGTACATCCCCGCACTCTCTCTGCCCACGGATGACACCCTGAACCTGCGCCTCAACATGCCCCCCTCCTTCCGCAATCCCAAGTCGGTCGTGGTGGTGGCTCTTCCCCCGCTTGGCCCCAACAAGCCCGCTCCCCTCTACGCCACCGATCCTTCGGCGGACTACTGTGGACTCAAGCCCGGCCTCGTCCTGCCCGTCACCGGGTCGCCGCTGTTCTTCGCCACGCCCCTCACCCATGACCTCACCCTGCGCATCGACAACGTCGGCGCCAATGCTACCCCGCTGGATCTGCCGATCAAGACCGATCCCTCCCGCGGCGGCCTGATCCTGGCCCACCCCGCGCAGACCCTGCCCCCCGGCGAACTGAGTGCCACCATCCACGGCAAGTGGGGCTTCGACGACTGGGAGGGCCCACGCTTCACCCTCTTCTCGCCTCAGCCCGGCAAGTGGACCCTGGCTCCCGGCGACCAGTCCGCGCTGGTTGTAGGCCGGCAGGATACCCTCCACTTCAACGGCGAAAGCTCCCTCTGTGTAGAAAAGGTGGACGCCCAGACCACCGGCGGCAAGCCGGAAAAGCTCACCTGGAAGTCGCCCGCCGCCGGCCAGCTTGAGGTCACCGTGCCGCTGCGCAACGCCACCCCGGGACCGGTGACCGTAGGCATCTACCAATACGGCCTCGCCAAGCCCGACAGCCTCGTTCTCAAGGCCTACGAGGAAGCCGCCTCTCTCCAGCGCCTCAAACTCAGCGCCGGCGACAAGGAAGCCGTCCTGCTCGGCACACGCCTCGACGAGGTGGCCAAAGTCCAGCTCGACGGCATCGCCTTCACCCCGTCCATCCTCAGCCGCGTGCAGGGCTCTGACCGCCTGGTGCTGAAGGCGGCCGCCTCCACCGGAGCTCTGCAACCCGGCGACGGCGATACCGCGCATGTGGAGCTGCGCGACGGCCGGCGCCTCTCCGCCCCGGTCACCATCGATCCTCCGCGCCCCCAGATCGCTCTCGTCAGCAAGGGCGTGCAGGATGCCGCCGACGGCTCTCCCACGATTCAGTTCGGCAGCCCGGACGACCTGCCCGTCACCGGCCGCCTCGTCTTCTTCCTCCACTCCAACGTGCCCGCTGCCTTCCCGCGCACTGAGAAGATTGAACTGGCTGCCGCCGATCAGAGCTTCCAGACCCAGCTGTCCCTCACCAATAACAGCCTGATGCTGGCCGACGCGCGCACCGCCGTGGCCACCGTGGAGCCGCTCAAACTCTTCGGCTCCTCGGCCTTCGGCCCCGTTCAGTTCCGCGCCGTCTCCGCCAGCGGCGAAACCGGCAACTGGATCCCCCTGGGCACCCTCGTCCGCGTCCCGGAGTTCAAGGAACTGCGCTGCCCGCGCATTCAGTCCCGGCCATGCGTGCTCACCGGCGCCAATCTCTTCCTGGCCTCCTCCGTCGCCGCTGACCAGACATTTGACAATGCCACGGACATCCCCATGGGCTTCACCGGCACTCAGCTCAGCGTTCCGCATCCCGTCAATGGCACGCTCTTCCTCAAGCTGCGCGACGATCCCTCCACCGTGCAGACGCTCACCCTGCCCATTACGCCTCTGGTGTTGACCGGCAGCCAGGCGCACGCGCATCCCGAGCCGCCGCCTCCCGCATCCGCAGCCCAGCCTGAAGAAGCACAGCCGGTAACTCCTGCACCCGCGGCCGCCGCCCCGGCACCGAATCAGCCGGCTTCAGCCGCCCCGGCGGCAACGCCCACTGCGCCTGAGACCGCACCCGCGCCCCCCGTGCCGCAAAAAACGCACTCCGCTCCTCCGGCGCAGAACCCTCCGGCGCCCCCAGCCTCAACTCCCAACCTTTAACCGGAATACCCACTCAACATGCATCAGGAAAGTTACGCGCACACGCAGGAATCCATCGTCCCGTAACCGTACCGTGATTTTCCCTTTGCATCTCTTGCGGCACGATGGTGGCATGTGCGCCACGCGACGACTTTCGCTGGTCAGGCAGGCCGCGAGCTGCTGGAACTGGAAGTGCGCTCTGATGAGTGCCACCCTCCGCGCCACGGTGTATCTACTGGCGCTCACCCACCATGCACCAGCGAGCCACCTGTCCATCGTTGTCGTGGAGATGCTCTATGTAACGCTGACTGCCGGCATCTATGCCGGGCTGCAGCAGCGGGCGCTGCGCATCCGTCCGCGCCTGTTGGGTAACCTGATCATCGTCGCTGCTGTGCCTGCGCTGGCCCAGCTCTTTGACGCGCTGACCCATCGCGCCATCGGCGCCGCGGTACCCATGCATGCTTTCCTCGGCGTCTGCCTCTTTGCCGCTGTCTCGGCGCTCTTCCACCTGCACGTGATGCGCAACGGCGTCTTCCTCACCGGTTGCCACGGACGCTCGTTGCCTGAGGACTTCCGCAGAATCCCCGCGTTGCTGGCGGGTTTCCTGCTCAAGCCCTTTGCCTTGTCCTCACGCCTCGCCCGCACCGCACCCTTCGAAGCAAGCCTCTAGAAGATGCGCACCCGGAAGCCCACGCTCAAGCCGACTGAACTCATCGAGCCAAAATCGAACTGCGGCCACTTCTGGTACTCGAAGTCCGCCGCCCGCAGAGTGAGCCGCTTGCCCAGCCGATAGTCCAGCCCGCCGCCCGCCGTGATCACCAGGTAGCGCCCGTGGGCGTAGTTATAGGGAAAATTAAAATTGCCGAAACCCACCAGCCCCTTGGCATAAGGCTGAAAGCGCCCGACATTGATGTGGTAGCGCGGCCCGATCGAATAGGTCTCCGCATGCACGTTGGCTGTCTGATGAAACTCCAGCCAGCGCCCTTCCGCCTCAATGCCGATGCGCCGATGCGTGTCCGCATCCACAAAGCCTGTGATCCCCAGCATCTTGCGCTGGCCATACTCCAGAGAAAAGCCCGAGCCGGCGGCTCCGGCGGAGAGCTCCAGTCCGCCCGCATCTCCCGCGGCCGCCACCTGCGCCTGGGCCGTTCTTGCTCCTCCCAGGCAGAGTGCCAGCGCCACCGCCGCAGCGCCGGCCCAACCGCAGCGCCGCAATCCCGACGCGACCCCTTGCTCAATCCCACGACTCTTGAATCTCATCGTCTCTCCCGCGCTGCGTTGCCTGCCGGCTTCAGTTCGTGATGTCCAGCGTCACGTTCTGGTAGTGGATGATATTGCTGTTCGCGCCGGTTCCGGTTACCTGGATCACATAGCTCCCCGGCTTGGCGCTGGAGCTGCTCATGCCTCCGCAGCCCGTGGCCAGCAGCGCCGCCGCGGAAACCACCGCAACCAGCAGCATCGTCAGCCAGGCCGCATTCCGCCGCCGCACCCGCCATAGGATCAGTCCGAAGAGTGCGCCGATCGGCAGGAACAGGCCTGCCATCTGTGCGCCGTTTCGTCCCGTCTGCGCGGTCCGGTTCATTGCCATTGTTCCGCCCGTCAGCGGGTAGTTCGTATCAATCGTCAACTGTGCGGTCGCTGTGCCATTGGCGCTCAGCGGCACGCTGATGTTGGAGAAGTGGCAGGTAACCCCGGCCGGCAGAGACGAGCACCCCAGCCCGATCGTGTCCGTAAAGCCTGCCTCCGAACTCAGCTGCACCGTCACCGTCGCATTCTGCGTGGTCTTCAGGCTCAGGCTTGCCGGCGTCACAGTAATCGCAAAGCCTATCGCCGTGCCCGACACGGTCACCGGCTGCGACGAAGAAGGATTATGATTCGCATCGCCGCTGTACGCCGCCACAATGTTGTAGTTGCCCAGAGCCAGGTTCGGCGTCAGCGTGGCTACACCGCTGGAATCCAGCGTCGCCGTGCCAATCACCGTGGTCCCATTCGAGAACGTCACCGTCCCCGTCGGCTTGGGTCCGGTAGTCGCCTGCACCGTGGCCACCAGAATCGGCTGCGGGCT
>DAIDGZ010000122.1 GCA_027452125.1 Acidobacteriaceae bacterium | reverse complement strand
GCGTAAGATACAGCCATCTCTTCCAGATTTTCGGCCGTCTCTTTCTGCTGGAACATCCGCGCCCAGTTCTCATCGGCATCGCGCGCAGCGGCTTCACCGTGGAAGCCTGCGGTGATTGTGCGGGCCAGGCGTTTCTTGATCTCCATGGGGTGCGCCGCACCCGCAGCAACGTCGGCGCGCAGAGCCTCCACCTCGCTCTGCTTCAGATCAGTCAGGAAGACCCAGTATTTCCACATCAGCTCGTCGCTGATGCTCATCAGCTTGCCGTACATCTCGCTGGGCGGCTCATTGATGCCCACGGCGTTGCCCAGCGACTTGGACATCTTCTGCACGCCGTCGAGTCCTTCCAGAATCGGCGTCATCAGCACAATCTGCGGCTTCTGGCCGTAGTGCCGCTGCAGTTCACGCCCACAGAGCAGGTTGAACTTCTGGTCCGTTCCGCCCAACTCGACGTCGCACTCCAGCGCCACCGAGTCGTAGCCCTGCATCACGGGATACAGAAACTCATGGAGGCTGATGGGCTGCTCTGCCTGATAGCGTTTATGGAAGTCGTCGCGCTCCAGCATCTGGCTCACGGTGAAGTGCGCCGTCAGCCGGATGGTCTGCTCGTAGCCCAGCTTATCGAGCCACTCGCTGTTATAGCGCACCTCGGTGACCTTCTCGTCGAGGATCTTGAAGACCTGCTGCTTGTAGGTCTCGGCGTTGGCGTCAATCTGCTCGCGGGTCAGCGGCTTGCGGGTCACGTTGCGCCCGGTGGGGTCGCCGATGAGCGAGGTGAAGTCACCCACCAGAAAAATGACCTGATGCCCGAGCTGCTGAAAGTGGCGCAGCTTGCGCATCAGCACGGTGTGGCCCAGGTGCAGGTCTGGGGCCGTGGGATCAAACCCGGCCTTGATGCGCAGCGGGCGCCCGGTTCTGCGGCTGTCTTCCAGCCGCTCTTTAAGGTCGCTCACGCGGATAATCTCTGCCGCGCCTTTCTGCAGCAGATCCAACTGTTCGTCAACGGGAAGAAACGTGCTCATGCCGTCTTTCAGTATACGGGGCCGCCATTCACCGTCGTTTCATGCGAGTTCTGCATCCCCCGGCGTTTGCCCCCATCTAACCGTGCAGGAGATACCTTCCCTATGCCTTCAGTTACAGGTCGTGCCATGCAGGTTCCCGCCGCCGGCGGAGCCTTTGAGTTGATTCAGAAAGAGTTTCCCGCCCCCGGTCCCGGCCACGTCCGTATCCGTGTCCAGGCCTGCGGCGTGTGCCACTCGGACTCGCTCACCAAGCTGGGCCACTGGCCCGGCATCCAGTTTCCCCGCGTTCCCGGCCATGAGGTGGCGGGCATTGTGGACGAGGTTGGCGCGGATGTTCCGCTCTTCAAGCCCGGCCAGCGGGTCGGCCTGGGCTGGCACGGCGGTCACTGCAACTTCTGCCCGCCCTGCCGCCGGGGCGACTTTGTTCTCTGCGAGAACGGCCCCATCTCCGGCATCAGCTTCGACGGCGGCTATGCCGACTACGTGATCGCGCCGGCCAACGCACTAGCCCTGATTCCAGATGATTTGGCCGCAGTCGATGCGGCGCCGCTGCTGTGCGCGGGAATTACTACCTTTAACGGCCTGCGCAACAGCGGCGCGCGGCCGGGCGACACGGTGGCCATTCTGGGCATCGGCGGCCTTGGCCATCTGGCCGTGCAGTACGCCGCCAAGTCCGGCTACCGCACGGTGGCCATCGCGCGCGGGCAGGACAAGGGGCCACTGGCAAAGCAACTGGGCGCGCATCACTACATCGACACCACCACGCAGGACCCGGCCAAGGAGTTGCAAAAGCTCGGCGGAGCCAGCGTGATTCTTTCCACCATCACCAGCGCCAAGGCCCTGGAGTGGGTTGTGGACGGTCTGGCCCCTAACGGCAAGTTTCTGCTGATCGGCGCGCCGGATGGCCCGGTAGTCATCAATCCCTTCCCCATGCTGCTGGGACGGCGCAGCGTGGTTGGCTGGCCCTCCGGCACCGGCATGGACTCAGAAGACACGATGAACTTCAGCGCCCTCACCGGCGTGCGTCCCATGGTGGAGACCTACCCGCTGGAAAAGGCGGAAGAAGCCTATGAGCGCATGATGAGCGGCAAAGCCCGCTTTCGCGTGGTGCTGACCACCGGCAACTGATGAGTGCCCATCCTTTCTGCTCTTCCGCAGAAGGGATGGGCGCTCCTGATCAGGACAATCCTCCCAAATCTCACGCCGCATCACGCTATAATCTGGGTATGCAGCAGCACGCACACCTCGGCATCGTCGCCTTCGCGCACACCATGCGTGCCGGTGCGGCCCGTGCTGCGGCGGCTCCCGCCGCTTAGAGACCCGTTTCACCTCATCCCACATCTCAGCTTGCAAGGTCCAGGGCACACGGCTTATCTGTGTGATTCCCCGGCCAGCAGACCCTGGTTTCCGAGTCCCTCAGCCCCTGTATTCTGGAGTCATCATGGAAGAGTTCAGCCGTATTCAGCGCCTCCCCGCTTACGTCTTCAACATCACAGGCGAGATGAAGATGGCCGCCCGCCGCCGCGGCGAGGACATCATCGATTTCGGCATGGGCAACCCCGACGGTCCCACGCCCAAGCACATCGTCGACAAGATGATTGAGGCAGCGCAGAAGCCGGCCACGCATCGCTATTCCGTCTCCAAGGGCATTCCGCGCCTGCGCAAGGCCATCTGCAACTGGTACAAGACCCGCTACGACGTGGAGCTCAATCCGGATACCGAGGCCATTGTCACTATCGGCTCCAAGGAGGGCATTGCCCACCTTTGCCTGGCTATTCTGGACTCGCGCGACACCGTGCTGGTGCCCAACCCCAGCTACCCGATCCACATCTATGGCCCGGTCATCGCCGGCGCCCACGTGGTCAGCGTGCCTATCAACGACCGCGAGCAGTTCCTGGCCCAGTTGGAGGAGCTGATCCCGCGCATGACCCCGCGCCCCAAGGCGCTCATCGTCAACTTTCCTTCCAACCCCACGGCGGAGACCGTCGAGCTGCCCTTCCTGGCCCGGCTGGTGGAGCTGGCCCGCGAGTACGGCTTCCACCTCATCCATGACCTGGCCTATGCCGATATCGCCTTTGACGGCTACAAGCCGCCCAGCGTCCTCCAGGTTCCCGGCGCCAAAGACGTGGCGGTAGAGTTCTTCACCCTCTCCAAGAGCTACAACATGCCCGGCTGGCGTGTGGGCTTCATGGTGGGCAATCCCGTGCTGGTGTCGGCGCTGGCCCGCCTCAAGAGCTACTTCGACTACGGCACGTTCACACCGATCCAGGTGGCCTCCATCGCCGCCCTGGAAGGGCCGCAGGAGTGCGTTTCCGAGATCTGCAATACCTACTGCAGCCGCCGCAACGTGCTTGTGGAGGGATTGAACAAGCTGGGCTGGCCGGTAGCCATGCCCAAGGCCACCATGTTTGTGTGGGCGCAGATTCCAGAGCAGTACCGCCACCTTGGCTCGCTGGAGTTCTCCAAGCGCCTGCTCACCGAAGCCAAAGTGGCCGTCAGCCCCGGCATCGGCTTTGGCGACTACGGCGACGGCCATGTGCGCTTTTCGCTCATCGAGAACGAGGAGCGGACCCGGCAGGCGCTACGCGGCATCAAGCAGATGTTCGCCAAAGCATAAGCCGGCAATCACGCTCGAAGGGGCAGACTGAAGGAGTTTCAGGCTGCCCTGCAAGCCTGGTGTGTCGATCCCCCGGGCCGGATTTCCAGTTCCACCAAAGTGTCATTTTCACAGAAAGTAATTCTCTATACGGTTACTGAGGATATATTCTTGCACGCTCGGGACATCCCTTTGGAGGCACTATGGATTTCAAGCTTTCTGGTTCTCTCGGCGTTGCGTGTCTGGCCCTTGGTGCGGCCATTGCCGTGACACCTTCGCCTCTGGCGGCGCAAAACGCCAGAGCCACGGTGGTTGTGCCTGATTCCACGGTGCAGCTTCCCACGGACATTGGCGTCCGCTCCCACACCAACCACCTCATTCTGGCCCATCCCAACGGCCGGCCGGGTGGCGGCAGCGCCACGCCGGTGGGCAACACGCCCGCCACCATGTATCCGGTTTATCTCGGGGTGAACTACCCCGCGCTGGGCGGCAGCCAGACCATCGCGATTGTGGATGCCTTTGACGATCCCGCCGCAGAGAATGATCTGAATACCTTCTCCACACAGTTTGGACTGCCCGCCTGCACCACCGCCAACGGCTGCTTCAAGGTGGTCTATGCAGGTGGCTCCCAGCCCCGCGCCAACTGCAGCTGGGCGCAGGAGGCAGATCTGGACATTGAGTGGGCGCACGCCATGGCGCCGAATGCCAAGATCATCCTGGTCGAGGCTGCCTCTGACCGGAACCCCGATCTATTTGCCGCAGTCGATGTGGCCACCCAGCAGGTGCTGGCCAGCGGTACAGGAGAAGTCTCCATGAGCTGGGGCGGAAGCGAGTTCTCCAAGGAAACTGGCTACGACTCGCACTTCCAGCACAATGGCGTGGTGTATGTGGCCGCCAGCGGCGACACCGGCGGGGCCGTAATCTACCCCAGCGCATCGCCCTATGTGGTTTCCGCGGGCGGCACCTCGCTCAACCGCGACGCCAACGGCAACTTTGTGAGTGAGACTGGCTGGAGCGGCAGCGGTGGAGGCCCCTCGCAGTACGAAAGCCAGCAGGCCTACCAGTATGGCGTCTCCGGCGTGGATGCCACGCAGCGATCCACCCCCGATGTCTCCTTTGACGCCGATCCCTACACCGGCGTGGCCGTGTACGACTCGACGAGTTGCAAGGGCTATGTGGGCTGGATTCAGTTTGGCGGCACCAGCCTTGCAGCGCCTTCGCTGGCCGCCATCATCAACCGCGCAGGCACCTTTAATGCCAATACCTTCAACCAGTTGAGCGAGATGTACGCCAATCGCACGGTGACCAGCGACTTCTACGATGTGACCTCTGGCACGGCAGGCAGCTATACGGCGGCACCAGGCTGGGACTTTGTCACCGGCATCGGCTCCTCGCGCGGCCTGGGCGGCAAGTAAGCCCGGTCCGCAGCCCGCTGCACACACGCCTCCGTCCAAAAACGCCCCAGATTCTTCTCCAAGGAACTGGGGCATTTTTGTGTTCAAACTGATCGCAGATATTCATTCGGGCTGCTATTGCCCACTACGTTAGAGCGAGTTCAACCGGCGCAGTACCTGTAAATCAACAGAATTCCGGCGCCTTCCAATTGGATTGAGAGCTGTGCTTCAGTGAAGTTGCTCACACATCCGATCCTCCATCTGGCCAAACTGCGCCTGTGGTTTTAGGATCATGTTGGATAAGCAGGACGGCTAATCCACCATGAGATCGGGCCAATCTTTTATCTTCTCCACAGGCTGGCCTGCTGATCGCTGTCCCAATGCTTAAAGGGTTCTATCTACTGTTTCCCGGGGGTATGAAATGAAGCCGCTCGTTCGTCCTATGGTGTTACGACTCCTTCCATCTGTCATCGTCTCTATCTGTGCGCTTCAGCTTGCCGGGACGACTGCCGCCCAGCCGTTTGAGCCACAGCTACCTGATCCCGGCAACGTAAGCCTCAGCCGCCAGCAGCAAGAGCAGATTGGCTTCAAGACCGCCGAGCAGGTGTACCAGCAAATGCCGGTGTTGCCTGACTCCAGCCCGGAGACGCAGTACATCCGCCAGATTGGGCAGCGGCTTGCCGCAGTCATTCCCCCGGATCACTCCTGGCCCTTCGTATTTCATGTGGTGGCGGAGAAGGACATCAACGCCTTCGCGCTGCCCGGTGGCGAGATGTTTGTGAATCTCGGAGCAATTACCGCGGCCTCCAATGAGGCGGAGCTGGCCGGCGTAATGGCTCACGAGATGAGCCACGTCTACATGCAGCACTCCGCCAAGCAGATGCAGAAATCGCAGATGATGCAAGGGCTGGCGGGGCTTGCCGGAGCCATCCTGGGCAGCGGCGGCGGAGTCCTCGGCTCGCTCGGGGCTGAGGGCATACAGATCGGAGCCGGCATGGTGATGCTCAAGTACTCACGCGGAGATGAAGCCCAGGCAGACGCCGTGGGCGCCATGATTCTCTATCGCGCCGGCTACAATCCACAGGCCCTGGCGGACTTCTTCCGCAAGCTGGAGGCACAGGGAGGCAACGGTCCACAGTTTCTCAGCGACCACCCCGATCCCGGCAATCGCGATGAAGCCATTCTGCGCGAAATTCGTAACTGGCCGCCCATCCAGTACCGGCGCGACGATGCGGAGTTTCAGCGCGCCCGCGCCGTTGCCGCCAAGGCTCCGGCCTATAGCGCGGACGAGATTGCCCAGGGTGCGAAGACCGGCCGCTGGGTGACGCTGAACAAACGAAATGGCGCGGTACTCATGCCGCAGACGGGTGTGCCTGTCTCGCAGAACGAGCAACCTCAGGCGGGCGGCAGTCCGGGGGGCTCCTCCTATCGTCCGGTTGCGTGGAGCGCCGTTGCTCCAGCCACTTCCTATACCTACACCGATCTCGGTTTGCTCAAGATGGTGCGCCCAGTAAACTGGCAGGTGGTCGCGGCGCAGCAGCAGGGCCAGTTCATCACGGTTGCCCCTCAGGCAGGCATGGTGGATGGCGGCATTGGATACGGCGTGATGGTCAACAGTGTCGTGCCCAACAGCCAGACATCACTGGACGAGACGACGCAGCAGATTGCGCAGAACCTGCAAAGCGGGCAGAGCGGCCTGCAGCCGCAGGGGAGCATCACAGACATCGGCGTGGGCAGCACACGAGGACGCTCGCTTACGCTGCAATCCACTTCGCCGTTTCCTGATGCGAATGGCCATGCACAGGCAGAGCGCGACTGGCTGGTGACCGCGTCCCGTCCGGATGGCTCGGTCGTCTACATGGTCTTCGTCGCGCCCGCCGCACAGTTTGAGCGCATGCGCCCCGCCTTCAGCCGCATGATCCACAGCGTGCAGTTCTAGAGAATCTTCTTGCCAAAGGCGGAGCAGGCCAGTTCGACGGCAAGGTCTGCGGTGCGGTTGCGCTCATCGATCACGGGGTTCACCTCGACAATCTCAAAACTAAGCAAGCGGCCGTGATCGGCGAGGATCTCCATGGCAAGGTGGGCTTCGCGGTAGGTGGCGCCGCCGCGAACGGGCGTGCCAACCCCGGGAGCATCCTCGGGGTCGATCCAGTCCATATCCAACGAGACGTGATAGCCCGCGGTTCCCTCGCTCGCAATGCGCAGCGCCTCCTCCATCACCGCGCGCATGCCGCGCTCGTCGATGTCCCGCATGGTGTAAATGTGGTGGACTCCGGCGCGGCGGATGTTCTCGCGCTCCGCTGCGTCCACATCGCGGATGCCGACGAGTACGGTGTTCTCCGGTGCGATTTTCGGGGAGTAGCCAAGGATGCCAGCCAGGGGCGTTGGTCCCAGGCCAAGAAGCGCCGCCAGAGGCATGCCGTGGACGTTTCCGCTGGGCGAAGTGTCCGGGGTATTGATGTCCGTGTGCGCGTCGATCCAGAGGACGCCGATGCGCTGGCCCCGGCGACGGTAGAAGCTGGCCACACCGGAGATGCTTCCAGCAGCAACGGAGTGGTCTCCACCCAGAACCAGCGGTATCAGACCATCCTGTAATGCAGCCTCCGCGGCCTGGGCTGTTCGGGTGCAGGTTTCCGCGATCTCCGCCAGGTAGTGGGCATTGCCCGAGCCGGCGGAGCGGGTCTCGGCGATCTCCACATCGATGTCGCCGCCGTCGGAGACCTCGTGGCCCAGCGCTTCCAGGCGCGCTTCAAGGCCGGCCACGCGCAGCGCCGACGGCCCCATGTCTACGCCGCGGCGGCTGGCCCCCAGATCAAGCGGCACGCCGAGGACGCGGATGCGGCGTGTAGGATGAGCCTGCGCGCCCCCGCGCGGAAAGCCCCCATGATGGGGCAGAGGCGAGTTTGCGTGATGTGTCGCCATGCGGTGAGCCTCTCTGCGCAACGGCATGCTAAACCGTTATGCCTTGAAAGTGCTATTAC
>DAIDGZ010000121.1 GCA_027452125.1 Acidobacteriaceae bacterium | reverse complement strand
CCCTTCGGGTTGCGGGGAAAATTGCCCCATACTTCGTTGTCGTCCTTGCCTTGGAGTCACCAAAGTCTTCGTCCTCCGCCTCGTCTGAGGCAATTTTCCCGCGCAACGCCCGCCATTCGGGTAGTGTGAACAGGCCCTAGTCCAGACGGGTGAGGTAGGGGATGCCCTCAGGGGGATGCAGGTGCGCGGCCAGGTACACCGCCATTCTTTTGTCGTCCCCCTCCGGACGGATGCGCACCCAGTAGCTGCGCTCACCGGCGAACTCAATTACGTTGGCCCGCGGGTACTCACGCATCAGCTTTTCCTTGAACTCAAGAGCCAGATCGGGGTCCTTGAAGGCTCCAATCTGCACGCACCAACGCCCGCCGGTATAGATCGGCTTGGGCGTCTCGTACACATCTACCCGCACCCGTGCCGTGCCCTCGCGATAAATTCCGGTGGCTTTGGCTGAGGCCAGCGTCAGGTCTACGATGCGGCCTGCCACAAATGGTCCGCGATCCGTCACCCGCATCGCGCAGGACTGGCCCGTCTCCAGGTTCGTCACCACGATCAGCGAGCCCATCGGCAACGTCCGGTGTGCGGCCGTGTAGGCATTATTTCGGAAGATCTGCCCGTTTGCGGCCCTGCGCCCCGGGTAGGGAGCGGTGTACCAGCTGGCCAGCCCAACTTGCGTGGCTATCGGCCGATGTGTGGCCACATATTCCAGGTCGGCCGAACTTACCCCGTCCGGCGGCACCGGCGTTGTTGGAATTCGTGCCGGGGGTGGGGCCTGCGTGTTCGGTGTGTAGACCGGCGCTTCGGGTGAGTACACCGGCGGCGCCTGCGCCTGGGGCGGCATCTGCGCCACCTGGCGATGATGACGACAGCCCGTAACAGCTAGTGCTGCCACTGCCAGGCAGGCCAGCCCCCAGGATCTGCGCGGGTTGGAGCAGAAGCTCATCGGGCGTTGGGATCCTTCGGAGGCGGCGAACTGCGCTCGATCCGATCCGCCAGGTTGCGCAGCGTCTCTGCTGTTGACCGCATGGCCGTAATGGATTCCTTGCGTACCTGCGGAACAAGATTGTCGTTCACATAGGCGATGGCATGGCGTAACTCCATCTCGATCAGCTCCATAGCTTCTTCAAGACGCCGTCCTACGCCGCTCTGCCCCGGTCCCGGAGGTGGATTGGTGCTCATGGCTGGTAACTCATTCTGGTAACCCAGGATGCAGGTAACCTACCCTCAGTCTCTGCAATCCCCTTGCAGGGGTCAATCACCCAACGGCTGGAGGTACCGGAACGGTCAACAGCGCACCGCATCCATAACCTTTTCGCCAACTTTTCCGTCTGACAGGACAGAGCAAACCCACCCAGCTGATCCAGCTCGCATCCAAGGGATGCAGCAGCACATTTTTAGACGCGGTCGGCTTTGCCTTGGGACGTGTGACCACCGAACTTTTCGTGATGGAGGGCCCGGTTCTTGGAAAGCGGATCGTTCGCCACTCAAAAACGCAGCAGGTCACATCGGGCTGGAGCGGGCGTGCTGCTGGTCGTGTTTTGGGCCCTGTCTTCCGCGTCTCTGGCTGGCCAGACTGCTCCTGCCGTTCTGCCGGACGCGCCACAGCCCCGGGGGGCGTCCCAGACACCCTGCCATACCTCCTCGTCCACCTCTCCGGCCAGGCCGTCTGCCACTGCGCAGACCACTTCCCCTGCAACGTCCTCTCCGTGTCCAACCCATCTGCCCATCGTGGACTGGTACGCCCGGTTTCTCAACGGACCGCAGGTGAAACCGCTCACTGCCAAAGAAAAGGCCTGGCTGGCGGTGCGCAATGTGGGCGATCCTTTTAACCTGCTCACTGTCTTTGGCGAGGCCGGCATCTCCGTCGCTGACAACCCGCATTCGCCCTACGGCCCGGGCTTTCCCGGCTACGGACGTTACGCCGGAGTCAGCTTTACCCAGGACCTGACCGGCGAGTTCTTCGGCACGTTTCTGATTCCTTCAATGACCCATCAGGATCCTCACTACCACCGCATGCCCGACGCTTCGATCCCCCGCCGCTTCCTCCACGCCGTGGATCAGATCGTCTGGACGCGTGGAGACAATGGCCGCAATATGCTCAACTACGCCGATCTGGTGGGCTTCGCGATCGACGATGAGATATCCAACCTCTACGTCCCCGGTCAGCAAACGAACCTTCCCGCCAGCGCCTCGCGGTATGCCATCGGACTGGCCACGGCGCCGGTGGATAACCTGATCACCGAATTTCTGCCCGATGTCGCTCGGCACATTCACGTCCGCGTCGTCCTCGTGCAGCGCATCATCAATCAGGTGGCCAAGTCGAACGGCGGCGAGCCGTGAGTTTCCCGATGGGCGAGCGATGCCGCCGCTCACGTATAATCCGCCTTGGGCCTGTGGAACTTTTACTCAATCTGGTGTGGGGGGCGGTGATCGCTACCCTGTGGGTACTTTGGCTGACCGGCCGGCGTAGCCGGCGCAGCATCTCAGTCCTGCCCGGAATCGGCATCCAGATCATCGGACTGGCGATGCTTTCGGCCATTCTGCTGCCCGTTATCTCGGTGACAGATGATCTGGAGCTCTGCCACAACCCTGCCGAAGTAGAGCGCGTCTCCATCCGCAACGACCGCCATCTGGTCGTGGACCATATTCCCCACAGCCTGCCCGCCGTACTCGCGTTGCTGGCTCTCTGGTCCCAGCCCGCGCATCTTCATACCCTCGCGCTGATCGCCGCCGGCGATGCTCAGCCTCTCCTGCGGGTTCATTATCGATGCCTGCTCTGGTCTCGTCCGCCTCCCGCCGTCTAACTGGCGCTTATCCTTCGTCTCCACCGATATTGGCTGTAAACCCCATCGCGCCCGCGCGATGTATGGACACGCATGATGAAAATTCCCCTGTCCGGTCCCAGGTTGATCCTGGCCGTGCTAGCCGTCTCCGCCGCGGCGTGCGCGCAAGCGCCCGCGCCGCTTACCCTTCAGCAGGTGTTGCAGATTGCCGAAACCCGCAATCCGCTCCTGCTCTCTGCCCAGCAGCATGTAGATGCCACCCGGGCTGCCGAGGTGACCGCCGGCCTGCGCCAGAATCCCACCTTCACGGTCTCTGGCGCCAATGTCACGCTGCCGGCTAGCAATCCCAGCAGTCCCTATACCTATGTGGGCAACGTCTCCCGCCTCTTCGAACGCGGCCAAAAGCGCCGCTGGCGCATGCAGGTTGCCGATGCCACCACCGCCGTCACGCAGAGCCAGTATCACGATCAGGAGCGGCAGACCGTTCTTCAGGTCAAGGACGCCTTTACCAACATGCTGGCCGCCAAAGCCGCGCTCAAGGTAGCCCAGGACAACCTCGACAGCTACCGCCAGACCCTTGCCCTGAGCAAGGCCCGCCTCGACGCCGGCGACATCAGCAAGACCGACTACGAGCGCATCGACCTGCAACTTGCCGAGTTCGAGTCCGACTACCAGAGCGCCAGGTTGAATTTGGTCCAGGCCAGCGACTCCCTGCAACTGCTCATGGGCGTGGCTACGCCCGCGCAGAGCTTTGATATTGTGGGCCCACTGCAGCCGCCTGACCTTGCCGTGACGCTGCCCCAGTTGCAGCAGCAGGCCCTGGCCAGTCGGCCAGACTACCGGGCGGCGCAGCAGTCCGTGACCCTGGCCAACGCTAACGTTAAGCTGGCCGACGCCAACGCCACAACCGATCCGACTCTCGGTGCAGAGTACGAGCGCTTGGGCGTCTTCAATAGCGCTGGCTTCCAGATCTCGGTTCCGGTGCGCATCTTCGATCGCAACCAGGGTGAGAAGCAGCGTACCCGCCTGGAGGAGCAATCAGCGCATTTTGCCGAAACCGCTGCCCGCAACCAGGTGCTCAACGATGTGGATCAGGCCTGGGCTGGCTACCAGACCGCCCTCGCCCTGGCCGCACGCTACAACAACCACTATGTTGCCGAGTCGGACCGCGTTCGCGCCAACCTCGAGTTCAGCTACCGCCACGGAGCAGCCACATTGCTCGACTATCTCGATGCGCTGCGCGACTACCGCCAGGTGCATCTTGACGCTCTTGCCGCCAACCAGCAGGTCTGGCTCAGTATCCATCAGCTCAGCTTCGTCGCCGCCACGGAGGTCGCCCCATGAAGCAGTTCGCCCTTGCCTCGTTTTCCGCCCTCGTCCTGCTGATTCCCGCGGCCTGCCATCGCAGCGAGCCGGTGCCGCAGACATCCACGCCTAAAGAGCAGGTGATTGAGACCACCGTGGTGCACGGCGGCCAGACCACCAGCCAACTGGTGCTGCCGGCGCGCGTCGTGGCCAACCCAACGCGGACGGTCCACGTCTATCCGCTCATCAGCGGGCGCGTGCTCTCGCTCTCCATCCTGCCCGGCCAGCCGGTGCGCAAGGGAGAGAAGATCGGCACCCTGCAGAGCAGCGACGCGGCGCAGGCTCGCTCCGACTTTGAAAAGGCCAGAATTGAGGCCGCCCGCGCTGACCTGCAACTGGCCCGCGCCAGGGACCTTCTGGCCCACGACGTGATGGCCCAGCGCGACTACGACGATCTCAAGGCGCTTGACGCCACAGACCACTCCGAACTGGAGCGCGCCCGCCAGACTCTGCACATGCTGGGCTTCAGTGAGAACAGCACATCGGACATCGTGCCCATCCTTGCGCCCATCTCTGGCGTCGTGCTCGATGTGGGCACAGGCCCCGGCGAACTGCAACGCTCGCTGGACAATGCCACCTCCATCGCCACTATCGCGGATATCAGCTCGGTCTGGATTGTCGGCGATCTCTACCCGCGCGATCAGGCATCGGTCCATGTCGGCCAGTCCGCGACTATGACCGTCAACGGCTATCCCGGTCTCGTCCTCCACGGCGTGGTCGACAATATCTCCGATGCAGTTGATCCGGTCACGCTTACGCTGAAGGTCCGCGTGGTGCTCGCGAATCCTGGCCTGCGCCTCAAGCCGGACATGTATGCCAGCATGAGCCTCAGTGGCGCGGCGCACAACGCCATCGCTGTGCCCTCCACGGCGGTCATTCGCAACGGTAACGCGGTCTTCGTCTTCGTCCAGACTGCTCCCGGAAAGTACGAGCGCCGCAACGTAACTCTCGGCGAGACCCACGCCGATACCTACGAAATCACGCAGGGCCTCAACGATGGCGATGCCGTCGTCACCACCGGCGCGGAACTGCTGCGCGAGTCGGAGGACCGCTAGCGATGCAAAAGATTGTCAAGACCCTCCTCCGCTATCGCGATGTCGTGCTTATTATCTTCTTTGCGGCCATTGCCGTGGGCATCTACGCCTTCACCAAGCTCGACATTGAGGCCTACCCCGACCCC
>DAIDGZ010000120.1 GCA_027452125.1 Acidobacteriaceae bacterium | reverse complement strand
ACGAAATGACCATCCATCACGTCTACGTGGATGGTGGTGCCTCCGCCGCGCTCAGCCGCGGCCACCTCCTCGGCGAGGCGGGCAAAATCGGCAGACAAGATTGAGGGAAGCAGTTCAACCATAGGCTCTTTCAGCGTGGCTCCTTGCCCCGTCAGTGTATCAAGTGGTGCGGTCACCGGGCCCATCCGTTGCAGCTGCTTCCGGCGCAAACATCCTGGCCGCCACGCGCCCTACACCGCGCAGGATTGACTTCACCGGCCACCCGCCCTCGGCATCAGGGAAAAAGACCTCACCCACGCGCTGCGTCTCCGGCCGGTAATACCAGCGCTTGAGCAGGGCCAGATGCCCCTGCCGTACCGCCGCCGAGGCCACGCCATTTGCCGCTGCCAACTCCGCCAGCACCCCAGCTAGACGCTCCTCCAGCACCCCACGCGCCGCCTTCGGGACAGCCGCACCGGCTCTCTTATCGCCCTGTTCGCTGTCCACTGCTGCCACGTTCGCAGATCCCTGCTCCTTGATTCCTGATCCCTGCTGCTCTGCCACCGCTTCCAGTACTATCGGATGAGCAAACAATGAACTGGACCCTGACTGCTCATTTTGAATGCGCATGCCCATCGTTGTGAAGGCCGCCGGGCCGCGCAGCGACCCATATTCAAACAGAAACATCGCTACCTCACCACGCTCTGAACTAGCCTGCAGGATTACCGCCCGCAGCTGGCTCATTGGCCGGACTAGGTCTGGTGCCAACGCCCGCGCAGCCTCCACCCGCTGCACCTGCCCGTGGATTGCCGCCGCCGTCTCAAACGCCAGTACCTCCACTGCCTTCTCCCGCTCGCCGCGCAGCACCGTGAGACGGCCTTCGCCCCGCGTAGCCAGAAAATCCTGCACTGCCGCTGCCTCTTCGGCATATCGCTCGTCCGAACACCCCCGGTAGCAGGGCGCCAAACACATCTTCATCTCGGAGTACACGCATCCCGGATGACTCGGGTCCGGCTCCAGATCCTCCGTGCATCTCCGCAACAGGAAGAGCTTCAGCACCTCGTCCACATAGCGCTCTGCCGCCGCCCGGGAGGCGAACGGCCCATAGGCCCAGTCTGCCTCCCGCAGGCTGGGACGATGCGTCACCGTCAGGCGCGGATAGGCATTACTGCCCAGATAGCGCACAAAGGCAGGCGCCCGCAGATGCATCCGGTCCAGCGCCTTGGGGCCGTACTGGTTTTCCAGGAGATCGAACTGAACTAGCAGCGACTCAAACTCCGAGCCCGTGTGTCGCCAACAGATGCGCCGCACCCGCCCGGCCAGTTGCAGACGTCTTGGATGCTTCTCCGAGGGCTGCAGCAGCCGCTCCAGCCGTCCGCGCAGGTTGGGAGTGCGCCCAATGTAGGGCTCGGCATGCGCCTCCGCGCCATAAAGTGCAAAAACACCCGCGGCGCGAGGAAGCTGCGCCAGCGCAGCCTTGGGATCAGCCGGATCGAAGGGTAGCTGATGGATGAGGCCCCCTTGATGCTCTTCCCGATCCACACGCCGGCTTTGTCCAATTCCTTCCATCTCCACGATCCCCGCCAGCTTCCTGACTCCGCTACGCTCCCGCAATCGTCATCCCGTCTATCCGCAGCGTAGGAGAAGCCACCGCGCCACGAAATACCAGGTCATTGCCGATAGCCGTCACATTCCGCAGCATTTCCGCCAGATTGCCTGCGATGGTCACCTCTTCCACTGCATGCGTCAGCTCCCCCTTCTCGATCCACAGCCCCGTTGCGCCGCGGGAGTAGTCGCCGGTCACCGTGTTCACGCCAAAGCCCATCAGGCTGGTGACATATAGTCCTGCCGGCACTTCGCGGATCATTTGCTCTGGGGTCCGGGTGCCCGGCTCCAGATAGAGGTTGCCACAGCCGATACCCGGCGTTCCGGCTAGCCCTCGGGAGGCGTTATGCGTGGACTTCATGCCCAGCTTGCGTGCCGCATAGGTATTGAGCAGGTAGTTGCGCAGCACGCCCTTCTCTACGACCACAGTCCGCCGCGAGGGTAACCCCTCGCCATCAAAGGGCGATGTGCCAAAGCCGCCCGCGCCGCTGGGCAGCAGCATCAGGTTATCGTCCACAATGGTTACCGCGGCATTGGCAATGGCCTCGCCCAGCTTGCCCGCGAGGAATGAAGCTCCACGCCAGATGACGTCCCCGGAGGCCGCCTCAAACACTGAGCCGATCAGCGACCGCGCCACCTC
>DAIDGZ010000119.1 GCA_027452125.1 Acidobacteriaceae bacterium | reverse complement strand
AGACGAGGCGGAGGACGAAGACTTTGGTGACTCCAAGGCAAGGACGACAACGACGTATGGGGCAATTTTCCCCGCAACCCGCAGGGACGGGGCCGATTTTCCCGATTTCGGTGTCGGTCGTTGCTAGCAGACGTCCAGTCTCTACCCCAGTCTGCGTCACTCCTCCCTCCTCGAACTCAGAAAAATCGGCTCCCGTCGCCGCCATCCGTGTAGTGTGAACAGGCCCTAGTGAACCTGAGCCTTTTTCTGGCTCTCTGACCAGGCCAGATTATTCTTCGCGAGCTGAAAGTCCGGCTTAAGCTGGATCGCCTTTTGCGCTGCGGCAATTGCGTGATCCCAGTCGTGCATCTCCTCGTATGCAGCAGCGATGTTGTTCCATGCCTCTGCATAGTCTGGCCGCAGACGCAGCGCCTCGCGAGCGTCCGCAATGCTCTTCTGGTAATCATGCGCCTGGTGATCGCGCAGCGAGGCGTTCAGCCAGTCTTCCGCGGTCTTTGGTGCCGTCTCCTGCGCCGCCAGCCGTGTGTACGCTTCCAGGTTGTTCTTCGCCAGCACGTTATTCGGATCGAGACGCAGCGCCTCACGCTCGCTCTGCATCGCCAGCGGATAAGCCTTCAGTCCCGCATAGCAAGCGCCCAGATTCAGGTGCCCGATCGCTAGATCCGGCTTGATGGCGATCGCCTGGTTCGCATCCGTAATGCACCCGGGATAATTTCCGCTCTCGTACTGATATAGAGATGCATTCACCCAGTAGCTGGCGCTCGGCGCAATCTGTTCCGCCAAAATCAGCCTGGCCCCTCGATCCCCCGGCGCAATCTGCAGGATTCCCTGTGCAGCCGCACGCGCCTGCGCCGCATCGCCAGCCGTGGCGTAGGCCGTTGCCAGCAGTGCGCGCGACTCAAGACGGCTCGGATTCAGTGCCACCGCCGTCGCCAGTTCACGGATCGCCTGGCTCAGATTTCCGCTTTGATAGAGCCAGCGTCCAAAGAAGAAGTGCGCCTCATCATTCGACGGCGCCAGCGTAATCGCCCGCTGAAAATGCGCCGCCGCATCCGCCGGCTGATACAGCGCGCCATGCACAATGCCCAGGTTGATCTCCAGCGTCGGATAGTTCGGCGTGTACTTCAGCGCTCGATCAAAATACTCCAGTGCCGCCGGATAGGCGCCTTTGCCCATCTGGCTCAGGCCATAATTCATCAATCCGCGTCCATTGTGCGGACACTTCTGCACGTCGTCCAGCCAGAGTGACTCGTCAGTGCGCCACACCTGGTTGCGCCGGTAAGTTCCATATCCGTAGGCCGCCAGCAGCGCCACGCTCACCACCAGCGCGGCCCGATGCGCACTCGCCGGGTTGCTGCGTGCGGCAACCGCCTTTTCTAGCATCAGAGCCAGCGCCCACACCACCGCCAGTGCCAGACCCACAAAGGGCAAAAACATCCGATGGTCGTTCTCCACCTCCGAGAGCGTATAGAGTGACGTTGGCAGCGATGCAATCAGGAACCACAGCAAGCCGAAGGCGATCGGCCGTGTCTCCCGGCGGCGCCATGTAAACCAGGTTGCAACCAGCACCAGCCACACAAACACAAAACCCAGCAGCGCCAGTCCGTTCAATGCGGGAAAGGCCGCCAGGTCGGTATCCACATTCAGGTGAAGCGGCAGAAAGAATGACCCAAAGTAGCGCAGCAGCACAAATGGCTGCGTAATCCGGTAGGCAAAGGCCGAAAGCATCGACGGCGTGTAGGACTTAGGCGTCATGTGCGCCTGCAGCCCCATCAACACAGCACACAGCACCACCGACGGGACGCAGGCCAGAGCTGCGCGGCTCAGGCTTCCCTGCTCCTCTTCCTCGAACAGCACAATGTAAAGGAACAAAAGTGCTGGAAAAACAACCGCAGGCGGCTTACTCAACAGCGCAAACGCCAGCGGCAGCAGATACAGGCCCCAGCGGCGCTGCCTTGGCCAGCAGGCATACATCGCCAGCCCCGCAACCACACCAAACGTGCTGTAGATGTCGCCCCGCTGGATGATGTAGTTCACCGTCTCGGCCATCACCGGATGCAGACCGTACCAGGCCGTCGCCAACAGTGCAGCAATCCGGCCCATGCTCTCCCCTGCGCCTACCCGCCTCAGAATCCCGCCAAAGAGTGCATACATGCACACCAGTTGCGCCAGGTAAATCAGAAAGGTGGAAAGATGAAACCAGAACGGCTTGTAACCGTGGCCCAGAGCATAGTCCAGCGCCAACGATGCGGAGACAAAAGGCCGGTACGTCCGGTTGGCCGGCAGAACGCTGAACGTGGTCGTGTCCGTAAAGAAGCGCGGCAGGTTCGCCAGGCTGCGAATATACGGGTTATCCACAACCGTATGCGCATCGTCGAAGTGAAATCCGTTCTGGAAGTGGTTCACATACGCGGTGCACACCGCAAGCAGGACGATGATCAAAGGAATGTGCTGTCGGATGCGGGACAAGGGAGGTAGCTCCAGCGTTCGGATCGATCACAGTGGACCGGCTTCGTCTGAGCAGATTATCACCCCACCGCGAGACATGCACACCCGCCGCTCACCCTAAAGTGTGCCCTTTGCAGAAAATTTGCTTGCTTTATCGCTCGCCCTTCGGGTATATCTGGGGAAGTTTTCTTTCCCCACGGGTTCCCCTTTCGTTTAAGACAATTTTTTGAGCTACACCAATACGACTGCTCGCCACAGAAGACCTCTCATGGAAGAAGCCTCGTGTGCAGACCAGTATTTGGACGGTAGTTTTTTGCCTACTGTTCCGTACTAGGTTGAGTCGCGCTTGGTCGCCTTCGTTGCTGAGGATAGCTGTGCCCTTCACTCTTGACACCGTACCCGGGAGAAAACCGATGCCCTTGCGTGGCTGGAAACTGCCGCTCTTCGCGAGCGTGTGCCTGCTTTTTGCCTCTACTGCTGCACGTGCAACTCAGGCAACTGTCGTTGCGGACACCTACGTCAACAGCGCCAATCCCTCCACCAACTACGGGGCACTGTCGAATCTCTACGTCAATTCCGCCGGCACATCTTTCATCCAGTTTGACCTGTCGTCGCTCCCCGCCGGCACCACAGCAAGCCAGATCGGCAAGGCCACGCTGACCCTCTACGTCAACCGGGTGAACGCGGCTGGAGCCATCAGCGTCCAGCCGGTACTCGGCGCATGGAGCGAGTCCACGCTCACCTACAGCAGCCTGCCCTCGCTGGGTGCCGCGGTTGGCTCATTTACGCCTTCCGTCGCCGGCCAGTTCATCACCATTGACGTCACCTCGCTGGTCCAGGGCTGGATCACCAACCCCGCCAGCAACTTCGGCATCGCCCTCACCACATCCTCGGCAAATGTGGTCCTGGACTCCAAGGAGAATGACGAGACCTCGCACAACTCTGCCCTGAACATCACCGTCGTCTCCCAGGGCCCACAGGGTATTCAGGGTCCGCAGGGCATCCAGGGCGTCACCGGCGCGCAAGGCCCGCAGGGTATTCAGGGCTCCGTCGGACCCACCGGCGCACAGGGCCTCCAGGGCATTCAGGGCGCAACCGGCGCGGTAGGCGCACAGGGTGTAACCGGCGCCACTGGTGCTACCGGCGCACAGGGAGCCACTGGCGCGACAGGCGCGCAGGGCATCACGGGGGCCATCGGAGCCACAGGCATGACCGGCGCCACGGGTGCACAGGGTATCACTGGCGCGACCGGGGCGACCGGCGCCACTGGAGCCACCGGCGCACTCGGTGTCACTGGCGCCACAGGAACAACTGGCGTCACTGGTGCTACAGGCGCTACTGGCCTCACTTTCCTCGGTACCTGGAGCAGCAGCACTGCGTATTACCAGAATGATTCTGTATATCTCAACGGATCCACCTGGATCGCGCTGACCGGAAACTTCAACGTAACGCCCGGCTCGGACGGAACGGTGTGGGCCCTGCTGGCCGCTGAAGGTGCCACCGGTACAACCGGCGCCACCGGCGCAACAGGGGCACAGGGCATTCAGGGAATCCAGGGTATTCAAGGCCTTCAGGGCGTCACCGGCGCACAGGGCATTCAGGGCGCTGCCGGTGCCACAGGGGCTCAGGGTGCCACCGGCGCACAAGGGGCAATCGGCGCAACTGGTGCCACTGGTGTTACGGGTTCCACTGGCGCTACAGGAGTAACCGGCGCCACCGGCATTACCGGCGCACAAGGGGCTACCGGTGCCACTGGCTCCACCGGCGATACGGGCTCGACCGGTGCCACCGGCGCCACGGGCACCATCGGCGCGGTCACCAACTACCTCACCGCCACTGCCTATAACGTCGGCGACGTGGTCTACTGCCCGCTGGGCGGACAATGCAGTCTCGCTGCCCAGGGCTCCACCTGGATCTCGCTCATCGCCAGCAATACCGGGCACGACCCAGCCTCAACCAGCGGCACCGACTGGCAGCAGATTGCTGCCGCCGGTGCAGCCGGCGCAACGGGAGCTACAGGAGCCACCGGTACTACGGGCGCTCAGGGTTCACAGGGAATTCAAGGGCCACAGGGGCCCACCGGTGCCACTGGAGCGGCGGGGCCCGCCGGCGCTACTGGTGCAACTGGCGTTACCGGTGCCACCGGCGCTACCGGCCTCAGCTTCCAGGGTCCCTGGAGCAGTTCCGTAGCCTATAACTTGGGTGACGGTGTAAGCCTCAACGGTTCCAGTTGGATCGCTCTGACCGGAAACTTCAATGTGACGCCCGGCTCCGATGGTACTGTGTGGTCGCTGTTGGCGGCCGAAGGCTCTACCGGCGCAACTGGCGCCACGGGAGCCACCGGCTCTCAGGGCCTGATGGGAGCGCAGGGAAACACTGGCGCTACAGGCGCTACCGGCCCCGCAGGTTCCAGTGATACCGGCGCAACCGCCGCAATCATCCCCTACACCATCGCTGCGCACACCATCTCTACCACTACCGGGACTTGGTACCTGTCGCCTTCTGCCAGTGGCGTCCAGGGATTCACGAATGTTGCCGTACAGGACACGACCATAGTGCCGCAAGCCTGCACGCCCAGCATGACCATCTGGACCAATAGCACAAACTCCCAAACCTGGACCCTGGACACAGTAACGCTGGCGACTGGCAACACTTGGTCCGCAGGCAGCAACGTCATATCCTGCACTACCGCTGCAAGCTCCGGTGGCAATCCGCAAAGCTGCTCCGTCTCGGCCAGCAGTCAGGTCTCTGCGGAGACGGTCTTGACAGTTAGCACCACTGGATACGGCTCGGCATTCGGTGCATTCATCGCCTTCTCCTGCCAGTAGCTTTGTGCTCCGGGCAGGCAGTTGGCACAATCCGGCTTGACTCATCCCGTATCCGCGGCGCACCAGCCGGCGGGTATGGGATGAAGACGAACAGAGTTGATTCAATTCACACATCTTCGTTGTGAACAGTTCAGCGCTCATTGAACATTGAATTTCGGCAGTATTTTCCCTCTAGGTCTCGCATTGGAAAGGCACCTCAGACGCAGTTTCCATTGCATCTGGGAAACACAAACGAAGCGGAACTTTGAGGAGAGGACAAGATGGACCCATTTATTGGAGAAATTCGGATTTTCACCGGGAACTTTGCCCCTACAGGCTGGTTTCTGTGCCAGGGGCAGCTGCTGCCGATTTCGGCCTATCAGGCGTTGTTCGCCATCATCGGCACCTTCTACGGCGGCAACGGCACCAGCAACTTCCAACTGCCCAATCTTCAGGGGCGCTTTCCCATCGGAGCAGGCCAATCGCAATCTGGGCAGATCTACAATCTGGGAGAATTCGGCGGGGTACCGCAGGTAACGATGACCCTCAATAACCTGCCCACACATAACCATCTGGCCACTTTTACACCGACTGGCGGTTCACAGCTCAATGCCCAGCTCATGGGAAGTCCCAATGCCGGCACCACAACCAGTCCACAGGGAAATTATCTGGCCAACATCGTCAATGACCAGTCCGGCACTACAGATCCAATCTACGTGCCGCAGGCGCAGGCCGGAACGCTTGCACCGATCGCAGGACTATCGGTGACCGGCCAGGTTGGCGGCGGAACAGTAGCAGTGCAGAACGCTGGCGGCAGCTTGCCGGTTGAGACAATTTCACCGTATCTGGGAATCAACTACATCATCGCGTACAACGGGATCTTCCCGTCGCGCGGCTAACCAGGTGTTCGGGCTGCCGCATGCGGGGGCCCTCGGCGAGAAGAGATGCATTCGCAGCTGATGACAATGCGGAGGGCGACGGCGGCGGATGAGCCGTTGCTCTTCGTGCTGTTTTCGGCAGAGAAGGTACGGGAGTTCGCCCCCCTCGGCCTCCCCGCCGAACAACTCCAGCCGTTGCTGGAGATGCAGTTCCGTGCACGTCAAACTGGCTACGCGCAAACCTATCCGGCGGCCACAGACTTCATCCTCTGCCTCGCGGACGGAACAGCGGTGGGACGGCATCTGGTGGAGCGCCAGCCGGACTGTTACCGCTGTATCGATCTTGCTGTTCTCAGTGCATACCGCAACCGCGGCATCGGCGCGTGGGCGTTGCGGCAGCTCCAGCAGATTGCTGCGTTGGAACAGGCTCCCTTCAGGCTCCGTGTCGCAAAGAGCAATCCCGCTCTGCGCTTGTACGGGCGTCTGGGCTTCATCAAAGCCTCTGCGGATGAATTGTCCTATGAGATGGAGTGGCAGGCGCCGCGCAATGAGGCTGTCAGCGAAAAAACAGAGCTACCGCGCCCAGTCGAATCCGCGCATGGCATCGCGTTTGATCGTGAAGAGGTGATCACCCGCATCTTCGCCTTTCTGCGTGAAATCGGGCTCGATGTGCATCCCGGCCCGGTTCCTTCAAACAGCTTTCTGCCTGGCATCCAGATCGTGCGCAATGGACTGCGTGTGGACACCCGCGCCTTAAAGTATCCCGGCGACCTTTTGCATGAAGCAGGACATCTAGCGATGATGACGCCCGCCCAGCGCAACGAGGAATTTCCGCATTCCAGTGAGCCGGCTCTGGAGATGGCCGCGCTGGCCTGGTCCTACGCTGCGGCCGTACACATCGGCATCGCACCCGAGATCGTATTTCACGAACACGGCTATCGTGGACAGTCAGCCACGCTCTTGCACGGCTACAAACAGGGCAAATTCAACGGCCAGCCTATTCTGTGGTGGCTGGGCTTGACTACACCGGAGCTTCCAGGCAGCCCATCCATCTATCCAAAGATGCTGCGCTGGCTACGCGAAGACGTTGCAGACGAAAAACAGCAGGAGATTGCCGCGGAACCGGTAGCCTCTACGGTATCGTAAGTCAATGATGTGTTCCCGGAAGGCAACTCCGGGAGTGGAAAGTACGGGGAGTATTGATGCGAGACAACAGGGAGTCCAGATTGGCGGCGGCATCGCGATTCGCGGGCCGGTGCCTGCTCTACGCCGGGCTTATCGGATCTGCGGGGCTGCTCGGTGCCCATGCACAAAATGCTGCGCAACAAAAAGCTCTCGCGCAGCTCTTAGGCGCCCAATCAAGCTCCACGTCCATCCCCAGTGGCGTTGAAGCAACCAGCGTTCCACTGGATATGCCCGGTGGCTTGGCCTTTGACTCCGCTGGTAACCTCTACGTCGCTGACACTGACCACAACGTGGTCCGCGAAGTCAGCCTCGCGGGCATCATCACCACCGTGGCCGGCACCGGCGATCAGGGCTTCGCCGGCGACGGCGGCGCGGCCACCAGCGCCCAGCTTGACTCCCCCGTTGGCGTAGCCGTAGACAGCCACAACAACATTTACATCGCTGACACCCACAACCAGCGCATCCGCGAGGTCTCCGGCGGTGTCATCAACACCATCGCCGGCAACGGCGTCGCCGGGTTCGCCGGCGATGGCGGCCCGGCAGCCTCCGCCGAGTTTGACCTGCCCACGGCTCTGGCCATGGACAGCAACGGCAACCTCTACATCGCCGATACCAACAACTTCCGCATCCGCAAGATCAGCGGTGGCGCCATCACTACGGTCGCGGGTAACGGCGAGCAGACCTTCTCTGGCGACGGCGGACTCGCAACCGCAGCCGGACTTGACTCGCCCAACGGCGTCGCGGTCGACGCCTCGTTCAATCTCTATATCGGTGATACTCACAACCAGCGCGTTCGCCTGGTCACCGCCAGCACCGGCATCATCACCACCATCGCCGGCAACGGCGTGAAGACCTTCAATGGCGACGGCACGGCCGTAAGCGCGGCGCTGGCCCGGCCTCGCGGAGTGGCCATCGATTCGGCGGGCAACATCTACATCGCCGACAGCGATAACAACCGCATCCGAATGATCAGCGGCGGTCAGCTGACGACCGTGGCCGGCAACGGGCAGGAAGGCTTCACCGGCGACACCAATGCCTCCACCAGCGCCTCACTCGATACGCCGCGCGCCGTGGCCGCAAACGGCTCAACCCACGTCTTCTCGGATACGCTGAACAATCGTGTCCGCGTCATCTCCAACAACACCGTCAACACCATTGCCGGCCTCGCGCCCGCCACCAGTGAGCAAATCGTCCTCAGCGGCGCCACCTCCGGCGTCTATGGCACCGGTACACTCACCGCCACCTTCTCCAATGGCGGCGCCACCGGCACCGGCACCGTGACCTTCCTCGATGAGCTGGGCTCCACCGCAGCCACCGTCGGCACCGCCTCGCTCTCCTCCAACACCGCGGCGCTTGACACCAGCCACCTCTCTGCCGGTACGCATCTGCTGGTGGCCTCCTATGCCGGAGACGCGCACAACTCCCCCGTGGTCAGCGGCGTCTTCGTCTATCAGGTCACGCAAGCTCCGCTGGTGGCCGTCGCCAACGCCATCAATATGCTCTACGGCCAGCCGACGCCCACGCCCAGCGGCACACTCACCGGTGTGCTCCCGCAGGATAACGGCAACGTGACAGCCGTCTTCACCACCACGGCTACCCTCACCTCAGCGCCGGGCACCTACCCGATCTCCGTCGCTCTCAGCGGTTCGGCGGCGGCCAACTACACCGTGTCGCTGGGCGCCGGCTCGGGCTCGGTCATCATCGCCAAGGCCCCAACGCACACCACGCTTGGTCTCTCCACCAGCGCCCCGGTGTTCGGCGCGCCGCTCACCATCACTGCCACCGTGGCTTCCACCACCAGCGGTACGCCCACAGGCTCGGTGATCTTCTATAACGGTGCCACCCAGCTGAACAACACGCCTGTGGTCCTGACCAACGGAGTAGCCTCGCTCTCGATCAGTTCCTTGCCCGTCGGCTCTGCTACGCTCAGCGTGGTCTACAGCGGCGACACGAACTTCCTGGGCAGTACCTCCAGCAATCTGGTCTCGACGATCATCTCGCCAGACTTCTCCATCGCGGCCACACCGGCTTCCCAAACGGTGTTGCCGCAACACTCCGCCGCCTACAGCCTGACGCTGACTCCGGTCAACTCCACCATGGTCTACCCGGTTACGCTCACCGCTGCCGGATTGCCTGCAGGGGTCACGGCATCCTTTACGCCGTCGTCGGTCGCCGCTGGCGCGGGAGCCACCACCGTCACCATGACGCTGAGCGCTTCGGCTACGGCAACGAATCACCCCCTGCCCTTGCCCTGGACGCCCGCCGGAGGCTCCGCGGCCTTCGCCCTCCTGCTTCTGCCCCTGGCCTTCACCCGGCGCATGCGGCAAACCGCGGGACGGCTCGGTCGTGCTGCACGCCTCCTCATCCTCACAATCGCTCTGGGCACGCTCTTCGGCGCCCTCTCCGGTTGCGGCGGCGGCGGCTTCTTCGGCCATGGCACTGGCTCATACACAGTGACCGTTACCGCCAACAATGGTCCTGACACGCATACCACCAACGTTACGCTCGTGGTGAAGTAGGGAGATCGCATGCGAAAGATCGCTATCCTGTTGGCTGTAACTCTGACCTCCGTCGCCGTCTGCTCTGCTCAGTCCAGGGCCATGCCGGCGACGGCCAACCTTCGCTTCAGCGAACAGATCTCCAACGCCCCTGCCGGCGCCTGCGGCTGCTTCCCCATGGAAGGCCTCGCCGGCGACATGGCCTGGAATCTCTACCGCTTTGATGCGAAGAAGCACAGTGCGCTTCTCTCCGGCGTAGCCGACCTCAGTGTCGAACACGCCGGCAGCGTCAACGGCGCGCCCTACGGTCTCACCCTGACCACGCTGGCCTTTGGCCCGCGCTACCAGATGCCCATCCGCAAGGCGGATATGTTCGTCCAGGCGCTGCTCGGCTTCACCCACGGCTCCAACTCCCAGTTCCCCGTCGGAGCCACCCTGCAAAGCTCAGCAACCTCGTTCGCAGCAGACCTGGGAGGCGGCATCGAGTATCCGCTCAAGTGGCATCACACTTCGCTCCGCATCATTCAGGCGGAGTACACGCGGACCGACCTGCCCAACAACTCCAGCAACTGGCAGAGCAATCTGCGTCTCGGCACCGGTATCACCTTCCACTTTCGCTAAGGCCGATTGGCCCAACGAATCGTGAAATAACGGATCCACCCAAAACGCCCATGGCCTGCCCGTGGGCGTTTTTCTGTCTCAAGTTGCGTCCCAACCTGCAAACGGCGCCGCATTCCCTTGTTGCGAAAAAATCTTCAACAAATCTTGTAACGCTTTTCCGGGCGAATGGCTTTATTGTGATGAACGCATCCCAAAAGGAACGTACACACCATGAAGCCGAATCGAATTCGCACGATGGGACTCGCGGCGCTCCTCGGACTGGGGAGTCTGGGCGCCACCGCGCAGCAGTTGACGCTGCGCCAGGCCATCGATCAGGCCCTTGGCCAGAATCCGGAAACGGCGGCCGCCCAGGCCGGCGCCGACGCCGCCGGAGCCCAGGCCCGGCTGGCCCGCACCGCCCTGCTGCCACAGTTGAGCTTTACCGAGGACATGTCGCGCGGCAACGACCCCGTTTACGCCTTCGGTACCCGCCTGCGGCAGCGCCGGTTCACCCAGGCCGACTTCGCCATCAATAGCCTCAACCGCCCCGCCCCCATCGGCAACTTAGCCTCGCGCTTCTCCGGCCAATGGATGGCCTTCGACTTCTTCAAAACCGAGAAGCAGATTCATGGTGCCGACCTCATGAAGCAAAGCGCCGCCTCCGGCGCTAAGGCCGTCAATCAGAAGGTCGTCCTCGATGTCGTTCAGGCCTACGAAATGGTACTCTACGCCGAGCGTCAGGTCGCAGTTGCCCAGCACCAGCAGGCAACCGCTGAGGCCCTGCTGGCCAGTGTGGCCGATCGCGTCAAAGCCGGCCTCGCCGTGGAATCCGACCGTATGTCTGCCGAGGTAAACCTCGCCGCGCGCCGTCAGGATCTGATCGCGGCTCAGGGCGGCCTCCAGATGGCCTGGGCGCAACTGCGCGCCGCCATCGGGAACGAGCAGCTTCAGCAAACCTCGCTCAAGCCGATTGAGCCGCACCTCTTCCCCGGCGAATCATTGCAGCAGGAGTTAGACACCGCCGCGAAGACCCGGCCTGACCTCCAGGCCCTCACACAGGCGCAGGGCGCTCAGGGGGAGGCCGTCGGCGCTGCCCGCTCTGCCTTTGCTCCGCACATCGCCGCCTATGGCAACTGGGAAGAGGACCATAGCCCTGCCACCGGCGCCAGCGGCAACAACTGGGTGGCGGGCGTGCAGATCGGACTCGATATTCTGCCCTTCGGCAAGCGCGCCGAGTTGCAACAGCAGAAGGCCATCAAAGCCGGCCTCGACGCCCGGGCCGCCAGCTACCGCCAGCAGATCACCCTGCAGGTCAATCAGGCCCACATTCAGCGCGAGACCGCGCAGCTCAGCATGGATACGGCGCGCGCCGCCATGGATCAGGCCGCGGAAAGCCTGCGCATCCTGCGCAATCGCTACAACGCCGGCCTCGCCACCATGACCGATCTCCTGCGCGCCGAGGACGCAGAGCGGCAAAGCCAGACCAACTACTGGCATGCCGTATACGGCAACGCTTCGGCCTATGCCCAACTACTGTACGCGACCGGGACATTGACCCCCGATGCGGCGGAGGAATTGCAATGAAGATACTCATCTCAGGATGTTTGCTTGCTGCCGCTTCGGCTCTTGTAGCTGGATGCCACACCGCGGAAAACGCCACTCAAACCGCCGTGCAGTCCGCGCAGGCGCGGCTGGTCGAAAGCCAGATGGCCACCGTCCCCACCACCGTCAGTGCCCCCGGCACCCTGCACGCCAAAGAGTCCACTACCGTCTCAGCCCAGGTCATGGGCCGCGTGGTGCAGGTGCTCGTCCATGAAGGGGACGCCGTGCGCGCCGGCCAGACGCTCGCCGTCCTGGATGACTCCACCTTGCGTTCCGGTGAGCAGCAGGCCCAGGCTGCCGTGCTCGCTGCAACTCATGAACAGGCCGCTGCGCAAACGCAGGCTGCACTCGCCGCCAGCACACTGGCCCGCTATAAGCAGTTGCAGGTGGAAAAGAGCGTAAGCCCGCAGGAGATGGACGAAGTGTCGCGCCGCGCTCAGGCCGCGGAGGCCCAGTTGGCCGCCGCTCGAGCCCAGGTGCAGGCGGCTAAAGCGCAGGCGGCCAGCGCCGCTGCCATGCTCGGCTACACTCGGGTGCGGGCGCCCTTTTCCGGCGTCATCACCGCGCGCATGGCCGATCCCGGCGCCCTCGCTTCGCCGGGCGTGCCGCTGCTCCAGGTCGATAGCGCCGGCCCGCTGCAACTCCAGGCTGCCGTGGACGAAACACAGATCGCCAGCGTCCGCCGCGGCATGAAGATCGCTCTCTCCATCGACGGAGCTCCGGCCGTAACCAGCGGCGCCGTGGCAGAAATCGTGCCCGCCGCCGATCCGGCAAGCCACAGCTTCCTCGTCAAGATTGATCTTCCCCACGACAGCGCTCTGCGCGCGGGCATGTACGGCACCGCTCTGGTCGCCACTGGGCAGCGCCAGGCAATCATGGCGCCGCGATCCGCCGTGGTGGTGCGTGGTTCGCTCAACTGCCTGTACGCGCTCGACAGCAACGGCATTGCCCAGTTGCGCGCCGTCACTCTGGGCTCCGCGCATGGCGATCAGATCGAAATCCTCTCCGGGGTCTCCGCGGGAGAAAAGCTGGTGGATCAGCCCGGCGATCGTGACCTGGCCGGCAAGCGGATCGAGGTTCAGCCATGAATCAGGAACAGCACAAACCCGGCCTCGGCATTGCGGGTCGGCTGGCGCATGCATTTCTCAACTCCAAGCTGACCCCGCTCTTCATCCTTACCTCGCTGGTGCTGGGCACCTTTGCAATTCTGGTCATCCCCCGCGAGGAAGATCCGCAGATCCTCGTCCCCATGCTCGACATCACCACGGCCATGCCCGGCGCATCGCCCGCTGAGGTGGAGCAGCGCGTCACCATTCCCATCGAGACGCTGGTCCACCAGATCTCCGGCGTGGAGTATGTCTACTCCACTTCCTCGCCCGGCCAGAGCATGGTGATCGTGCGCTTTCTTGTCGGCACATCGCAGGAAGATGCGCTGATCAAGGTCTACAGCAAGCTCTACTCCAACTTTGATCGGTTGCCGCCCGGGGCCTCGCAGCCCATGATCAAGGCGCGCTCCATTGACGATGTCCCCATCCTGTCCCTCACCCTCTGGGGCGCGCACTACAACGGCTACCAGTTGCGCTCCATCGCCGATGAGATTGAGCACAACATCAAGCAGATTCAGGATGTCTCGGAGACATCTGTCATCGGTGGCCTGCCGCGCACCATGCGCGTCGTATTGAGTACCGCCAAACTCAACGCCTATGGCCTCTCGCCGCTCGCCATCGCAGGACGCTTGCAGGCAGCCAATGCGCGCCTGCAAACCGGCAGCTTTGCCGAGAACAATCAGGAGATCCGCGTCGAGGCAGGCAACGTCTTCGAAAGCAGAAAAGACCTGGAACAGGTCGTCGTCGCCGTCGCGCACGGTCGCCCCGTCTACCTGAGCGACGTGGCTGACCGCATCGTGGATGGCCCCGCCGAGCCTTCAGACTATGTGCTCTTTGGCACCACCAATTCAAGCGCCGGCGCCGGCGCCACACCCCAGCAATACCCCGCGGTTACCATCACCGTGGCCAAGCGCAAGGGCACCAACGCCACGGAGATTGCCAACGCGGTGCTGAAGCGCGTGCATGAGATGCAGGGCGTGCAGCTGCCCAACGATGTCGCCATCACCACCACGCGCAACTACGGCGACACCGCCAAGGCCAAGTCGGACGAGTTGCTCGAGCACCTGCTGCTGGCCACGCTCTCCGTCACCTTCCTCATTGCGCTCTTCCTCGGTTGGCGCGAGTCCGGTGTAGTGCTGCTGGCCATTCCGGTCACGCTGGCGCTGACCATGACTATCTTCTATCTGCTCGGCTACACCATCAACCGCGTCACGCTTTTTGCGCTCATCTTCAGCATCGGCATTCTGGTGGACGACGCAATTGTGGTGGTGGAGAACATCGTTCGCCACTTCCGCCTGCCTGAAAACCAGCATCGTCCCTGCAGTGATGTAGCGGTTGAAGCTGTCGCCGAGGTCGGCAATCCCACCATCCTCGCCACCTTCGCCGTGCTCGCCGCGGTCTTGCCCATGGCCTTTGTCCGCGGACTCATGGGCCCCTACATGCGGCCCATTCCGGTGGGCGCTTCGGCGGCCATGCTCTTCTCGCTCATGGTTGCCTTTGTCGTGTCGCCCTGGGCCGCGCTGCGGCTGCTCGGTAAGCATCTGAGCGGCGCGCACACACTGGAGCCGGAGCACGAAAACTGGCGCACGCGCCTCTACCGGCGCGTAATGACGCCGCTGATCGAGTCGCCGCGCAATCGCTGGCTCTTCTTTGCGGGCGTCCTGGCTCTGCTGCTGGTCTCCGTGGCCCTGGTGCCGCTCGGACTGGTGCGCGTCAAGATGCTGCCCTTCGACAACAAGAGCGAGATTCAGGTCATCATCAACATGCCCGATGGCACGCCGCTGGAACAAACCGCACGCGTCGCGCAGACGCTCGGCTACGCGCTCACGCAGCAGCCTGAGGTGCTCAACTACCAGGTCTATGCAGGCACGTCAGGCCCATACAACTTCAACGGCCTCGTGCGGCACTACTACATGCGGCGCATGCCCAACCAGGCCGACATCCAGGTGAACCTGCTTCCCGCAAAGCAGCGCCACGACCAGAGCCACGAGGTTGCAAAAAAACTGCGCCCCATCCTCGACGCCATCGGCGCACCGTACGGCGCACGCATCCAGGTGAGCGAAGTGCCGCCCGGACCACCCGTGCTGCAAACCCTTGTTGCTGAGGTCTACGGTCCCAGTCAGGATGGTCAGATCGGCATCGCGCAGAAGATCAAGTCCATCTTCCAGCACACGCCCGGCGTTGTCGACACCGACTGGTACATGGAAGATCCGCAACCGCGGCTTGTCATCCACGTAGACCAGGTAAAGGCCGCGCAGCATGGCATCGCGGTAAGTGATGTGGCCCGCGCGCTCGCTCTGGCCACACATGGCATGCCGGTAGGCCTGCTGCATGACGGTCAGTCACGCGAGGCCATACCCACTGTCGTCGAACTCGATCGCCCGGACCGCTCCTCTGAACAGGCGCTCGAAAATATCCACCTGCCCGGCGCGGATGGCACTATGGTCGCTCTGCGCGAACTGGTCACCATCGATCGCGAAACCATTCAGCACAGCATCTATCACAAGAACCTGAAGCGCGTCGTGTATGTCACTGGCGACGTAGCTGGCGCCGAGGAAAGCCCGGTTTACGCCATTCTGAAAATGAATCAGGCAATCAACCGGATGATTCTGCCGGACGGCTCGCACCTGAAGATCTACAACGCGGTACAGCCTGAATCGACCGACCGCTACTCGATGAAGTGGGATGGCGAGTGGCAGATCACCATTGAAGTCTTCCGCGATCTTGGTCTGGCATTCGCTGCCGTTCTGGTGCTGATCTACGTGCTGGTGGTGGGCTGGTTCCGCTCTTTCATCGTGCCGCTCATCATCATGGCTCCCATTCCGCTCACCCTGGTCGGCATCCTGCCGGCGCACGCCATGCTCGGCGCTTTCTTCACGGCAACTTCCATGATCGGCTTCATCGCCGGCGCAGGCATCATCGTGCGCAACTCAATCATCCTCGTCGACTTCATCGAGCTCCGCCGCCGCGAAGGAGCGCCGCTGGCTCAGGCTGTAATCGACGCCGGCGCCATTCGCTTCCGGCCCATGCTGCTCACCGCGGCTGCGGTCGTAGTGGGTGCCAGCGTCATCCTTACCGATCCCATCTTTCAGGGCTTGGCGGTCTCGCTGATGGCCGGCGCCATCGCGTCCACCTTCCTGTCCTGGCCAACAATTCCCATTCTTTATTACATGGTGCACGCGAACCGGAAACCGGAGATCGCGTGCGAACCCGAACAGAACTAAGGAGAAATCAAATGACCGTTGAACGTGCATTGCGTCTGATGGCGGGCCTCGTCGTATTGTTGTCGCTCGCCCTGGCTCACTATGTCTCCATCTACTGGCTCTGGCTTACCGCATTTGTCGGACTCAACCTGTTGCAGTCCGCCTTCACCAACTGGTGCCCGGCCATGGCCATCTTCCGCGCCATGGGCATGAAGGACAGTGGCGGAAGCTGCTGCGGGGGCAGATAGTCCATGAGCGATCGCCGCTTCGATGCATCGCAGGCCGCGCGCCTCGACGATCCCGCACGCCTGGTATGGCTTCCGCCGCGGGAGGTGATGGAGGCTCTGGCCGTTCGCGACGGCGCCACCATCGCTGACATCGGCGCCGGCACCGGCTACTTCTCGCTCCCACTGGCCCAGGCCTCCGGCGCCAGCGGTCTCGTCTATGCCGTGGACTCGCAGCTTGCGATGCTGGAACACCTGCGTCGCAAGCTCAACGGCCAAACCGGCATCATCGAGCCGGTACATGCTGAAGCCTCCGCAACCACACTGCCGCCGGCATCATGTGATCTGGCCTTCCTCGCCAACGTCTGGCATGAGTTTCCTGATCGCAGACGGGTGGTGCGCGAGTGTCGCCGCATTCTCAAGGAGGGTGGGCGCATCGCCATCCTCGACTGGCGTCCGGATGTAGAGCGCGAGGCCGGCCCGCCGCTCGACCACCGGCTCAGTGCGGAAGATGCAGCAGAGGCTCTCGCCGCCGAGGGCTTCACACACATCACCCGCGGCCACACTGGCAAATATGCATGGCTGGTGCAGGCCACGTTGCTGGAGAGGTAACAATCCGTGCCCGCCCGCAGAACCATCGCCAAGCCGCCAATCGCCGCGCCCCAGCGTGCCAGCCAGCTTGTGGATGAAGTCTACCGGCAGATGTTCCGGCTGGAGGCGCATCGCGCAGGCGCTGAGACGGAACTAGCACTCGCTCTGCTCCGCGCCTGGCTCGACGTAAGCGCGAACGGCGAGAAATCGGGCGAACTCGCATGGCTGCGGCAGATCTGCCCCATCTGCGTCGCGATGATTGAGGATGCGCTGCAACCGCTGCGGGCAGCGCACCCCTCACCGTAGTCGTCGCTCGCTCTTATTGCTTGCCGGCCCAATTCAGCCGCAGCAGCGCAACCGACTGATGCGGCAGATTCAGCGGTAGCTCCACCCTGCCATCTTTGATCTCCATCCAGCGCGGCGACCCCATCAACTGCAAATGCCCTGCATCCCGTAATTCCTTTTCTTGCGCGCGTGTCAGCTGCTGCGGAGATCCCATCCGCATCCATGCCGTATACGCATTACTGTGCGTTGCATCAATGCGATACTGCTGCACCAGAACACGATGTACCTCTGGCGCAATGCCGTGAATCGTCACTTGCACCTGAGCCACCGGTCCAGGCGCATCATCGTCCCCGTAATTCCACAGCATCACCGCAGCACTGCTTGCTGCGCGTGTGGCAAGCCCATCGATATCCGCCTGCGCCCGCACCCCATCTGCAAGAATCGTATCCACCGCAGCCGCGGCGCTGCTGGTTACTGCAACGCGCTGTCCTCCCAGCAGCCCTGCCAGGCGGAAGAAGTTCAACTCCGGCTTGTCGATGCCGTTGGTCGCCAGTGTCCGAAAACCGGCGAAATACGGCTGCCCCTCAAACTCGAAAGCCCAGGTCAGCATGCCGATCAAATGAATGTCGTTGCGTGCCGCGAGGTCCAGTATGCCCTTCATGGCCGCCGCCGTGTAAGTGGGATAGAGTGTGCCGTTGCGATAGGCATTCTCAGGATGCTTCTGCGCTGAGCATGCCGCGCAGCCCTCCGGGTCTGCCTCGCTAAGAATCACCGGCAGGTGCGCAAAGCGCGACGACTGGTGAATGATCGCAAATCCCGTGCCGGCATTGTCTAACTCATGATTTAGCCCCATCTGCACTCTGCCATCCACCACGCGCGGCCGCCCCTTCACATGGAACGAGATAAAGTCCAGCGGAATCGTTCCGCCCGTGGCCATGCTCTTGTCCCTGGCGCAGTGCTGTAGAAAGGCCGCAAGATACGCAGCGCTGCTGCTGCCCGCGCTTGGCCCGGTGGTCGCTGGGCCCCCGACGTGTGCGCCGGGAATCGCCGCGCGTACGCCCGCCGCCGCATAGTCGTACAGCTCAAAGTACTGCGCGCGCGTGCCGTGCCAGTAGCTGATGTCCGGCTCGTTCCACACCTCCCAGTACCACGTGGAAACCTGCGCCATGCCATAGCGGTCGCGCAGATGCTGTGCCACGTGACGCACCAGGTCTTCCCACTGTTTGTAGTCCTTGGGCGGATAAGACCAACCCTCCGCCTGGCCCGTCGTATTCGGCCACTGGATGTGGTATGGCTCAGGATGGCTGGAGAGCGCCTCCGGCATAAAGCCCAGCTCTACCATCGGGCGCACGTGTGCCGCGGCATACGCATCGAAGATGCCATCGAGGATCGCCCAGTCATACACCGGCTTGCCCTTGGCGTCGACCGTGTACACATTGGACGAGCTCCACTTCAGCTCCGGCTTGCCATCGCCGCTGGCCAGCAAAAAGTGCGCCCGGATATAAACCGGAACCGGGCTCAGGTCGTGCAACTCGTGCAGCAGCGCCTCGCCATTCCGCGTGGTCGTATAGTTGGACTCGTCGTAGCCAAACCAGCGGTACACCGGCGCAAAAGCTCCCTGGCTGTGGCCCAGGTCCACATCCACCTTGACCGCAGACTGCGCGACCGCGCTGGTAAAAGCAAAGCAGACAGACAATGCCGCGATAATTCGGTTCATGCCGGGCCCATCCTTGAACGGAAGCAGAGATGATGAGTTGCAAATGTCCTCGGCTCGCCACAGAGAGTTGGCCAACCGCGTCTTCGCATCCCTTGAAGATATCGGATAGTAGACTGGTGCCTGTCAACCGCGCGCAACTTCCCAGCGCGGAAAATTCAAGAGCAAGGCACGGTGCGGCATGATCTCAGGACACTCGATTATCGGCGGTCAGGCGCGGCCCGGCAGCGGCGCAACCTTCGCAGGCAGAAACCCCGCAACCAGCGAACCACTCGATCCCGCATTTCATTCCGCCTCGATCGCCGACTTGCAGGACGCAGCGCATCTGGCAAGCGAAGCCTTTGCCGTCTTCGGCCGCGCAAGCGGGCGCCTGCGCGCGCATCTGCTGCGCACCATCGCCGCAAACATCGAGTCCATTGCCGATGAGCTGGTGACCCGTGCGCGGCTCGAGACAGCCCTGCCTGAGCCGCGCCTGCGTGCTGAAACGGCCCGCACCACCGGCCAGTTGCGCCTCTTTGCGCAGGTCGCGGAAGAAGGCTCCTGGACCATGGCCCGCATCGACCCAGCGCTCCCGGAACGCAAGCCGCTGCCGCGCGCCGACATCCGTTCTGTTCTGCGGCCTCTTGGCCCCGTCGCCATCTTTGGAGCCAGCAACTTCCCGCTGGCCTTCTCCGTGGCCGGTGGTGACACCGCCTCGGCCCTCGCCGCAGGCAATCCCGTCCTTGTCAAGGCGCATCCGGCGCATCCCGGCGCCAGTGAGTTGGTCGGCCACGCCATCGCACAGGCCGTGCATGCTTGTGGCCTGCCCGCCGGAGTCTTCTCACTGCTCGTGGACGCAGGCACGGAACTGGCCGCGGCTCTGGTCCAGCATCCCAGCATCAAGGCCGTGGGCTTCACCGGCTCGCTGACCGCTGGTCGCGCACTGATGCAGCTCGCGGCAGCTCGCCCGGATCCCATCCCCTGCTACATGGAGATGAGCAGCGCTAATCCGTTGTTTGTGCTGCCCGAAGCATTGCAATCGCGCGCCGCAGAGATCGC
>DAIDGZ010000118.1 GCA_027452125.1 Acidobacteriaceae bacterium | reverse complement strand
GCATGAAGTTCGTTGAACCATAGGGCCGCATCGCCGCCGCGCGGTGCGGCCGCTTGCTGTCCGGGTGCAAGATAAAGAAGGAGGTCAAAGAATGGGAATCCAGATTGGTGCCAGGCCGGACGCCGGCTTCGACGATCCGATCGGCATGCTGAAGGACTGCCATCGTCGCATCGAGCGCTTTCTGCACATCCTCTGCCTTGTCGCAGAGCGTGGACAGGGCCGGGCGTTAACCGAAGAGGAGCGCGAAGCGGTCCAGGCCGCGTTGCACTACTTTCGCGTGGGCGGCGTACGGCACACCGCAGATGAGGAAGAGTCGCTGTTTCCCCGCATGCGCGCCACTGCCGCTGCCGCGCCAGCCGTCTCCGAGCTTGAATCCCTGGAGAGCGATCATCGCCGCGCCAACGATCTGCATGATGCGGTGGAGATGCTCTACCAGGCATGGATCACCGCTGGCCGCTTGAGCCAGCAGGACAGCGAGCGCCTGCTGCGCGCCACGCAGCAACTCGGCCAGCTCTACGAGGCGCACATCCGCCTCGAGGAGGGCACTGTGTTTCCCCGCGCCGCCGAAATGCTGGACCCGCAGACCATCGCCTCCATTGGTCAGGAGTTTGAGCGTCGCAGGAAGTGAGTCATGCGCCAGGCAAGGGGAACGCAGCGCATTCCCCTACATGCCCGGATGCGCCAGTTCATCCGCAACCGGAACCAGTTGCTGGTAGACGCTGCGGGGCATGTTGGTCTGCCAGTGGTTCGTAACCCGCGCAAACAGAACTGCGGCCAGGAAGAGATAAGCCACGACGCCGGCCACCACCAGCGGCGTAGCCACGCGGCGCCGCCACCGCGCGGCTGGTTCCGCGGCGCGCGCCGGGGGCAGGGCAAACTGCAGTGCATTCTCTGCCGGGCACGCTGCCACGCAGGCCATGCAAGCGGTACATTCCGCAGAGCGAATCTGCACCAGCCGATCGACCGCCAGCCCCGCCGGGCAGGCACGCGCGCATTTACCGCAGTCAATGCAGGCCTCGGCGTCGCGGCGAATCTTCACCGGGCTAAGCAGCGACACCAGCCCCATCAGCGCGCCGTAGGGGCAAAGATAGCGGCACCAGAAGTGCTCCACCAGCATGGAGAGCAGCATGAGCACGCCGATGACTGCTGCGGCCGTGATGCCCATATCGCGAAAGAAATTGAGCATCTTCACATCGGCCAGCAGGCCGTAGGGCGAATGCATGAAGCCTTCGAGCGATTCGGCGGACATGGCGCCGACAGAGATGACGAAGAAGCCCATCAGCAGATACTTGAGCCCGCGCAGCGGGATGTCCGCCCAGCGCGGCAGCCGCAGATTACGCCCGAAGACCTTGCGGCCCAGCATGCCCAGCCGCTCTGACAGTGTGCCCACCGGGCAGAGCCAGGAGCAGAAGGCCTTCTTCAGCAGGATGCTCATCAGCACAAAGGCCAGAAACAAAAACATGGCTGCAGGATGAATGGCCGCGATGTGCCCGGAGGCCAGCAGGTATTTCGTGTTCATCAGCCCGGCAATCGGCAGCCAGCCTTCCACGCCCGCGGGACGCGCAACAGCAAGCCCCGCGCCGCCGCGCTCGAAAGACCGCACCCACAGGTAGAACTGCACGCCGATCCACACATTCAGCGCGACAAACAGCCACTGCACCGCATGACGAATCTTCTGCGAACGGTCACGCGTCATCCGGCGAACGAACGTCTTCTTTTCGGGGCTTGTCGCGAACTTCGGCACTGTGCACGTAGCCATCTCACCCCTCCTGCTTCGCAGATTAAGGGCGTGTGGCCATTCGATCAGCGACTTTGGTCACACCAGCCGCGCGGGCCGGCATTCCTGCAACCTTCCAGCAGGATGCCCGCCGCTGCAATCAGCCGTTGGCCAGGCCAACTTTGTACCGCGGCCACTCCGGCCGGATGCTGTGATGATCAACTACCGGCGGCCTGTCGCATTCGCACGCAATCACCGTAATCGGATCGTCCGGCGCCTGCTGGGGCAGCCCGGTCAGTCGCAGGGAGATATCGTTTTGCGTGAACTCCACCTTCTCGCCCGTCTTCAGCAGCCGCGCCGACAGCACCCTGGCCTGCACGCCGCCCACAGCCACCACCGTCGTGGGCCGGAAGAACTTCATCCACTGAGCCGCCGGAGTATCCGCCGGCCAGAAGTACACG
>DAIDGZ010000117.1 GCA_027452125.1 Acidobacteriaceae bacterium | reverse complement strand
GGGTGCAGGTGTTCGTCTCTTCACAGATCGGAACAAAAAATCCCTTGCATCCAATCAACTGCGGGGCCAAGACCACCGCGAGCAGCAACACGATACGAATCGGAATCGGAATACGCATACTGGAGGAACAGCCCGCCTTTTGCATCGGCATTCTTGCGTCTTTCCAGTGTACGACGACCCTGCCTGCATTCGCAGGTGTCACTCTGGATTCGGAGCAATTTGTCTAGCCACGCCTATTGCCAATCTCAGACTGCGGCTTCGGCGTCCAGCACCGTGCCCACGGCATGGATGACTGAGGCGATGCGCACTGCGGCCAAAACCGCAGGGGCCATCATGGGCATGAACAATGTTGTTTACCGCTTTCATCATCTGACGAAGAATGAAAAATACTCCACCATGCCGGCGCGGCTGCGCATGAATGCGATTCGCACACATGGGGCTGACCCGGTGGATTTTGAACTGTGGTGCGTGGCGGCCTCAGCCGTCAACGGCTGCGGCAAGTGCGTGGATGCGCACGAGAAAGTGGTCCGCGAGAAGGGCGCCAGCGAAGAGACCGTAGCCGCCGCGCTTCGTGTAGCCGCCGTGATTCACGCCATTGGCACAGTCGTGGATATCCCCGGCCCCGTTATACATGCATAATGAATTCCGCCCTGCGGCATCGGCTGCTGCACAGACCGATGCCATGGGCATCCATAACATCATGTATCCGTCAGCTAACACGCGATAACTCAGCATTAAGTTGAATCAATAAAAACTCGCTCCCATCCAGGCCCATATCATCTGAGCTTTTTTGCGATAACTAATTCTTCAGTTGCTCGTCGAAGAGTATGTAATGCCTCTGGAAAGTAAGGTCGCGGAGGCGTAAGTAACTTCGCATCGAGGAGTTTCTACGCATGAAAAGCGCTACCTTTGCTTTGTCTGCAGCGGCTGCTTGCCTTGTATTGCTCTGTCCAAGCCTTTCTCACGCAAGCGCAATGGCCAACGTCCATCACTCAACAACCATGACGGCCGCCTCCCCGGCGGCGCGCGAAGCCATGAAGATGGTACCTGCTCAGGCCAGTCTCATCGGCAATCTGGATGCGCGCAAAATCAAATCCGGCGCGCAGTTCCGCGCCCAACTCAGTAGCACGGTGCATCTCAAGAATGGGGTGGAGCTTCCCCGCGGCACCCGTCTGATTGGTACCGTTGCCACTGACAGGATGCAGGCCGATGGAACCTCCCGTCTGGCGCTTCGCTTCACCCAGGCTCAACTGAAAGACGGTAAGAGTGTGCCGATCAAGGCGACCATCGTGGGCTACTTCCCTTCCTCGTCAATTTCCGCCTACGGTAGCGAGACAGCCTCCGATCTATGGACGGATAAAACGCTTCAAATCGATCAGCTTGGAGCCATCTCCGGCGTAGACCTGCACAGCAGGATCGCGAGCAGGAACTCAGGTGTCTTTGTCTCAAAGAAGAAGGATGAGATGCGGCTCGGCTCCGGCAGTGAGCTGGCTCTGGCCATCGCCGCACGGAAGAGCGGCAGCACAGCAAAAGGCGGCGCATAGCCGCAACACAGGCCGCCATGCAACGCAGGGGCGGCCAATCCCTTTCCCCTGATCCTGTTGTTTTTTTTCAAGCAACCCTGGGTGCGTGGAGTGAAGCAGACGATCCTTCACACTGCTTAACTCCGCGCACTTTTCCAGTAATCCAGTAAGTCACTGGGGATACCAGTCCCTCGTTGATCTGCCCAATTGAGATCACACGCACCGTCTCACGCTGTTTTCTACGAAAGTTGCGCAACCTCTTTGCTCCATCCGCTCGATGATGTGGAACACTCCGCCGAGCGAAATACTTTCTCCCCGCGTCTCTCATCCGAGGAAGTGCACAGCCTTGCGTACTGCAGACCACAGGACAAGGCGCTCTCCAAGGCGATAGTCTTGAGTCGAGGGTCAAGTGCAATGCGCATGCACGGCGCGTGAACGGCATGAGGCAAGGAGCGGGGATGAGTAAGGGCCTGAGGGTGGGACTCCTGATGGGGACGGTAGCGCTGCTGGCCGGATGCAGCGGCTTTTGGCAACAACCGAGTAACGGCGGTGGCGGCGGTGGTACTGGCTCATCCAGTAACGCGTTCTACGTACTCAACCAGAGCACGATGCAGATTGCCGCCTACACCATCAGTTCGGGCACGCTAACCGCTGTTACAGGGAGCCCCTACACGCTCACCTCAGTGCCGTACGCAATTGCGATCTCGCCGAATGGTGGATTCCTCTACGTAAGCACGCTGGGCGGAATCTACCTGTATGACATCGCATCCAGCGGCGCCTTGACCATTGCGAATAGCGGCAATCCGATCACCACGGATTTCGCAAATACCATGCAGGTCGATGCGACAGGCCAGTGGCTGCTGGAGGCAGGTCCGAATCTCGCTGCTTTGATCGCCGTCCCTGTCAGTTCCTCCACTGGACTGCCGGCCGGAACCGCCGAACAGCAGATCACTCTGCCGGCCGCTACCATCCACCAGCTCGCTGTATCGCCAGACAATACCCATATATTCGTCACCATGGGGTCCAGCGGCACTGAGATCGTTAATTTCACCGCAGCCAACACCTCGCCGTTTGGAACAACGGTCACCAATATCCCGGTGAAAAACTCAGCGGGAGCAGCCTGGTCTGTAGCCGTGGATCCTAACAACCGGATGTATTACATCGGCGAAACAGCAGCCACCAGCGGATCGAACACCGGTGGCCTGCGCGTCTTTAGCTACTCCTCCGGTAAGGAAGTGAGCGGATCGCCTTACTCCAGCGGTGGACTGGCTCCCTACTCCATTTTGCCGCTGCAATATGGCACCTATGGCGGCAGCTACGTCTACGTAGCCAACTACACCGCAAGCGGCAGCTCTACGGGCACCATTGCTGGCTTTGCCGTTACCGCGACGGGCACCAACTACTCGCTCACCGCCTTGGGGTCCAACGCTGCCGGAGGCAAGAACACCATCGCGCTGGCGCAGGACTCCACGGGAAGCTACGTGCTGGCAGTGAACTTCGGCGGCAGCCCAGACCTTCAGGCATTTACGCTGGACGCCACCACCCTGGGCAAACTCGACTCGGCGGTAACTGCAAGCACAGGAACAGATCCCGTGCAGGCTACGGCGATCGCAGCGGTGCCCTGACGCATACAAGCAGACTACCGGGCTGGGTGACGTGGGCCACGGTGCTATTCTGAAAGGGAAAAGCAGAGGATCGTGGCCCGTAAAACTTCAATCTTATCTATCGTTTCCGCCAGGAATCTTCTTACGGTTGCTGTGTGTCTGCAAAGCCTCGTCCTGCTCGGATTGTTGAGCGGCTGCAAGCGATTCCACCAGCAGCAGCAGGACATGGTGTATGTCGCAGCGCGCCGCCTGTTTCTCCGCGACCGCGTAGCTCCAGTGTCCGAGCGGGTGGTAGAGGTGACCAACGGCCAGGCGCTGAAGGTGGTGGAACACGGAGCCCGCTTCTACAAAGTAAAGACGGCCGGTGGCCAGATGGGCTGGATAGAAGAACATGCCGTGATCGACAGCAAGACCTACGCTGCCTTCGAACAGCTCGCCAAAGACCACCAGAAGGATCCGCTCGTCTCCATGGCCACGCTGCGCGACGACCTCTACATGCACGTAGCGCCGGGACGCGATACAGACCACTTCTATCTGCTGCCGGGTAATTCGCAGGTCCAGATGCTGGAGCGGGCATCCGTCGAGCGGCAACTTCCCAGCTACATGGGGCCGCCCAGAAGTGCCGGCAAGGATGAGCAGAGCGGGCCTCCCACGGTGATGGAAGACTGGTGGCTGGTGCGCGACAGCCAGGGGCACACCGGCTGGATGCTGGGTAGTCGCCTGGATGTAAATGCTCCCGACGACATCCTCGGCTACTGCGAGGGACAGCGCGTGGTGGGCGCCTGGAAGCTGGCCACCGTCACCGATCCCGAAGCCCCGTCACCGAATCACGAGATGACGGAGTACCTGACGGCGCTGGAGCCGCCCAAATCAGGCCTCCCCTTCGACTTCGATCAGATTCGCGTGTTCACCTGGAGCGTGAAGCACCATCGCTATGAGACGGGCTTCCGCCTGCATCCCATACAGGGTTTCCTGCCTGTTCTGCTCTCGCAGGACACGGTGAACGGACGCACCGTGCCGGTATTCAGTTTTCAGATTCCCAGCAGCCAGGATGTGAAAACCGATCCAGCAACCGGCGTGACGCGCCCAGTAAATCCGCGCACAATTCGCTACGCGCTCATCGATACGACCATTAAACGCATCGGGCCGGATCTTGCCCCACTGCCCTCCTCACGCGAGAAGGACCAGAAGAAAACTGACGTCGCCCCGCGAAAGCCTCACCGGCGGCGATAGCTTGTCTGTGCGCTAACAGCCAAGCAGGAGCGCAGCGTCCTCCCACAAACCATGCACAATCTCTGCCGCAGGCCGAGCCTGTGCCAGACGCGCGGCCTGGCCTGCCCACATCTGCATCCGCTCGGCATCTTCCGCGCGCACGGCCTCTTCGCGCATCAGGCGCGTAAAGCCTCGCTGCACGGGATACGGCGCAGGCGGTGGCGCATTCGGTGACGCGGCAGCCTCCACATAGCCGGTGCGTACCGCTCTGCCTGCACGGCCAGAGAAGGCTCGCGTCAGGCGCGTCTCATGCGGCGCAGTCTGCGCCAGGCGCGCTGCGTAAGCAGCCGGCAGCTTTGCTTCTGGACTGCGCAGCAATCCGGTGCCGACCAGCACCGCGCTCGCGCCAAGCAGCAGCGCAGCCGCTACGGCACGGCCATCGGCAATACCGCCCGCGGCCACAACGGGAATAGACACCGCATCGCAGACCTGCGGCAGCAGCGCAAAGAGTCCCGTGGCCTGCGTCTCTGCCTCTTCGCAATCAAACGATCCACGATGCCCGCCCGCCTCCGCACCCTGGGCGATGATGGCGTCGGCTCCAGCCGCTTCCGCGGCGCGGGCTTCATCCACCGTAGTGGCCGTCGCAAACCACAGAATGCCGCTAGCCTTCATCTCTGCAACAAACTCCGGCGGAAAGAGTCCCATGATCGACGAGATTACTTTGGGGCGGGCGGCAAGCAGGGCCTGGCACTGTGCTGTGAAGTCAGGCAGGACGCCCTGCCCCATCTCCTCGGGTACAGCAGGTCCCCATAGGGCGAGAAACTCGCGCTGCCGAGCCTCGGCCTGCGGATCGCGATGCGGCGCTGGATCGGGTATCCATAGATTGATCTGGAATGGACCGCTGCTATGCCGGCGAAACTCCTCAACCCACGCAGCAATGGACGCGGGGGACATAAGCAACGCCCCACAGGCCCCCATGCCACCTGCGTTGGCCACCGCAATCGACAGTGAGGGCGGGCAAGCGCCTGCCATCGGAGCAAGCAGGATCGGGCACTGAAGGCCAAGCCGTGCAGCAAAGGTTTGAGCGCGAGTGAGCGGAGGAAGTAAGCTCATGGCTGCTTCTATCGTAACGCGATACGTGCCCGCTGGCCTGGTCATCATGCATGGCCATGCCCCGGCCACAGCAGCAATCCGGGGCACGAGCATTCGACAGCGCGCTTACGGATTGGGAATGGCGTCGTTCGCGGGCACATTGTCCGCTGTGTTGGAATCGCCAACGAACTCGTAGTCATTCCATCCAGTGGTAGCGGGAGAGGCCGAAGTGTTAGTGAGCGCAAGGCGCAGCGCATCATCCATGGCGCCGTAGGTCTGGCTAACGCCAATAGAAAGCACATTGTCCGCCCCAGCAGCGGTTAAGGCACTCGTCGGGAACTGGAATGCAATCCACTGGTAGTAGCCGGAGAGTCCGCTGCGCACCGCACAATCCGACGCCACCGAAGTGCGATAGCCCCAGATACGCTGCGCGCCATTTAGCGTGACGATGTACGAGCCATAATCGCAGGCCAGTCCAACGGAGAGCACCACGTAGGAATAGCTGGCGGCATTGCTGGGCGTAGCAAAGTGCACCGTCCACACCGGCGTCCTGGTACTCACACCGTTGCTCCCTGCGGCGCCGGAAAGCGTCGCAACGTACGCAGGAATGGTATGCGTGTAATTGTCCTTGGTGTCGTTGCCGGCATCGTACAGGCCCGGATCGAACACGCCCCAGTGGTTGTAATTCCATTGGTTGGGGTCATTGGTGGCGGGGCCGGCTGGCCCGGCGGTGGCGTTGTAGACCACGGCGCCCTGGTTGGCAGCAAAGTCCTGCCAGTAGTTCCAGGAGCCCCAATACTCCTTGTCGTCCAAACCGCTGCTGTCATGGCCATGCAAAAACTCGTGTGAAGACCGGTCAGGCGTGCCGATGGTGAACACGGTGGCGCCAAAGTTCTCCGGCACAAAGGTCTGCGTAGGCACCGTGGTGACGGCGCCTGCCTTGACGGTGATGCCGTCGACGCGCAACTCGCCAAACTGCCCCAGTACAAAGACAGAAAGCCGGTACGTACCGGGAATGACGTTGGTAAAGGTGGCCGAGCCCGTGGAGGAGACATCCGCCCAGTATTCCGCGCCTGCGCTGGTCAGTTGGAAGTTCTTGCCGGGATCGCTCAACACGGCCCAGGCAGACTTGGTTGGCGTTGAGCCGATACCGGTGACGCCGTTTACTTGTACGCTGACCGAACCGCGGCCACTCGACGGAACATAACCCGCGCTGAGAAGCTGCGACTCGTTGTCATAGAAGCTGCTGAAGCTGTTCCCGGCCTGCAGGGCGTCTGCGTAGAGATCGGCTGTGGTGGAAAGCGTGCTCCCCCCCACGCCAGTGCTGCCCAGCCGGTTGAAGCGCACATAGAAGGGGCCAAACAGTCGCGAGCTGGCCGTTCCGGCGGGCGTGGCCAGAGTCATCTGGTTATCCAGGTGGTTGGAATAGGCCTCGATCATCAACAGGTTGCCGGTAAAGTAAAGATCCTGCTTGGTGGGTCCGCCAGCAAGCGAGTCGGAGCTGGGCAACACGGCCCACATGCCGTAAGTGCTGCCGTAGACCCCATGCGCGCGATGCAGGTACTCGTACCCAGCGTAGTCGTACTTGGTATAGAACTGGCGTGGGAAGCCGCTGGGCAGTGGGAGGCCATGCAGGTCAACCGTGGCATCCTGCACCTGGCGGCCGGGATCGGTGGAGAAGTTTTCGCTTGCCGGAGGCAATGGTACCGTCGTCACGCCGGGACTGTTCACCGACGGATCCACCGAGTATGTGCTGGTGAATTCTGTCAGCGAGCCGCGGAAGGCCCACTGCACCTGGCCGATACTGCCGGCGATATCCGTTGCCGCATGGTTGGCCACGAAGTAGACGTGCACGCCCGGATCGTTGGCGATGAGCACCCAGTGCTCTGTGTAGGTGTATGCGTTGCTCGCGCTGGAGGGATAAGTGATCCACCAGTCGATGTAAGCGGGCATCTTGCCACTGGCGGCAACATTGGCATAGCCCGGCACACCGGTGGCGCTGCCCAAACCCGCGTTGTCCATGTAGAAGCCCTTGGGGCGTCCGTTGCCGCCCAGGGTCGTGGTATCCACCAGCTGATCCGAAGACCCGGCGGGCGTCACGCTGAAGATGTTCCCGGCAGTCGTATCAAAGTCGATACTCAATGCGCCGTTGGAGATCTTCCAGTCCGTGGCATCCGCGGTGTTGATAGTGATCGCAGAGGTCGGCGCAGTCGCGGTGCCAGACAGGCTGGTCTGCGCTGGAACGCTCAGAGTGGTGCTGGTGTTTACAGAGAGCTGCGCAGAGAAGCTTCCGGCCGTACTGGACGCAAATGTAACGTTCACCTGGCAGGTAGCCGCAACCGCCAGTGCTCCCACGCAATTACTGGTCTCCGTAAAGTCCGCTGCATTGGTCCCGCTGAGACTGATCGAAGTGATCTGCACCGGGATTTGGCCGCTGTTGGTCACAGTAGCCGTCTGCGGGGTGCTGGCGCCCGAGGTAGACGTCTGGAAGCTGAGTGCATTTGTGATGCTCAGAGATCCCGTGGATGGTGTGCTCGACGAACCACCCGAACCGCTGCCTGAAACCGAGCTGGAACAACCAGCTATCAAGACCAGCAAAGAAACACACGCCGCCAGAACAGGCCGGCAACCGACACGTAG
>DAIDGZ010000116.1 GCA_027452125.1 Acidobacteriaceae bacterium | reverse complement strand
AAGGCGTAGAGGGTGAGCCAGGGGAGGCCGATGCGGGAGGCGGTCTCGGTGACCATCTGCACGCTCTTGGCGCCCTGCTGATGGCCGAGGAAGCGCTTGAGCAGGCGGCGGCCGGCCCAGCGGCCATTGCCGTCCATGATGATGGCCACGTGCTGAGGCAGACGCTCGGGCTTCAGGGTTGCATACAGGTCGCGCTCCTCAGCAGTCAGCTCATGGATGCGCAGCGTGCCGGATGGGTACAAAGGACTCGCCTCTTCTATGCTCTCGCGGCTTCCAGGCGGCGCCCAGGGAGCGTCGGATTCCGGCGCAGAACGCAGCGCACGGCAAAAAGAACGACTGCAGCATGCAAACGGCGCCGCGCCAGAGGGCAACACTCCATCGGCCGCGGCCAAGGAGCTCCACCAACGACCCTAGCACATGCGCCAAGGGGCTGCAACGCGATTGCAGCCCGTCAGGCAGTGCGGCGGTTTCCGGTGGCAGCGTCGCGCACCGCGCCGGCGAAGAGAGTCCGCTGGAGCGAGTTGAGCTGGGGCAGATAAAAGGCCACTTCCGACAGGAACGGATCGGCAAAGATCGCGGCTACTTCCTCGTCGCGGCGGCTGCGGGCATCGCGCACCAACTGGGAGACGTCCACGCCCAGCGCGGCGGCGAGCCGCTCCAGGGACCCCAGGGTGGGAATCGCCTTGCCGTTCTCAATCTTGGAGATGTAGGTGCGGGGCACCTGCATGCGGCTGGCAAGTTGGCGCTGGCTCATATGGCGGGCGCGGCGGATGTCTCGCACCTGGGTGGCTACACGAATCCCCGCCTCAGTGGAGGCAGTGACCGGGGCAGACGTGACCAGCTGCGGCGCCATGCGCGGCGGCTCATCCATATCCAATGGCTTGTGACATTTTCTGCAGAGGGAGTTGTTTGTCCGGTACTGCACCAGCTTGCAGTGCTCACACCGCACAACTTCGCGCGTCTCGAGGGACGGAAGTGTGGTTGCCATAGGCCTTGTGCGGAGTGCCAGAGCTTAGCCTCCGGGGTGCCTTTTTTGCACCTCGACGTAGGTTACTTTCGTGGAAGTGAACCATAATTGTCAAGTGCAAAGTTGGGGTCAAGCCGAAGAAATTCCCATCAAACCAGATTGAAACCCGAAGAAACGCGAACCAGGGTGTGCAACAGGGAGACAACCGATGGCGGAAGAAAATCGCGGCGGCTATGGGCGGGAGCAGGCCTGGCAGTTGCTGACGGAGTGGACTCAGAGCGAGAGCCTACGCAAGCATGCGCTGGCGGTGGAGGCCTGTGTGACTGCCTGCGGCGAGGCTGAGGCCGCCCGGCTGGGGCTTGCAGGCGAGGAGCGGGCGGCCTTTCTTGAGCTTTACTCCACCACGGCGCTGCTGCACGACTTTGACTACGAGCGGCATCCCACGCCGGAGGAGCACCCGTTTGTGGGCGTGCGGGAGCTGGAGCGGCTGGGCTGGCCGCAGGAGATGCGGACGGCGATCCTGGGCCATGCGCTCTACTCTGGCGTGCCGCGCACCACGCACCTGGCCAAGGCGCTGTTTGCCTGCGATGAGCTGGCGGGATTCCTGACTGCGTGCGCGCTGGTGAAGCCGACGAAGGCGATTGCCGATGTGGAGGTGGCCGGCGTGCGCAAAAAGATGAAGGACAAGGCCTTTGCCCGGGGCGTGAATCGCGAGGACGTGACGCAGGGCGCAGCGGAACTGGGCGTGGACCTGGACGCGCACATCGCCTTCTGCATTGAGGCGATGAGGAGGCGCGCGGCGGAGCTGGGTCTGTAGGCGCACACCCCACCCTCGGGCAGTACGTCTGGTGGCTCAAAGGTCCAACCACTCAGGTCGAATTTGTGATTCAAATCCGAATAAATTTACCGATAAATCCATGATCGCTATGTTTTACGAAATGTGATCTAAATCACTGGTCGTACCACTTGATTTCTGCGATGCTGAAAGAGAACGCCTGAAAAGGAAAATATGCGCAATTTAGCTGTCTTAACGAGTGGTGGCGATGCGCCCGGGATGAATGCCGCGATCCGTGCGGTGATCCGTACCGGGCATGCCCGAGGGGTGAACACGTGGGGTGTGTACCAGGGGTACTCGGGGTTGATTGAGGGCAACTTCAAGCGGCTGGGGCCGCGCGACGTGAGCAGTATTATCCAGCGGGGCGGCACGGTGCTGGGATCGGCGCGGTGCCCGGAGTTCCAGACCGAAGAGGGAATTGAGCTGGCCATCCGCCGGATGCGCGGCGCGGGCATCGACGGGCTGGTGGTGATTGGGGGCAACGGGACGCAGACCGGGGCGCATGCGCTGCACAAGATGGGCTTTCCGGTGGTGGGCGTGGCCTCGACGATCGACAACGATCTGTACGGCTCAGACGTGACCATTGGGGTGGACACGGCGCTGAATGTGGCGGTGAACGCCATCGACAATCTGAAGGTGACGGCCTCGTCGCACCAGCGTGTGCAACTGGTGGAGGTGATGGGGCGCAAGTGCGGCTATCTGGCGCTGATGGCGGGCATCGCCGGAGGCGCCGAGGCGATTGTGATTCCCGAGGTAGACCTGGCGCCGGAGCAACTGGCAGAGCGCATCCGCGACGTCTACGAGCGGGGCAAGCCGCACGCCATCATTGTGGTGGCCGAGGGGGCGAAGTACAACGTCGAGGGATTGTTTCAATACTTCAGGGAGCATGAGCTGCTGCGAGGGTTCACCTTCCGCTCGAGCGTGCTGGGGTACATCCAGCGGGGCGCGGCGCCGACGTGCGCGGACCGGCTGCTGGCCACGCGGCTGGGCTCAGAGGCCGCGGATCAGCTGATTGCGGGCCATGCGGGCGTGCTGCTGGGCGTGATTGACGGCGAACTGGCAATGACTCCGCTGGAGGAGGTGGTGACGGGCAAGAAGCCGCTGCCGCCGTGGTACCTGAAGGCCGCGGAGATGCTGGCGCGGTAAGAGACGGCCGGGACGCAGGCAAAATTGGCGTGATGGGGGAGCCGGGAACAGGCGCAAGCATGCGCGGTTTCCGGCTTTTTACTGATTCGCAGCCGGGTTGCGCCAGTCGCCTGTGGGGATGATGGGCAGGCCGGCGGTGCTCCAGTTGTACCAGTAGATCCAGCAAGGCAATGTGCGTCCATCGGCAAGCGAGACGGGGTGGAGGACGCGCACGTACTCGCTGGCTGCTGGAGTGCGCGGATCGAACTCTTCGTAGGCATCGAGCTGCGCGAGGATGTGGGGATCGGCGGGCAGTTGCAGCACAGCGCCGGAGACGCGATGGCGACCGGATGGGTCGGGCACGGCGCCTGGATACTCGCCCAGGTGATAGAGCAGACCGGGCACGGTGGCGGCGCTTACGAACCGCAACCGTGCGGAGAGTGCAGCCACCTTGCCGGGCACACAGCCGGGGAGGAGCGTGCCGTAGACGAAGAGAAACTCGCTCATGGGGAACCGCGGAGCGCGCGGTCTAGCGGGGATCCCTGGCACGCAGTTCGGCCACGATCTCGCCTGCCGCGACGCGGGCTTTCTCTTCCTGGTCGGGCGGGAAGCTGATGGCACCGACGCGGGCATGACCGCCGCCGCCGTAGCGCTCGCATACCTGGGCCAGGTTGACCATCTTTGCCGGGTCCACCTTGGTCCAGGGGTTGGAACCGACGGCCACCTTGGTACGGAAGCTCGACTTGGACAGACCGATGGAGTAGGTGGCGTTGGGGTGCAGGTAGTAGGGGATGAACTTGTTGAACCCCTCGAGGGGGTGGTCGGTGATATCGAAGAAGATGGTGCCGTTGCGCTCTTCGCTGCGGCTGCGGATCAGTTCGAGGGCCTGCTGGTGACGCTCGAGCAGCGGCGGCAGCAGGGGAGCGACGAAGGGCTGGGTGAGGATCTCCGCGAGCGGCATCTCAGTGAGCAGGGGAATGAGGCGGGGGATGAACTCGGGGTCCTGAGTGGACTCGATGATCAGGGTGAGCTTCATGGCTGGGGCAGCCATCTCGACGGCGGCCTCGGGGCTCTCGTAGAGCGCGCCATCGACGATGTTGGCCCAGTGAATGAGGTCGGCTACCGGCGCGGTGTTGAAGCCAAAGCGGGTGCTGGCGATGTGGGCCAGGAAACTGGTGCAAGAGGTGTAGTGGGGATCGAAGAACTTGCGCGCCGAGCAGGCGGGGTCCTGCTGGCAGGCCTCGAAGTGGCGATGATCTTCGGCGGTGAGAAAGGCCGACTGGTGGTGATCGAACCACCAGGTGATGTGCGGCGAGGCGGAGTATTTGAAGTCGACGATGGCGTTTTCGTCGCCGGTAAAGGCGCTCTCGTCAAAGAGCGCGCCGGCGCGATGGACGAGGCCGTGGTACTCGTAGGCGGCATCGGAGGCAATGCACTCGCGGTGGAAACGGGTGAAGAGCGAGGCGGAACAGGCGCCATCGAAGCATTTGTCGTGATAAAAGACGCGAACCCGCAAAACCAGTGATCCTCCTGGACCGGACCAAACTATGCCCGAATGGTACAGAATCAAGGGAGCGGCTGATTCTGTCAAGGTGAGCCGACACTGGCAGCGTGCGGCAGCCTCGCGTGGTGAGACGCGAAGAAACTGCTGTGAGAAAGGGAGAGCCGCTCTATACAATCCAGCAGGCAGGCGATGCGCCTGCCGGCAAGGCGATTGCGTGCAGTGAGGAGGCTTGATGGAGCCAGAGATGCAGAGTCCAGCCGGGGACCCGACCGGCAACGAGCGCGCCGCCGAGCAGGCGCAAGCGGGTGACGCGCCCAGCTTCACGGTGCCGCCCTCGCCGGCCTTTAGCGGGCTGGAGCGGGTGTTTCTGGGCACGCAGGGATTGCGTCCGGGCTGGTCTGTGCTGTGCTTCGCGCTGGTGTTCATTGCGGTGCTGGTTCCGCTGCAATTTGCTTTTTTC
>DAIDGZ010000115.1 GCA_027452125.1 Acidobacteriaceae bacterium | reverse complement strand
GTGTTCCAGTTGTCCTGCCAAGGGCACGGCTGGGTAGCGAAGTTCGGTTGTGATAACCGCTGAATGCATATAAGCGGGAAGCACGCCCCAAGATGAGATCTCCCTGAAGGGCCCAGAAAGACCATCTGGTTGATAGGCTGGGTGTGGAAGCGCAGTAATGCGTGTAGCTTACCAGTACTAATCGCCCGTTCGGCTTGTCCATAGAATTAACTCCGCGCAGTTCAGCGGACCTCTTCGACAACGCCTTGTCCAATCAATTTCGTTCCGCTTGCCTGCCTACGGGCAGAAGCGGCAAAGTTTTGGCGCCAGATTGCACACCGCGTTCCTGCAAGCCTCCGGGACAAACCATCCGGACAAACGCAGATGCCGCGGCTGGCTGCGGGCAACCACCCGCCAAGCGCCTTCAAGTTTGCCGGTGACCATACTGCGAGGGATCACCCGTTCCCATCCCGAACACGGAAGTTAAGCCTCGCTGGGCCGATGGTACTGCACGGGAAACTGTGTGGGAGATTAGGTGATCGCCGGCAATTAATTCTTGCAAAAGCCATGCCTCCAGGCATGGCTTTTGTGCGTTTGCAGCAAATTTACTCAGGCATTGCGCAAACGAAACAGCCCCACCGTCTCTACAGCGCTTCCAAATAAGCTCGACCCATAACGGCTATGCCGCCGCCAGCCAGGAAGAGTGATCGCGGATCTTTCGCTCCCGCACGCATCCGCTCTGCCCATCTGCACGCTCAGGCCTTCGGCGCGTCAAACTTGCGGAAGTTCGCCTCGAACCGCGCGGCCAGTTCCGCGGCCTGCCGGTCATACGCAGCTTTGTCCCGCCACGCATTGCGCGGGTTCAGGATCTCTGCGGGAACCCCGGGGCAGCTTTGCGGAATGGACAAGCCAAAGGCCGTCTCGCTGGAATACTCGACTCCGCCGAGCGTCCCGTCGAGCGCCGCATTCACCAGTGCTCGCGTCACACCCAGGCTCATACGCTTGCCCACGCCAAAACTCCCGCCTGACCAACCTGTATTCACCAGCCAGCAGGTGACCTGGTGCTTCCTCAGCCGCTCCCCCAGCATCTCCGCATAGACGCGCGGCGGCAGCGGCAGAAACGGAGCCCCGAAGCACGCGGAGAACTCCGGCACAGGCTCGCGGCCCATCCCTGCCTCGGTTCCCGCCAGCTTGGCCGTATAGCCAGAGAGGAAGTGATACATGGCCTGTTCCGGCGTCAGTCTGGCGATAGGCGGCAGAACACCGAAGGCATCCGCGGCCAGAAAGAGCACGTTACGCGGATGACCGCCCACGCCGGGAATCATCGCATGGTCGATGAACTCGATCGGGTAGGCAGCGCGCGTGTTCTCCGTCAGGTGGATGTCGGTGTAATCCGGCTGCCGGCTGGCGGCCTCCAGCACCACATTCTCCAGTACCGAGCCAAAGCGGATGGCATGGAAGATCTGTGGTTCCTTCGCCTCGCTCAGGTCTACGCACTTCGCGTAGCAGCCGCCTTCGAAGTTGAAGATGCCCGTGTCGCTCCAGCCGTGTTCGTCATCGCCGATCAGGCTGCGCCCCGGGTCAGCGGAGAGGGTAGTCTTGCCGGTGCCAGAGAGGCCGAAGAACAGGGCTGTCGTGCCGTCCTGGCCCACGTTGGCGGAGCAGTGCATAGGCAGCACGCCGCGCTGCGGCAGCAGAAAGTTCATCACCCCGAAGATGGCCTTCTTCATCTCTCCGGCATATTTGGTGCCGCCAATCAGCACCATGCGCCGTGTAAAGTCGGTGAGGATGAAGGTGCCGGTGCGGGTGCCATCCCGCTCTGGTTGCGCCATCAGTTCCGGTGCGGCCAGCACGGTGAACTCCGGCATGTGCCCGGCGAGCTCCTCTGCATCCGGACGCACAAACAACTGGCGCACGAACAGCGCGTGCCAGGCGTACTCCGAAATCACACGGATGGGCAGACGGTACGCCGGATCGTTGCCGCAATAGAGATCCTGAACGAAGCGCTCCCGTGAGGCCAGATGCGACGCTACCTGCTCCAGCAGGGCATCAAAATGTGGGGAGGGAATCGGCTGGTTGACCGTGCCCCAATCCACCAAATCGTGGGTGAGCGCATCGTCTACCAGAAAGCGGTCGCGGGGGCTGCGGCCGGTGCGGGCGCCGGTGTAGGCGGTGAGAGCGCCATTGGCGGCCAGCTGCCCTTCGCCGCGTGCAATCGAGCACTCCACCAGCGCAGGAACAGATAGGTTGAGGTGTACGCCTTCTCCCGATGCCAGCGCCTGCAGCGCCTCCGCCGCACTCGATGTTCCCATGAACTCACTCCTTCCACACAGAAAGAGACCGGACAATGGGGAAGCCTTACCGGAACACGAAGTATGCTAGCCGAACAGGGCGGTGCTGCGCGAGGGCGCGGCGCGTGCAACGGCGCTAGGCGATTACCGGCACGGCGGGAATCTCGCCCAGTTCGTTGGCTTCGGCCAGCACGGCGTCCAGATGCGTCAGCACCTCGTCCACGCTCATGGTGTAGACCTCGCGCCGCGCATCGTAGCCTTCTTCGATGAGCTGCTTCAGATAGCGGCCCGCGATCTGCGCGGCCAGGTAGTCGGTGATCACCTTGCCGGAGCGTTCCTTCTGCGCCTGCCAGGCAGCACAGGGCAGGGCAATCCACATGGGGCGTCCGTTCACTTCGAAGCGCGCATCCACGGCGTCGGCGTGGCGAGTTGCGATGGCGACGATGGTGCCCTTCCACGCACAGTGGAGCACTTCGCCGCTCCAGCGATCGGTTACCTGAAAATCTTCATACATGTCCTTAGCCTAGCGCCACCGCCCGCCAAGGGCAAGCGGCCCACAGCGCGAAAAGCCGGCCGTGTGCCGGTGGACGCTGTTCTTTCCGCGCTGCTAAACTACTTGGGTTGCGCACGCAGCGACTCCATCCGATCGGACCCGCCTGCAAGCCCATCAGCGAGGAACTAAGAGAAACTCCGTGGATACTCAAACCAGACATGCTCTGAAGCAAGACAAATTCGCTCAAGCCACCGCCAGCGGCGTGAGTTGGCTCGGCGAGCACCGCTCCAATGTTGTGCGCTGGGGAATCAGCGCGGTGGTGGCTCTGGCGGTCGTCATCGGCGGCTCTGCCTTCTATTACAGCCAGGCCGGCGCCGCTGAGAAGGCCCTGGGCGATGCCCTCGACACCTACAATGCGCCCCTGGCCCAGCCCGGCGTGCCCACCGAGAGTGGAACCTACTCCTCCGCTGCGGCCCGCGCCAAGGCAGCCAATGAGCAGTTTGTCGCCGTGGCCAGCAAGTACGGCTGGCTCCCCGAGGGCGCCAAGGCCCGTTATCTGGCCGGCGTCAGCTATGAAGACCTGGGTCAGACAGCCTCGGCCGAGCAGGATCTCAAGTCCGCGGCCGGCTCCTGGAATAGCAACGTCGCCAACCTGGCCAGGCTGGCTCTGGCGGGGCTCTATCGCCAGAACGGCCAGGACGCGCAGGCCATCGACCTCTACAACCAGATCGCGGCCAAGCCTTCACAGACGGTCTCTGCGGCGGCCGCTCAGCTCAACCTGGCAGACCTCTATGCCGCGCAGGGCAAGCTGGATCAGGCCCGCGCCCTCTGGGCCAAGGTCAAGGACTCCGATAAGGACGGTGCGGCCGGCGCCATCGCTGCGCAAAAGCTGACCGCGAAGTAAGCCCCAGGCGGCCTGTCGCAGCCCACGCTCGCTGGCCCCTGAGCAGATTGCCTCTTGCCTGCGTCTGGTGCTTGTATGAGTGCCAGCCAGGCAATTTACGCAGGTTGGATGCAGATTCCAGACAGCGCGGATGACCGCTTGGCCTGTGCTCAGGCTACCGAAGAGGCAATTGCGGCACTGGTGGATCAGTATGCCGCGTCCCTCTACCGCGTAGCCTACTCCGTGTTGCGCAACGCCGCCGACGCCGAAGATGCCGTGCAGGAGGCCTTTCTCCGGGTCCTGCGCCACCGGGATACGCTCGGCGAGGTGCGCGACCACCGCGTCTGGCTGGTCCGCATCGTCTGGAACATCGTTCTGGATCGTAAGCGCCGCGCCAAAACCCGCCCCGAAACCGATGACATCTCCGAGCTGGCGCGGGTGCTGCCCTCCACCGGCCTCTCTGCCGAAGAAGCCGCAGCCGCCGCGCAACACCACGCCCAGGTGCTGACCTGCGTGGAGCAGCTGCCCGCCAAAGAACGCGAAGTTCTGCAACTCTCCGCCTTTGAGGAACTCAGCAGCGTGGAGATCGCCGCCGTCCTGGACATCACGGAGTCCAGCGTCCGCTCCCGGCTCTTCCGCGCCCGCAACCTGATGGCCGGCCTCCTGAATCACACAAGGAGCTTGCGATGAATTCCCCACCCCGCAACCCGTCCGGCGCTGCCGATCAGGCACAATTTGATGAAACCCTGCGCCTGATTGCCCGCCTGCCTGCTCCGCAAGGCTTGGAGCAGCGTCTCCGCGCCGCTCTCGAGGCACAGCCCCCCAAGGCGCATGTACTGTCCTGGCCCCGTGCGGCCGCGCTAACTGTTCCACCCGTAAGAACATGGATGCGCGGTGCCGCTGCCGCGGCCATTGCCCTTACCGTGCTCGGTGGTGGCTGGGGAATCTACTCTCGCGTGCAGCCGGGAATGCCCGCCGCTGCTGCCGCTCCGCGTATCGGTGTGAATCCGGGCTTCTCCACTGCCGGAGCCATCCGCACTCCGCAGACCCTGCAAGGCCCGCGCGTCACCCCTGCCGCTGCCCCGGAGCAGCCCAGGGCGGCTGCGCCCGTCGAGCCTGGAAGTCAGGCCAGTGCCCCGCTGGCGAAAAAATCAGCAGCAGGGCGCAAAGCCGCCGCCGCGCATCGTCCCAACGCGTACACTCGATAGCCGTGGCGGTTGACTGTGTCGCCTACCCGCGATCTACCACGGCGCGGATCAGCATGCCCAGTAGCGCCAATGCGGCCGCTCCCCAGAAGGCCGGAAACAGACCCCGCACATTGAAGCCGCGCACGATGCTCGAGGCCAGCAGAATCATCAGGGCGTTGATCACCAGCAGAAAGATGCCCAGGGTGAGAATGCTGATGGGGAAGGTAATGATCTTTAGGAAAAAGCCCAGTGTCGCGTTCAGCAGGCCAATCACCAGCGACGCAATCAGCGCCGGCCACAGTCCCTCAACATTGAAACCGGGTACGAGCTTGGCGACCAGGAGCAGAGCCAGGGCGCTCAGCAGCCATTGAACCAGCAATCCCATCATGACGTATGCCTCCTTGGTGGGGGGATGAACATCTTCACGCAATCGGCAGCCAGGACCTGAGTATACTGAAGCGCCGGATAGCCGTCCAAGCAGCAGAGCGATGCCGGATCGGGTGGTACGGACTTGTTCAAGCGGATGGATTTGCCAAAACGGTGGATGTTGCTGATCGTGCTGTCTCCCCTGGGGATTGCGCTGAGCGCGGCCTGTGAGCAGCCTGTGAACCCGCCGATTCCATCCATCCCCCAGCTGATTCAGCAGGTGCAGGCGCGCCAGAAGCAGTTGGAAAAGGTCCGCGAGAACTACACCTACACCGCCCTGCAGACCACCCAGGACGTCGACTCCAGCGGTCGGGTGAAGAAGACCGAGAGCAAGGAGTTCCAGGCGTTCTTCGTCCACGGGCACCAGATTCAGCGCCTGGTGAAGAAAGACGGCCAGCCGCTCAGCGCCCACGACGAGGAGAAAGAGTCGCAGCGCGTGCAAAAGCTGGTGACCAAAGCGGAGCAGACCCCGCCGGACCAGCCTCTGCAAGGGCAGAACCTGACCGTGAGCCGCCTGCTCGAAATCATGGAGGTTCAGAATCCCCGGCTGGTCAGCTTCCGCGGCCGGCCGACCATCGTCTTCAGCTTTGTGGGCCGCAAGGGCGCCCATACCCATGGACTGGCCGAGGATATCTCCAAGAAGCTCGGCGGCACCATCTGGATTGACCGGGCCGACCTGCAGGTGGCGCGGCTGGAGGTGCACTTCAATGACACCTTCCGCTTTGCCGGCGGCCTGCTGGCCAGCATCCAGAAGGGCACCACCTTCAGCTTTGACCAGGCCCCGGTGCAGGGAACTCTCTGGCTGCCCACCGGCGCGGAGGGCATGCTCCAGGGCCGGGTTCTGCTCTTCAAGGGGATCCGCCAGCGTATCCAGGAGCGCGACTCCGGCTACCAGGTCTTCCATGTCCAAGCGATGCCGGTGCATGCCAGCGCCGTGGGGCCTTCCGCCAGGCCATAGCGACCCTGTCCGGGCGAGTCCGCTGCGGTTAAAGTGGAGATATGTTCACGCGCCGACTCGCGGTCCGCAGAATCGATGCCCAGGGCGGGCGTCATGCCTGCCCGCTGCACTGGATCGACAACTTCGCCATGCGCAACTTCACCAACGATGCCGTCTTTGACGACACGCTTCCGGTCAGCGATGGCCTCATGGAGGCCGGCAACCGCGTCCCGCTCCACCGTCTGCAGCCCGCCATGGCTGACTGGTTCCGGCGCAAGGGCTACCTCAAGCCCGAGGAACAACTGGAGATTGAGGAACTGACCCCAGCCGCAGACGGCCCACAGCCTGCGCCTGCCGCCCCCGGGAAAGTGTAGAACAGGCTAAAAGCTACGCGGCGGCCATCTCTGCCGCGGCCCGGCCATGCCACAGGGCAAACTCCGCCTCCCGGCGCGCCTTCAGGCCGGCATTCTCGCGGGCTCCGGCGTGATCCCAGTGCAACAACTGCGCCGCTGCCTCGTCATAGCGTCCGTCGTTCAGCTCCCGCAGCAGGGACGACCCAGCCAGCCGTCCCTCGCCCAGGTTGAAGACGAAGTCCACCAGCGCATCGAACTGCCCCTGCGTCAACGGTGTCTTGACCCGGCGCAGCACCGCCTGCTCCGCAATGCGCACATCCTGCGCCAGCAGCGCCGCGGCCTCAGGCTCCGTAATCCCTGCCGGGTAAGACTCCGCTGGCAGCAGCCGGTGACCATAGCCAATCGTGGCGATGCCATTCACATCCCGATAGACACGCATGCGCAGTCCCTCACAGCGCTTGATCAGTTCCAAACCGGCACAACTCAGCTCCATCCGCTCCTCCCCACTGCCTGCATCCTGGTGATTTCCCCCTTGACGATACCCGGATGTGCGGATTAATCTGCAAAGCCTTAGCAGATTCTCATCTGCTTTGGCTCGTGTCGCGGTTCATGGCTGGTTGCTTCCGCCCCGATGTTCGAAGCAGCCGTGTACAGGTAACACCACCCTGCAGGCCAAAGAAGGCCCAGGCGACCACAGGAACGATGCACGGCGCTTTTGCACTGAAAATGGTGCAAAACTGCACGACGGATAACTTACCTGTGATGAGTCACTTAGCTGGAAATCGAAGCTAAGTCCAAGATTTTCCAGCGAAATACCCAGTATTTATTCGCCAATATGTGGCCTTGCAGGGTACCGATTTAGTAAAATGGGCGAATGGCGAGAACAAGGAAATCACGCACCTTGAACCTGAAAAGCTCCCTGGCGCTTGGTCTGCTGGGTGGTGCTTCGTCGGTTGCGCTGGCTGTTCTGGTGGTGTTGCTCACCACGGGAACTGTGCAAGCAGATGCGCGCCTTCCCTTCCCTGCCCTGGGTTCCACTGCTGCTCCCACGGCTACAAGCGCGACGCCGGCTGCCTTGGCGAAGCCCAAGGATGCCGACGAAGGACGCGGCGACCGGCTGCAAGGCATTGCTTCCTGGTATGGCGGCCGCTTCAACGGACGCCGCACGGCCAGCGGCGAGCGCTACAACATGTACGCGATGACCGCCTGCCACCCCACCCTGCCCTTCGGCTCTCTGGTGCGGGTCATCAATCGCAGGAACCATCGCTCCGTCGTCGTGCGCATCACCGACCGCGGCGACCTGGTCAACCAGAACCGGATCATCGATCTCTCCTATGGCGCGGCCAAAAAGCTGGCCATGACCCATGTGGGCTTAGCCGAGGTGGATCTGCAGATCATCCGCCTGGGCGATACCCACAGTTAACGCGAAGAAGACGGATTCCAGCAAAATGGCCAGCCTCGAGAGAGGCTGGCCATTGCCCTGCGCTGCACTGTTTCAGTCTGCGTCCGCCCGCTTGTACGGGTGTTGCAGATACTCGCGTGCCTGGTTGATGGCGCCCTGGGTGTTGTCGTTGGTCTGCACCGCCAGCCGGTACTCGTTCACCGCCCGGTCGCGCTGTCCGGTGATGTCGAAGATCTTGCCGATCTGGATGTGGCTCCAGACCTCCGTCCACGGCGGATTGTCGTCCCCGCGCAGCGCGTCCCGGTAGGCGTCCACGCTGGCCTGGTAGTTGCGTTGGGTAAACAGCACCTCGCCGATGCGGTAGCTGGCCAGGGAGCTTTGCGGGTTGGCCTTCAGCGCGTTCTGGTACTCGGTCAGCGCGCCGGCCAGGTCGCCCTGCGCCACCAGTTGCTGCCCCTTCAGAATGTGTACCCGCACCTGCAGGTCTGGCGAGTTCTTCAGCATCCAGTCATCGGGATCGATGCTGATGTGCCGCGGCCGGCCAAAGGTGTCCACCACATACTGCGAGTCGGTGCCCACCACGTCGATCTTCTGGTTCACCGTCTTGCCGTCGGTCTCAATGCGCAGGTCCACCGGCATGCGGAACAGATCCAGGTCCTGGGTGATGTCGCCAATCGTGCGGAAGCCCTTGTTGTTGCCCAGCCGGTAGACCGCGTACTTGTTGGTGAATTGCGGTGCGCCGGTGCCGTCGATCCACTGCGCAAAGAAAGCAGTTAGCTGCTGCTGGCTCTGCTGCTCGGCCACCTTCTGCACATCCTCGGTGCGCACCGGCTTGTCCGTGTACTGGCTCAGAACCCCCTGCAGCGTTGCCCGGAAGGCCTTGTCGCCGATCTCGCCCCGCAGCATGTGAAAGACCATCGCGCCCTTTTCCAGCGTCATGGACTGGAAGGCGGGCGAGAAGGCGTCCAGCCGCGATGCGCTGGACAGCGGGATGGTGTCATAGGCCAGCGCGCCTGCGGCTACGTCGGTCAGCGCATCGCGCATGGCCGCTGCGCCATACTCGTTCTCCACATACAGCAGCTCCGCATAGCGCGACATGCCGTTGGTGATCCAGGCGTCGTTTAGCGTGCGCGGGCTGATCTCCGACCCCCACCACTGGTGGGCGATGGTGTTGGCCAGCAGGCGGATGCCGCTCTTGTCGGCCACATGCGCGCCCATGATGGCCGCCACCTCCGGAGCCCAGGCCGCCGGCAGGGTGTCATTGGGCAGCTCCACCACGGTCAGGCGCGGCGTCTCGGGCAGGCCAAATTCGTTGGTGAAGTAGTCATACTCCTTGGCCGCTGTCTGCGCCAGTTGGTTCGCCGAGGCCTGGTGGCTCACGGTCAGGTAGACGGTCACATTGCCCGCCCCGCCCATCACCGGACCTACAAACCGCCCGGCAATCACCGTGCCCGGGAATCCCGGCCGCGTCCACTTGAAGTCGTACTGGTCGCCCGGCTTGCCGTCGGAGAGGCTCACCGGGTGCGCCGGGCCGCTGGCGCCGCTGGCAATCACCCGCATCCCCTGCGGAACGCTGATGTGCATCTCCGCGGTGAAGCGGTCGGTCATATAGCCCGTCATGGGGAACCAGCGCGCCGGGTACAGCAGATAGGTGATCGGGTCCTGGATGGCGGCCAGCTTCAGCCCCTCCACCGGCCCGTCTTCGCTGCCCGTGATTACGCCCTCATAGGTAAAAGTCCAGTGCACCTCCTGGCCGGCGGTGAAGGGTGCAGCGGGAGTCACGCGGATGCTCCCGTCGGCCATGCGCTCGCCGTCCAGCAGCTTGCCGCTTTCATCGGTAATCTTGGTCAGCTTCAATGCCGGGTGAAAGCCGAAGGTCACCACCTGCAGGTTGGGCGGCGCAGTGAAGCTGACCACGGCGGTCGCCCTCAGGTGGTGCGTGGCCGGCAGCAGCTCGGCGTTGATGACGTAGCCGGTAATGTCCAGCGCCGGCCGCTCCGGACGCTGTGCCAGGCTGGGGAGCGAGCCGGGCAGCGCAAGCAGCAGTGTTGCCCCGGCCATACCCAGCAGCCCCAGCAGCCGCCGTGCTCCGCAGGTAAGCCGATTCATCCTTTGCCCATTCAAGAATTCCATTCCCGTCTTATGCATGCCGCGTCCTCGTGGTGAATGTCTCTTCGCAAAGAACCTGACTTCCCGATCTAACCGGCCTTGATTCCCGGCGTGGCGCGCGCTTTTCCAAGCTGTTCCAGGGTAATGGCGGCAACGCGCGCAATGGCCCCCGGCGCGCCCTTGCCCTTCCCCATGGCTCCGCGGGTCAACGCGTTTCGAACCGCTTTCAGATCCTGCATCATGGACTCGCGTGCCATCCCTTCCGGTAGCAGCCGCTCGATTTGTTGGACGATATGCGCGGCGGTGAAGTCATCCTGAATCAGTTCAGGCACTGCGCGCTTGCCGGCAATCAGGTTGGCCATGGCCACGTGCGGCACCTTCACCACCCGTTTGGCAATGGCATAGGTGATGGGCGAAACCCGGTAGATCACCACAAAGGGATTGCCGATCAGCGCCGCCTCCACCGTGGCCGTGCCGCTCGCCACCACTGAGGCGCGGGCGTGCAACAGCGTGGCCCGCGGGTCTTCCACCAGCCGGAAGGATAGCCCTCCCGCCCGCAGGTCGACCATATGCAGCACCTCGTCCCGCTGCTCCTGGCTCAGGGTCGGCGCCAGCGGGACAAGAAACTCGTAGTTTTCCAGGGGATAAGCCGTCGAGCCCTGGGGCACGGTCAGCCGCCAGGCCGCTTCAATCATCTCTGGCAGGTGGCTGCGAATCTCCTTCAGCCGGCTCCCCGGCAGCAGCCCAATCCAGGTTTTGGCCGGATCCAGATGATTCTCAGCGGCAAACTGCGCCCGGCTGATGGTGGGAAGAGCTAGCTCCGCCAGCGGATGCCCCACAAACTCCGCGTCCACGCCCCGCTCCCGATAAAACCCCTCCTCGAAAGGAAAGATCACCAGCATCCGCTGCACATACTGCTGCACCAGGCGAATCCGGTGCTGCTTCCACGCCCAGAGCTGTGGGCTCACAAAGAAGATCACGGGAATCCCCAGCCGGTGGAACTCCTCGGCCAGGCGAAAGTGAATCTCAGGGAAGTCGATCAGCACGGCAATGCTGGGCCGCCGCGTGCGGATGGCGCGTTTGAGCTTCCGATACTCGCCGTAAATGCGGGGCAGGTGTTGCACCACCTCGGTAAAGCCCATCACCGCCATATCTTCGGCGCGGACCACCCGCTCCAGTCCGGCGGACTCCATGCGCGCGCCGCCCATGCCCAAAAAGCCCGCGCTTTGCCCGGCTGCGGCAAGCTGTCGCTTCAGCTCCGCAATCAGCAGCGCGCCATAGTGTTCGCCACTGGCCTCCCCGGCCGAGACAAAAATCGTGGTGGAGTCACTCATGGCGCGCCTTTCTCGCCTAATCATACAGATCATTTGCCTCGCTTCGGAGGACAACTTTAGCCCAGGCCTGGGCCCGCAACTCATTGGTATCCCTGAGTATCAGCGAAAGACCGCGCGCCTGTGCAGACGGGCGGTCAACTCGCGTGGACAGGATGAAAAATTCACCGGGCTGATGCATGTGGGTGATACACTCGGTCCACCCGCGCTCCCTACTCTCCCCCAATCCATTTTTCGAGCCGGGTCATCCAGGAGAACGACCATGCAAGAGGCAAGCCACGGCTCTGCTCCCCCCACTCCCGCGCTGGTGTTTGAAATGCTTCAGGCCCACCAGAAGACAGCCGCCCTGAAAGCGGCGATTGACCTCGACGTCTTCACCGCCGTGGGCGCCGGCCCCGGTGATGTGGCCTCGATTGCCGCGCACTGTCACGCCTCGGAGCGGGGCATCCGCATCCTCTGCGATTTTCTGGTGATCAGCGGCGTGCTGGCCAAGCAGGACGGCTGCTACCGCCACACGCCCATGAGCGGCGCGTTTCTTGACCCGCGCTCCCCTGCCTGCCTGGCCTCCATTGCCCAGTTCCTCGGCAATCCTGCGATGCACGAACCGTATGCGCGGCTGGCGGAGGTGGTGCGCAACGGCCGCACCGTCATGCCCGGTGACGGCAGCGTGGAGCCGGAGAATCCCATCTGGGTACAGTTTGCCCAGACCATGGCGCCGATGATGGCGCCGCTGGCCGCTCCGCTCGGCGCGGTGGTGCTGGACGGGCACAACGGCCCCATGCGCGTGCTGGACATCGCCGCCGGACACGGTCTCTTCGGCATCGAGATCGCCCGGCAGAACCCCCAGGCCCACGTCACCGGCCTGGACTGGGCGCCAGTCCTCCGCGTGGCCCTCGATAATGCCGAGAAGGCCGGCGTGCACCAGCGCTACAACATGCTCCCCGGCTCTGCCTTTGAGGTGGACTTCGGCGGCCCGTACGACGCCGTCCTGCTCACCAACTTCCTGCACCACTTCGACAAGCCAACCTGTGTGGGGCTGCTCAAAAAGGTGAAGGCTGCCTTGCGTCCCGGCGGCCGCGCAGCCACGCTGGAGTTTGTGCCCAACGAAGATCGCGTGTCGCCGCCCATGCCGGCAGCCTTCGCCCTCACCATGCTCACCTCAACCGTGGCCGGCGACGCCTACACCTTCAGTGACCTGGCGGCCATGTACAGCGAAGCCGGCTTCGGCGTTGTCACCGCGCACCCCATCCCCATGAGCCCCCACACGGTGGTGCTGGGCAACGCCTGAGGTTTCAGCAGAGACATCCCGCCTCTCGTCGCCGGGAGGCGGGATGTGTAATTTCTATGGCCAGTGCCGCGCTTTACAGCGCGTATCGTGTAGCGTTACGCTGCTCGTATGATCAGGAGCTTCCGGCATGCAGGGATCGAGAAGTTCTTCTTTACAGGCAGCAAGGCGGGAATTCAGCCCAGTCACGCGGACAAGTTGAATCTCCAGCTGACCACGCTGAATAAGGCCAGAGGCCCCGCGGATATGGCGGCTCCCGGCTGGAACCTGCATCCTTTACTCGGAGAGCTCAAGCAGCACTGGGCTGTAAAAGTAAGTGGCAACTGGCGGCTCACTTTTCGTTTCGAAGGCGAGGATGCCATTCTGGTCGATTACCAGGACTATCACTGAAGGAGGTGCGCACCATGAAGCCAATGTTCAAGCCGGCCCATCCCGGCAAGGTTTTACGGGAATGGCTGGGAGAGATGCCGGTCTCTGAGGCGGCAGCCCGGCTCCATGTCTCGCGCGTGACCCTCTCCCGCATCCTCAACGGCAGGGCAGGAATCTCCGCGGAGATGTCCCTGCGCCTTGCAGATGCCTTGGGCACCAGCCCCACGCTATGGATCGATCTCCAGACACAGTTCGATCTGTGGCGTGCCAGCCGCAAACGCCGGCCACACATCGAGCTATTCAAGCAGGTGGCTTAACCGGGCAG
>DAIDGZ010000114.1 GCA_027452125.1 Acidobacteriaceae bacterium | reverse complement strand
GCGCCGCTCTCCGGATGCGCGTTGAACTGGCGGCATAGATCCAGAGCCTGGTGCATCTGCGCCGGCTCCTCGCCAATGCCGATGGAGAGCACCGTGCCCACACCCGCCTCCCACGCACGGCGCAGCATCGCCTCGCGATCGTCGGTGTAGCGCGGACTGTCAAGATGAGCGTGGGAATCGATCAGCAATGGAACCTCGGAACAACGATGACTGGCAGAACTTCGTATCTATTCCATTTTATCGAAGCACTATTTCATGGATGGACTACCTTCAATCCGAGATGTTGCTCGAAGAAGTTATAGTCGGCATCGCAGTGCAGAAGGCGATGGCCATTCTGAATACAGAACGTGGCTACCAGGCAATCCACCGTGCTGTGCACTGTCACTCCACGCGCGCGCAACGCCCGGTAGTTGCGTGCCGCATGCGCCGCCAGCGATACAGACACGATCTCGAAGACGCTCATGGTCAGGAAGAGTTGCTCTGCTGCGCGAAACCTGTTCTCGAAGCGGATGCCCTGCAGCACCCCAGTCAACACGAGGGTTGTGAGGCCGATGTTTCCGCCAGCCATCGCGCTTCGCAACCAGCCAGTCTGCGGCGTTTGCTTGCGATTCAGAAAGTCGATCCAGACCGACGAGTCAACGATGACCATTTCGTACCTGCTCTGGAGAACGGCAATTTACGCAACGGATCGACGCTTCATTCGGTCCGTGTCTTCCCATGCTGTATCTCAGTCCGCATGCTCATTGGTGCGCATCTGGTCGAGATCGCCCTCCCAACCAATACCCCAGAGCTTGCGAATGGCCTCGGCCTGCTTGTGGAGTTGCACGGTAAGGCGCATCGCCGCCTCCACGGCGCTTTTCTTGGTAGCCGCGCCCGTAACCTTCATCGCCCGGCGCAGGAGGGCATCGTCAATCTCGATGTTTGTCCGCATGGGCAGCCGCCTCCACCGTGTTTCCATTCTTGACCAGGTTGGCAAACCACTCGTCGAGCTTCCCCGCGCGCATGGCCGCCTGCCGCTCCTGTTCCTGCACGCGAAAGATGCGCTTCTGCGCCGCCTCGCGGTCGTGAACATCGAGCAGCTTGCGCAAACAGGCCTCCACCGCGGCGCGCTTCGTTTTTGCCCCGGTGGCCTTCATTGCCTGCCTCATCAACCTATCGTCCATGTCAATGTTGGTGCGCATGGCAATGCCTCGATGTGTAAGTATGGCATGATTGATGTGTATCGACAACGAAGGCTGCCGCGCGGGCAGCCTTCGCACTTACTTCAGCCGCGCCCCCAGTGGCACTTCCTCCAGGAAGCCCGCCAGCACCGGCGCTCCGCCTTCCAGCGAGGCCGCCAGCAGCATGCCGTTCGACTCCAGCCCGCGCATCTTCCGCGGCGCCAGGTTGGCCACAATCACAATCTTCCGCCCAATCAGCTTCTCCGGCTCGTAATACTGCGCGATCCCCGCCAGAATCTGCCGCTTTTCGTAGCCCAGGTCCACCTCCAGCCGCAACAGCTTGTCCGCCTTGGGCACGCGCTCCGCCACCAGAATCTGCGCCACACGCAGCTCCACCTTGGCAAAGTCGTCGATGCTGATGAACTGCTTCTCCTCAGCCGCCGCGGGCGCTTCCGCCGCCGGAGCCGGAGCCGCTGGTGAAGCTACGGGTGCAGGCGCAACGGAGACAGACGCCTCTGCCGCAGGAGCAGCTGCAGGCGCAGGCCTGGCCGCCTGTTCTGTGATGGGAGCCGCAACGGCTTCCGTGCCCGTGTTCGCGGCGGAGCCGCGGTCTGCCCCACCGCCGCCAGCCGCCTCAATCGCGCTCTTGTTGTTCGCTTCTTCCAGATTCTGCATACGTTCGGTCGCGTCCTTTTCCGCGCGGGGAAACAGTGGCGCCGGCTCCAGGAACTGCGTCCCGGCCTTCAGCCCGCCCCATGCGAGATTCGTTAAAAATGCCTGCTGCGCTGCGTCCGCAATCTCACCCAGCCCCAGTTGCCGCCACACCTTCGCAGCCGACTCCGGCAGAATGGGATACACCAGCGCCGTAATCACCCGAATCGCCTCTGCCGCCGTCGCCAGCACCCGCGCTTGCAGCGCCGCATGCTCGGCATCGCTACGTTCGGCGGGCTTCTTCCAGGGCGCATTGGCCGTCAGATAGCCATCCGTCTCACCCACCAGAAGCCACAGGCTCTTCAGCGCCTCAGAGAAGTCCAGCGCGTCAAACGCCGGCCCAAAGGCCGCCAGTGTGGCCTCGGCCTTCGCCCGCAGATCCTCTTCCGATGCGGTCAGCGCACCCGTCTCCGGCACCACCCCACCAAAGTACTTGTGCACCATGTTGACGACGCGGCTCACCAGGTTCCCATAGCCGTTGGCCAGGTCGCCGTTATACCGCTGCACCAGCGCGTCGAAGCTGAAGTTGCCGTCCTGCCCAAAGGGAATCTCCCGCAGCAGGAAGTAGCGCAGTGCATCCGCGCCCAGCACCTCCATCACCGTCTCGGCGCGCACAATGTTGCCCTTCGATTTGGACATCTTGCCCTGATCAAAGAGCAGCCAGCCGTTGGCCCGCACACTCCGCGGAGGCTCAATGCCCGCGGCCATCAAAAACGCCGGCCAATAGACGCAGTGGAACCGGCTGATCTCCTTGCCGATCAGATGCATGTTCGCCGGCCAGAACTTCCGGAACCGCTCCTGCGCCGCCGGATCGTCCGACCCCCAACCAAGAGCAGTAATGTAGTTCGCCAGCGCGTCCAGCCACACGTAGACCACATGCTTCTCGTCGCCCGGCACCGGGATGCCCCACGTAAAGCTGGTCCGGCTCACCGACAGGTCCTTCAACCCCGCGCGCACAAAGCTGATCACCTCGCGCCGCGTGGACTCCGGCCCCATAAACTCCGGGTTGGCCTCGTAGAACTCCAGCAGCCGCCGCTCAAAGGCCGAGAGCTTGAAGAAGTAGTTCTCCTCGCTCACCGTCTCCGTGATGCGCCCGCAGTCCGGGCAGGGCGCGCCCGGCGCCACGTCCACCCAGGCCTCGTCGCTCACGCAATACTGCCCGGTATACGAGCCCTTGTAGATAAATCCGCGATCGCGCAGCGTGGCAAACAGCTTCTGCACAGCGGTCTTGTGGCGCGGTTCCGTCGTGCGGATGTAGTCGTCGTAGCTCAGGCCCATCCGGTCCCACAGCCCGCGAAACTCGCCGGAGATGGCGCTCGCAAACTCCTCCGGCGTGCGCCCGGCCAGCGCAGCCGAGCGCTCAATCTTCTGCCCATGCTCGTCCGTACCGGTTAGAAACCAGGTCTCAATGCCCAGCGCGCGCTTGCGCCGAGCAATCGCATCGCAGACGATCGTCGAATACGCGTGCCCCAGGTGCGGCCGCGCATTCACGTAGTAGATGGGCGTGGTCAGGTAAAAACGTTCGGGCGTTGGTTGCTGAGTCATGGATTCGGTATCGAACGGTGCGCGCCAGGTCACATCGGCAGCGCATCTGGTCTGAATTCGATTCTACGGGATGAGATCAGTCCCCTTGCCACGCAAAGGGATTCACGACTGGAACCCCGGCTGCCTGAAACGGCGCGGTATCCCGCGACACAACCGTCAACGTGTGCTCGGCAGCGATGGCGGCAATCAGAAGATCGGGCTGCGAAAATGTGTAGCCGGCCCGTTTGCCTGTTTCTGCCAGAAACCGCCACGTGACCAGCGTCTGCTCATCGATTCCGAGAACTCTCCCGGCAAACATCGGGCGAACCGTTCCATCCAGCCACACTGCAAGCGCCGCTCGCCGGGCCGGATCACTCTGCATCTCGATGCCGTAGCGAATCTCTGCCAGGGTCACCACACTCGTGAGGAGATCCTCCTGAGGAATGGACGTGAGGAAGCGGACAACATGCGGATCGGGACGGGGACGCTTGATCTCAGACAGGATATTCGTGTCGATCAGCCAGGCCATCAGAGCGTCACATCCCGAACCGGCATCGCTGAGCGTGTCTTTTCAAATTCGAAGTCGGGATACGGGCACGCCTGCATGGCAGCAATCAGATCGGCGCCGGTGCGGCCTGAAGGGGCCGGTAACTCGCCGGCCTTTGCCGGAAGCGGCGCAGTACGAAGCGCCTCCAGCAACGCCTCCTCCACGCTGGCATAGCGGCCGGTCTGCATGCGTAGACGGATCAATGCTTCCAGTTCCGGCTGCTTCAAATCGATCGTCATCGCGCCCTCGCTTCTGGCCACCATTGTGACACAGTTTCAGGCCTCGCCCCCGCCTGAAACCCTATGCCCCGCGCGCCCCTCTGTTAAAATCACCCTTGTAAATCAAGGATTTCAGAGGCCTATCTCCGTGTATCTTGCATTGCAAAAGAGGCTCGCCGCCCACCTCCGTACCCTGCTCAAGTCAAAGTACGATCTCGACATCGAGAACCTCCCCATCGAGATTCCGCCCGACCTGCGCTTCGGCGAGCTGGCCACGCCCATCGCCCTGCAACTGGCCCGCTCCCTGCGCAAGGCCCCCAAAATCATCGCCACGGAGATCGTCGAGTCCATCGGCGCGCTCGAAGGCTTCGCCGGCTTCGAGGTCGCCGGCGCCGGCTACATCAACGCCCGCCTCGACCGCAGCACTGGCGTCAAAAGCATTGCAGCTGCTGACCTGGCACAGCACTCGCCCAAAAGCCCGCTCCATGCATTGGTGGAGCACACCAGCATCAATCCCAACAAGGCCGCGCACATCGGCCACCTGCGCAACGCCATCCTCGGCGACACCTTCGTCCGCCTCCTCCGCGCCGCCGGCTCCAAAGTCGATATCCAGAACTACATCGACAACACCGGCGTGCAGGTAGCCGACGTCGTCGTCGGCTTCCTGCATCTCGAAGGCAAGTCCCTCGACGAGGTGCGGCAGATTGTGGCCGGCTGCGAGCAGCGCGCCGCCGCCTCCGGCCGCCCCGCCGACGCCATCGACTTCTACTGCTGGGACCTCTACGCCCGTACCTCGCAGTGGTGCACCAGCGGCACCGGCGAAGAGAACGCCGCGCGCAAGCAGGTACGCCTCGACACCCTCCACGCCATCGAGCACGGCGGCAACGAGACCGCCGCAGTCGCCGAGCTGATCTCTACCGCAGTCCTCCGCCGCCACCTTGAGACCATGCTCCGCCTCGACATCGAGTACGACTTTCTGCCCCGCGAGAGCGAGATTCTCCACCTCAAGTTCTGGGATGCGGCCTTCGAGCAGCTCAAGCAAACCGGCGTGCTCTACTTTGAGACCGAGGGCAAAAACAAGGGCTGCTGGGTCATGACCCGCCCCGGTGCGGCAACGGAGCCTGTCCAAGACCAGGACGGCCCGAAGGGCACGGACGAGGACGCCAAGGTCATCGTACGCTCCAACGGCACCGTCACCTACGTCGGCAAAGACATCGCCTATCACCTCTGGAAGTTCGGCCTGCTCGGCAAGGACTTCGGCTACAAGCCCTTTTTCACATACCCTAACCACGAGTGCTGGATCTCGACCATGCACGGCGAGGCTGCGCATCCCCACTTTGGCGGCGCGCAGGCCATCTACAACGTCATCGACTCGCGCCAGAGCGACCCGCAGGCCAACGTCATCCAGGCCCTCCGCGGCATGGGCCACACCGCCGAGGCCGACCGCTACACCCACTTCAGCTATGAGATGGTCGCTCTCACGCCGCGCTGCGCCATCGACCTCGGCTACAACGTGCCCGAGGAAGATCGCAGCCGCGCCTACATCGAAGTCAGCGGCCGCAAGGGCTTCGGCGTCAAGGCCGACGACCTCATCGACAAGCTCATCGCCGCCACCCTCGATGAGGTGAACAAGCGCCAGACCGGTCGCGACCAGGCGGAGCGCGAAAAGATCGCCCGTCAGATCGCCATCGGCGCTCTCCGCTATTTCATGCTCAAGTACACGCGCAACTCGGTCATCGCCTTCGACTTCAAGGATGCCCTCAGCTTCGAGGGCGAGACCGGCCCCTACATCCAGTACGCCGTCGTCCGCGCACGCAACATCTTCCGCAAAGGCGACACCACCGCCGACGCCGTGCTCGCCGAGTTCGCGCAGCTGGCTCCCGACACCATCGCCGAGCTGCTCGCCCGCGTAGAGAATCAGGACATCTGGGCGCTCTGGCTCTCCGCCGCGCGGCGCTCCCTCGTACTGGAGCAGAGCCTCACCGCCTCCGAGCCGGCCTACCTGGCCAAGCACGCCTTCCAGCTCGCGCAGGAGTTCAACAACTTCTACCACCGCCACCACATCCTCAACGAGGAGAATCCCGCGCTGAAGACGCTGCTGCTGGCCACCGCCGCCGTCGCCCTCCGCGAACTGATCGTGGTCCTCGGCTGGCTCGGCATCGAAAGCCCGGAAGCTATGTAGTAGCCCGAACAAACGGAAGAGAGACAAAGAAAGAGGGCCTGAGAAAGCAGAGACTCAACTCATCAGTCCCAGCCTTCTCAGTCCCCAGACAACAAGGGCCGCCGCGCTTCCACTCGCGGCGGCCCTTCCTCTTGCAGCCTTACAGCTTTGCTTAGTTAGTTGTTGCTGTTGTCACCCTGGTCGCCCTGGTCCGGCTGCACCACGCGGAAGAAAGTGCCGTTCTTCGACCACACCAGGAACAGCACGCCCTTGCCCGCGGGTGAGGCGTTCATCTGCGCGGCAAACTCATCCAGGTTGGCCACTGCATGGCGGTTCACCTGCACGATCACCTCGCCGGGCTGCAGCCCCGCATTGTCCGCCGGGCTGCCGCTGCGCACGCTGTCCAGCACCACGCCGTGCACCTCATCCGGCACGTCCAGTTGCTGGCGCAGATCGGGGGTCAGGTTTTCCACCGTGATGCCCAGCTTGCCCTGCTTCGTGCCGCCGGTATCGCTGTTATCGGCCTCGGTGGCGCTGCCGTGGACCTCGCCCACCGTCACCTTGATGGTCATCGGCTTGCCGTCGCGCAGAATCCCCAGGTTAATCACCGTGCCCGGAGCCATCTCGCTCACCACCACCTGCAGGAAGCTGCTGTTTTCAATCTTGCGCCCGTTGATCTCGCGCAGCACGTCGCCGCTCTTCAGGCCCGCGTGGCTGGCCGGTGAGTCCGGCGTCACCTGGCTGATGATGGCGCCCGCCGCATCCGGCAGATTGAAGAACCCGGCATTCTCCGGCGTCACGTCGTTCATGCCGATGCCCAGGTAGCCATGACGCACCTTGCCATACTTGATCAGGTCCTCAGCCGAGTGCCGCGCAATCTCTGACGGAATGGCAAAGCCCGCGCCGGCAAACGATCCGCTGTTGGAAATGATGAACGTGTTGATGCCCACCACCTCGCCATGCGCATCCACCAGCGGACCGCCGGAGTTGCCCGGATTGATCGCCGCGTCGGTCTGGATGTAGTCGCCCGGCCGCCGCGCGTTGTCCGAGTAAGGATTCGGCCGGTTCAGGCCGCTCACAATACCCCGCGTCACCGTGAACGGAAAGTTGCCGAAGGGATTGCCGAACGCCAGCGCCGTCTGTCCCGGGTGCAGCTTCGTCGAGTCGCCCCAGGGAATGCTGGTCAGCCCGGTGGCATCGATCTTGATCACCGCCAGGTCGTTCAGCTTGTCCACGCCAATCAGCTTGGCCTTGAAGGTGCGGCGGTCGTTCAGCGTCACCTGGATATGCGTGGCGTCATTCACCACGTGGTCGTTGGTCACAATGTAGCCGTCCGGCGAGATGATCACGCCGCTGCCGATGCCGTGCTCAATCTGCGGTGCCTGCTGTTGCTGGTTCGGCCCCTGCCCAAAGAAGAACCACGGGAACCCCTGCGGCATGCCCTGCCCCTGGCCCTGGCCATCCTGTCCTTGGTTCGGCTGCACCTTTGCGGTCACGGCCACGTTCACCACGGCGGGCGTCACCCGCGCCGTCAGCGCCTCCATCGCATGATCCAGCGCCACCAGCGGCGCAACGCTGCTGTCGCTCAGCGGCGCTGCCTCGTTATTGGCCGCGGCCGCATGCGCCGCAAAACTTCCCGACATCGCGGGCAGCGCAAACAGAACCGCTGCCGCTGCCGTCGCGGGAAATGCAAATCTCTTGATTTTTGCCACTAATGAATTAGTTGACGTGGACATGATTCACTCTCCAATGGGGTTTGAAGTTGCCGTTTAAAGTTCGAAGACCAGCCAGCCCGCATGGATTGCCGCCTGGGCCGACCGGTAAGAAATTGAGTTGGCCGGATACACGCCAAGAAGCATACGCGTCACCGTAATCCGCCGCACGCCCTGCGCGCCCGGCCGTTGCATCGGCGCGTTCAGCGGGCCCCGGCTGCTTGCCGCCACATCCTGCTCCGTCATCGTCTCCACCTGCTGCCAGGTGGTGAGCACATACCACTGCTGCGTCGCCGGACCCGAGGGCATCTCTGCCTTCAGCATCACCTGCCGCGGCTGCGCTGCCGCGTCATTCGACGCCATCACATCCCATGCCCTGGCCGCACGCTCCTCGCCACCCGGTGCAGGCATCGCGGCCGCCGCCATCTCCGCAGGCTCGGCAATCGCTTCTGCGTTCCGGTGCATTGCCCGGTGCGGATGCGCCACCGCCACTGCCTCACGCGCGGTGTGAGGCTTTGCCGTTGCCGGCAGCAACCGCGGCGCAGCCGCCTTGGCCAGCTCCGGCAGGGGAGCCGCGCTCGGCTCCGGCACAAAGGCCACCATCTGCGGACACCGCGCCAGTTCCACTGTGCCCATCGCCAGCCCGCAGCCCAGCGCACCCAGCATGGCATGCGTTGCCAGCGGATGCAGCGTCCTGCCCCGCCGCAGAATGCTGTGCACCCGGTGCACCAGTTCCGGCCGGCGCTGCCATGCGCCCAGTGAGAGCGCCTCGGTCGCCCGCCGCTCCAGCCCGCGCTCCGCCAGGCTCGTCAGGCAGGCGGCATAGGCTCGCGGCTTGCGGGTTACGCGGATCACGCCCTCGTCGCAGGCCATCTCCCGCTCCCGGCAAAGTTGGCGCTCCATCCACCACAGCGCGGGATTCAAAGGAAAGAGAACCAGGGCAATTTTTTGCAGCAGATTCGTCCAGTCGTCACGCCGCCGCAGGTGCTCTGTCTCGTGCAACACAATCTGGTCCAGTTCGCCCTCTGTCAGCTTCGCCATCAGCCACGCGGGAATCAGAATCCGCGGCGCAAAGAAGCCGATCACGCTGGGCCGCTCCAGTTCCTGCGTCGTGCACAGCTCCACCGCCCGTCGTCCCCGCATCCGCGGCAGCATCACTGCGCCGCCCGCATCCACCGGAGCCGCCTTCTTCCACAGCGCGCGCAGCCGCAGCGAGTGCAGCGCCAGATCCACCGCGCGAAACAGAGACGCCACCAGCCACAACGCAGCCAGCGCCATCCCCCAGCGCAGATTCACTTCCAGCATGGGATGCGCCATTGCCATCGGCTGCGTCCCCGCGCCGCCAGCCGCGCCTGGGCCGTCATGCCCCACCAGCGGCAGCAACGGCAAAGCCACCAGCGCCGCAAAACCCGCCAGCCACGCCGTAAAACGCTGTGCCGCAGGCATCCGCGGAGCCAGCCGCAAACACACCGCCAAGCCCGCCGCCACCGCCGCGCCCTGCCACAGCGCCGTCACCATCGCCGGAGCCGCCGCCTGCGCAAAGCCATGCCACGCCATCGCCAGCGTCTTCAGCGCGAATTGCAGGCCCTCCGTCAGCGGCATCGTCTACTCCTCGTCCTGTCCGTCTTTGGCCGCTTCCCGAATGGCCTCTTGCAGCCGCTGCAACTCCTCGGCTGAAATCTCCGTATCGCCCAGCAGCGAGAGCACCAGCCGCTCCCGCGAGTTGCCGAAGAACCGCTTCAGCACGTGCCGGATCTCCGAACGGCTGGCCTCATCCTCCGCCACGCTCGCCCAATACACAAACGCCCGCCCGTCCTGCCGGTGCTCCACATACCCCTTCTGCTCCAGGATGCGGATCGTCGTCAATACGGAATTGTAGGCCAGCGTCTCGCCGTCTGGCATCGCCTGCACCAGGTCGTTCACCGTGGACTCACCCCGCCGCCACAGCAGCTTCATCAGCCTTAACTCGGCCTCTGTCAGCGTGTTAGAGGGTTTCGGCGGCATGGTTCGGTAACGTCTCCTCAGTCGCTCCGGCCCGCTTGCCCGGTCGCGTCTGCACTCTCTCTGACGAGCAACTAATCGATTAGTTAGCGAGCATATCAAAAAAACTTCCGCCTTGTCTCGCGCCCTTCCCATCTCCTGCAAACACTGCGGTTGACTTGCCCTCCGCGCCGCTCCAATAATCGGGGCTATGGATATCTACGAGGAGATCGTCAAGCTGCGCCGCGCCGGCCGACGGGGCGCCCTCGCCACCATCGTCGGCGTGCGCGGCTCCATCCCCTCGTTCAAAAGCGCCAAAATGCTGGTGCGCGACGATGGCTCCATCGCCGGCACCGTCGGCGGCGGCTGCGTCGAGGCCGAGGTCTGGCAGGCCGCCCGCGAAGCCATGGACGCCGAAAAGCCGCGCACCCTCTCCTTCGACCTGAATCAGGACCCCAAATACGACACCGGCCTCGTCTGCGGAGGCACCCTGGAGATCTTTGTGGAACCCGTGCTGCCCCAGCCCACGCTCTACATCTTCGGCGCCGGCCACGTGGCCCGCGAACTCTACAAAACCGCTGCCCAGGCCGGCTTTGACGTCATCGTCGCCGACGACCGCGAGATGTACGCCAACCGCGAGCGCTTCCCCGAGGCCCGCGAGGTCATCGCCGAGGACTTCGACCACGCCCTCGCCCGCCTCAGCCCCGGCGACTCCGCCTACATCGTCATCGCCACCCGCGGCCATCGCGACGATATGCGCGTCCTGCGCTGGGCCGTGCAAACCCCCGCCCGCTACATCGGCATGATCGGCTCCCGCCGCAAGGCCATCGCCATCTTCCGCAACCTCACCGCCGAGGGGTTGTCGCCGGAACTCTTTGAGCGTGTGCACTCCCCCGTCGGCCTCGACATCGGCGCCGAATCGCCCGAGGAGATCGCCGTCTCCATCGTCGCCGAGCTCATCGGCGTCCGCCGCCGCGCTGAACGCGCCCTGCCCCACATGAGCTGGTTCCACAAGAACAGGCTGGACAGCGCGGAAGTCCAGAACGAGTTAGCCGTCGTCAGCGACGACACCGAATCCTGCAGCGCCTGCCCCGGCTCTGCGGATGAAAAGTGATGCCGCTCCGCTTCTGCGCCGTCATCCTCGCTGCCGGAGCCTCCACCCGCATGGGCCGCGACAAAGCCCTGCTGCCCTGGCCGCCTTCAGCCGCTGAATCCGCCGATAATACGCTGCTCTCCGCGGTTCTACAATCGCTCCAGCCGCACGTTGCGGCCACGGTCGTCGTGGCCAGCAGCAACGCAGAGCGCCTCGCTCCGATTGTTGCCGCGAACGGCGCACAGCTTGTCGTGAATCCCGCGCCAGAGCGCGGCCAGTTCAGCTCGCTGCAGATTGGGCTGCATCCGTTGGAAGCACACGGCTGCAACGCTGCTCTCGTTGCGCCGGTGGATAACGTGCCGCTGCAAGCAGAGTCGCTGCGGAAGCTCTGCGCTGCTCTCGAAGACGGTCAGGCGCAGGGCACGGTCGCGGCCATTCCCGAGTACGCCGGACGCCACGGCCATCCGCTCGCCGCTGGCCCCGCGCTCGTTCAGGCATTTCTCGACGCGCCCATCACCACCACCGCGCGCGACGCCCTGCGCTCCTGCGCCAAACAGACCGCCTACGTCCCGGTCTCCGAACCCCTTCTCGGCATCGACATAAACACACCGCAGCAGTACGCTGCCATCGCCGCCGCAAAGCAGAAAAAGTCCAGCTAGGATTTTCCGTTCAGTTTGGCCAGCACCGCCGCCAGCGTATCCAGGGCCAGGTGGCTGGCGTGCTGCGAAGCAGCGGGCAAGCCGCCCACCGCGCGCAACAGTTCTTCCCGGCTCAGCCTGCGCGCTTCGGCAATCGTCCTGCCCTGCACCAGTTCCGTCAGCGCGGAACCGCAGGCCATCACCGGCACGCAGCCTCTGGCCAGAAAGCGCATCGCCACAATCCGCCCCGCGCTCATCTTCAGCATCAGCCGCAGCGTGTCGCCGCAGGCCGGGTTTTCCATCTGTGCGGAGGCATCCGCATCGCTCAGCACGCCGCCATTGCGCGGATGCTCGAAGTGGTCCAGCACCTCGGCCGAGTACATCGCAGCCGCCCGGCGCTACTGCGCCACGGCGTCCGCCGCCCGCGCCTGCCGTGCCTCCAGAATCTCCGCAATCAGAAACAGGTCCGTCAGCAGGGCCCGCAGGTGGATCGACGCATTCATGTTGTCGATAAGCTGCGAGCTGATCGCCGGCTGCGCCAGCACCAGTTCCATCACTGCCCGCGCCGCATGCGCATCGCGCACCAGCACGGCAAAGTACGCCTCATACTGCGCCGCGGGCTCCAGTTGCTCCGCGTGCAGCGTCGAGGCGCAGCTTGCTTCAATCCCCCGCAGCGCCTCCACCGCGCGCGTCAGGTGCTGCCGCAGTTGCGGCCCGCTGGTCACACCCACATCGCTCAGGTGTCCCTGCGCCGCATACGACAGCGTAAATTCGTAACACTCTTCAATCGTCTCGCAACACCGCTGAATGTCAGTCTGCATCGCTGGCAGCCAATCCCCGCTTCTTCTCTGATGTGTTGGTCACGACCCAGCGCTCCGGATCATGCTCTTCCAGGTAAAAATCGCGGTGCATCCAGCCAAAGATCATCGACCGCGTAATCTGCCACTTCTCCGGGCGTACGCCCATGTACACATGCACCATGATCAGCGCGATCAGGCCCACGCCTGCCAGCCCGTGCAGCACATACATCATGCCCCAGGTCAGGTCGCTGAATAGATACGGATTGCGCGGCGTAAAGATGCTGGGCACGCGCTTCATCATGAATAGCCCGGTGATCGTCACCGAAAGCCCCGCGGCCAGAATCACCAGGTGGTAGCCCTTGTTCTCCAGCGGATACTTGGCGAACCGCGCCGGCGGCGGCGCCTCCTTCCCGGCAAAGCGCAGAAGCCTCCGCATCGCATCGCGGATGTCCGTCTTGTCCGGCCAGATGGACCAGAAGTCCATGAAGAACGACGCATGGATGATGTGGAACAGGATCGACGCTGTCAGCACCAGCCCGGCAATCCAGTGATACGTCACCCAGTTGAACTTGATGCCCACCTTGGGCAGAAACGCCGTGAACAGCAGCGCAAACATCGAAGCCGCCATCACCCAGTGAAACATGCGCGCCGCCAGGGAATGCCGCTGCACCTTCTCCGGTATCGCCGCCTTCACCTCCGGCTTGTCCGCGACCTCAAACTTCTTCGGCGCCGCAAACATCGCCACATAGATGGCGTGCACCATCATGAACAGCAGCGCGGCAATCGCCGCCACCCAGATCAGGTACCAGGCAACATGCTCCGGCACACGAGTTCCCCACGGACCAATTGCCCAGGTTACGATGCCCATGTCGCCTCCTGCACGCCGCCAATGGCGCGCTTCACCAGATTTCTCATCAGGGGAATCTTGTACGCGTTAAATTGCAGCGGAACCGCGCCCTCGACGGCCATCTTGCCCGCCATCTCGCCGGTCGCGGCATCGGCGCTCTTGCCCTTCACCGCGGCCTCCACGGCCTTCAACCGCCACGGCTTCGGCGCCACCGCGTTCACTGCGATGCGGATGTCCTGAATCGTTGAGCCGGAGAGCTTCATCGCCGAGGCCACATTCATCAGCGGGAAGTCCCACACATTGCGATCGCGCACCTTCTCAAAGTAGAACTTCGCGCCCGCCCACGTGCCGGGAATGCGGATCGCCGTCAGCAGATCGCCGGGCTGCAGAATCGTCAGATGCGTAATGTCGATCTCCGGGCCCACAAAGTAGTCCTCCGCATCCACCACACGCTCGCCCTTCGAGGTCTGCACCACAAACTTCGCGTCCAGCGCAATCAGCGCCGGCGCCGCATCCGACGGGTTCACCGCCACGCACCGCGCCGCGCCCAGAATGGCGTGCTCGCGATTGCGTCCCACCGGCGTGTCCGCATAGCAGATATTGCCGCCCGCGCGGTAGCACGGCCATCCGTCGCGGTAGTACCAGCAGCGCGCATCCTGCGACACATTGCCGCCGATCGTCCCCTGGTTGCGAATCTGCGGCGAGGCCACATGCTCCACTGCCTCCGCCAGCAGGCTGTAATTCTTCTTCACTTCGGCATGCTGCGCCACCTCGGTCAGCGTGGTCATCGCGCCAATCTCGATGCCGTCGCCGCTCGCGCGCACCCCGCGCATCTCATCGATGCCGCTCAGGTCCACCAGCACCTTCGGCTTCTTGATCCGGTCCTTCAGCCAGTCAAAGCTGTCCATCCCGCCGGCCAGCACCCACGCATCGTCGCCGTGCTTCGCCAGCAGCTTCTGCGCATCCGCGGCTGAAGCCGGCTGCAGCAGGTCGAACGCGGGCATCACATCACGTATTACCGCCATAGCTCTCTCCCTGTCACATCCTCGCTTAGATGTGCGCCAGTAAAGGATTCTGCATCGGACGCCCGGCCTCATAGGACGTCAGAATCGTGTCCGCGTTCACCGGAGCCCGCTGGTAGATGTTGTCCCCCAGCGCGTCCGAAAGTGCGTTCAGTATCGATGCGCATCCCCCGCCCACCGGAGGCTCGCCGCAACCGCGCGCGCCCACCGGCGTCTCCGGATCGGGAATATTCAGCGCATCCCACTGCATGTCCACCGGCACGTCCAGAATCGTCGGCGGCCGGTTCTGATAGAACCGCTTGGCCACCGTCGCGCCATACTGCGGGTCGATCACCCACTTCTGTCCGATGGCATGCGCAATGCCCAGCGTGGAGCGCCCCAGCACCTGCCCGCCCAGCGCCGCCGGATGCACCACCGTCCCCACATCGGCATACGCCAGGTAGTCGGTGATGTGGTACTTGCCCGTCTCCACATCCGTCTCCACCTCGGCAAAGCAGGCCAGGTAGGAGTAGGAGTCGCCGTCGTGCGGATATTTGTCCTTCGCTGAGGCCACCAGTCCCTGTCCCGCCAGCGCCGCCACTGCATCCTTCGTCGCCTTATGCACGTCGGGGTTCGCCTCGTGCCCGTCGTAGATGCCGCCCAGCTTGATCGCGGCCTGCGCCGCCTGAGCAAAGCTCATGCCCGCGCCGCCCCCCTTGCGGAAGACCCGCAGGTTGCCCACTTCGTACTGCTCCGGCTGTCCGCCCAGGGTCTTGGCTGCAACTTCCTTCAGCCGCTGCGCGCACTCCAGGCCCACGGCATGCGCCGCGCGCGTCATGGCATGCGTCGTCTGGCTGCCTCCCGAGGCGCAGGTGTAAGGCATCGGCTTTGAGGTATCGCCCCAGATAATATCGCATGCATCCCACGGCACATTCAGTACCTCGGCCGCGGCGCGATGCACATCGATCACCGCCTCCGTGCCCAGGTTGCCGATGCCGGAGTGAATCTGCACCCGGCCCTGCGGCGTAATCACCAGCAGCCCGTCAAAGCCGATGCTGCCGCCGTGATACGTGCTCAGCGCCACGCCCACGCCGCGCACCTTCGTGCCCACCTGCTTGGGGCCGCGCGCTACCCGCTCCTTCCAGTTGAACTTCTTCGCGCCCTCGTCCAGCGCCTGCTTCAGATAGCAGCTGGTCACATAGGCGCGCTTGCCGGTGCGCGGATTCGGAGGGCCGTATTCGGCCTTGCCTTCCGGACAGTTCACGCGCCGCAGCTCCACCTGGTCGATGCCCAGCTTGCGCGCCGCCTTGGACAGAATCGGCTCCATGATCGCAATCGCCTGCATGCCGCCCGGAGCGCTCTGCGCGCTGCGCGGCGGCGTGTTGGTCGCCACCGTCACGTTGCGCCACCGCATCGCCGGTGGCTGATACAGCAGAGAGGTGATGCTGCCGCAGGCCGCCCCGTCGCCATTCGATCCATACGAACCGGCATCGGACACCAGGAACATATCCACCGCGGTGATCCGCCCGTCCTTGGCAAAACCCACCCTGGTGCGTCCGCGAATGCCCGGCCGCGCGCGCCCGATGAAGTGCTCCTCCTCGCGGCTGATGCGCATCATCACCGGTGCATTCAGCTTCTTCGAGAGCAGCGCCGGAACCACCAGCGTCAGACCGCCCGTAATCTTGCTGCCAAACCCGCCGCCCGTGTACTCGCTGATGAAGACAACCTTGTCCTCATCCATGTGCATCCAGCGCGCGATAGCGGGCACTGTCTGGTAGGTGCTCTGCGTCCCGGTGTAGAGAAACAGCTTGCCATTCTGCCAGTGCGCCATGGTAGTGCGCGGCTCCAGGCACTGGTGGCTTACGTCCGGCGTCAGAAAGGTCTCGTCCAGCACCAGCGCGGCATCTTTGAAGCCCGCATCCACGTCGCCGTACGTCCACTCATCCGGCGCATGCCCCATGGGCAGCTTGCCTTCCTTCTCCGCGGCAAAGTCCTCGTCCGTCCACTTCAGCACCTTCAGCTTCGGCGCCTCGTGTCCTTCGCGCACCCACACATTGCCTTCTTCGCGCGCGTTGCCCGTGCCCGGCCGCAGGCTGTCCAGCGGATCGGTATTGAACGGCAGCGGCTCCATCTCGATCTCGATGGCTTCAATGGCCTCCGCCGCGGTCAGTTCGTCCACCGCCGCCACCGCCAGAATCGGCTCCCCCTGGTACATCGGGTGATCGGTCAGCGCCAGCTCGCCCCACTTGTCGGCCTTGATCGTCGTGCCGTTGTCGTTGATGTAGTCGGCGTGGCCCGGCACCTCATCCGGCGTCAGAATCCCCTTCACTCCGGGCATGGCCAGCGCCTTCTCCGCGTTGATGCGCTTCACCCGCGCATGCGGCATCGGGCTCAGCACCAGGCGGCAAAACAGCATCCCCTCGGCGCGAAAATCCTCGGCATACTTGGCCCGGCCCGTCACCTTGGCCACCAGGTCGTTCGTCGAGTAGTCCTTGCCGATCAGCTTGTAGCCCGTGCCAAATGGAATCGGCTTCAGGCTCTCAATCTTTTCCAGTTCCGCGGGCGTCATCTCGGCCATGCTTATGCCCTCCTCATGTACTCAGCACCCTTCATCAGGGAGTCGAGGATCTTGGTGTAATCCTGGCAGCGGCACAGATTCCCGGAAACCCCATGCGCCAGTTGCTCGCGCGTCGGATTCGGATTCTGCTTCAGGTAGCCCACCGCCGACATGATGAAGCCGGACATGCAGAAGGCGCACTGGAAGCCCTGTGCATCCACCACCGCCTGCTGCACCGGATGCAGCTTGCCGCTCGGCGAGGCTAGCCCTTCGATGGTCACCACCTTGCGGCCGCGCACCGTGTGCGTCAGCACCGAGCAGGCATAGTACGGCACGTCGTCAATCAGCACCGTGCAGGAACCGCACTCGGCGCGATCGCAGCCCAGCTTGGTGCCGGTCAGGCCCAGCTTGTAGCGCAGCGTCCACGCCAGCGTCTCCTGCCTCATCGCATCCACGCGCCGCTGCTGGCCGTTCACGTTCAGCGTGATCAGCCGCTCTCCCGCATCCGAAGCGAAGACGCCGCCATGCGCCGTGGAGCTTAAAAAGCGATAGCTCGCGGCAGAAACCACTGCTCCACCTGCAATCACGCCCAGGATGAAGTTGCGCCGGGTAATCTCTTTCGCTCTACCCTCGCCTGTCTTTAACTCCGTCAAGTCGGACATAGCCGATGCTCCAGTTTTTCAGTTAGCTCTTCAGGAAAGCGCAGCGCCTTTGCGGAGACCGCACTGCTGCCGATATATTACGCCGCACGGAACGAGCTTGAAAAGTTCCCCGGCCCTTCATGAAACAAATAAAGATCAGGTGGAGGAAATACATCTAAAACTCAAGCAAATGCGCGATCCACGCACATGCGGCCAGCGATAAACCTTAATCGAACCTTAAGAAAAATGGCCGGCGGAATCCTTCGATCCGCCGGCCACTATGTCGAATGTATATCTGTTTTTCTGTTCTTTGACTCAGTCCTTCTTCCGGTACTGTCCCCGCCACGAAGGCAGAATTGCCAGATCGTCAAATGTATCCCGGCGGTCGCGCTTGGTGGCTTCGCCGTTGCGATTGTTGCCCTTGCCGGTGGTCTCCACCATCGGCCGCGGCGGCAGAAACTCCGGCTCCGCCACCACTGCCGGCTCGGCTACCTGCATGGCATCGCGCGTCTCCTCAGGGAACGGCACAAAGATGCGCGGCGCGTCCATCTGTGCAACCTCTGGCTCCGGCTCCGGCGCGGCCACCGGCGCGGGATCTTCCTTGTAGACCTCCACCTCGCGGGTGACGTGCAGCTTCTTCAGTCCCTTGGCAAATAGCGCATTGCGCAGTCCGCCCAGCCGCGAAGTTTGCGTTGCCGGGGCCTCTTCTTCCTGGCTCCACGCGCGTGCAACCTGAGGCTCCGGCGGCCGTGGCGGCGTATGCAGTCTCACCGGCTCCGGCTCCGGCGCAAGCCACGGAGCGCGCTCCATCGGTGGTGCCGCTTCATGCGCGGCAGGCGCTTCAGCCCGTGCCACGGCGGGCGGTTCCTGTGCCGCGGCCATCCACCACGGAGCCTCAGGCTGGCTGGCCGCTGAAGCAAGCGCGGGAGCCGGCGCCGGTGGCTCCGGCCGAGCTGGCGGCAGCGGCGGCGGCGCAACCGTTGCAGTCGTCCGCGGCCGTGTCGGCGGCGCAGGCGCCGCTGGTTCTTCGTTACGCACCACAGCCTGTTCAAACCGTTCTTCCACCTCAGGCTCAGGGACAAAGGAAGCCTGCCGGCTATGTGTCTCGCGCCTCGCCGGGCTCTTGCCCTGCGCCCGCAGATGCGCTTCAACCTCTTCAATCGACTTGCGGAACGCCGGATCGGCCTTATGCAGACTCACGCGGTTCAGCACAAAGCCCACCGTGCCCACGTCCAGCCGCTTCAGCGTGTTGGCCACCGTATTCAGTTGCGCCCGCGTGGTCACGCCCGACTGCAGCACCACAATCGCGCAGTCCACTGAGCGCGCCAGGTACTCGGCCTCGGCAGAGAGCGCCAGCGGCGCCGCATCCGTCAGCACCATGCGCTCCTGCTGCATCTCCAGCTCAGCCGTCACACGCTGGGCCAGCGCCGTCGAGCGGCTTCCCCGTTCACTCGCGGGATGCCCCGCTGCCTCGTTCATCACCGGGTCCGCAGGCATCACTGCGGCTCCCTTGGCATCCACCAGCGCCGTAGACCGGCCCATGGCCTCCAGCATGGCGCGCGTGCGCGTCGCCAGCGTCGAGACGCCTATGCCCGTGCTCGTCCCCGTAAAGATGCAGGTGCGCAGATGTCCCTGCTTGCGCGCATACTCCAGTGACGTGGCAAAGCGCAGCAGATGTTCCGCCGCCACCCCGTCTGACACCTCGTCAAAATCCGGCAGTTGCGCCATCGGCGCAAAGCCCAGCACCTGCTCCACGTCGGACGCGATGTAGACGCGCGGATCCATCTTGTGCGCCGCCACCGCCGCCAGCAGGCCAAATACAATTCCGAAGAAGCCCAGCATCACCGTGTTGCGGATTACGCCCGACTTCAACGGCTTCAGCGGCGGCACTGCCGGATTCGTCTGGTAGATCGCTCCCGGCGCGCCGTCCTGCAGCTCCATGTTGTGAATCTGGTCATCCACCGCCGCATACCGCGCCTGCTGGCGCGCAATATCCGCGGCCAGATCCTTGGAGCGCTGCATCTTCACGCCCGCATCGCCGGCCGTGGAAACCAGCTTACCCAACTGTCCGTTGAGCCGCGCCTCCACGCCCTCGGCCTGCTCCAGGTCAGTGCTCAGCTTCTGCTGGATCTGCGCCGCCGCCTTGGCCCGCAAATCCTTCATCATCGAATCAATCGTGCCGTCAATCTTGGCGATCTCCGCCGCGTCCTGCTTGTACTCCGGATTATTCGGCGTCAGGTTGGCCATCTGCGTCACCAGCGCCGCCCGCCGCTGGTTCAGCGTCGTCTTCATGCTCGACAGCCCGGCGTCCGCGGCAATCATCTGGTCCGCCTCGCTGTCGATCGCCGCAGAAGAGGCGCCCTTGCTCGCGCCCATCGCGCTGTACTTCGCCGCTGCCTGGTCGTAGTTGGTGCGCGCCTCGATCAGCGCCGCGCGCGTCCGCGCAATGTCGTCGTCGATCAGATCCGGCGCGCCCGTGCCCAGCGCCGCCACGCCCAGTTGCTTGTTCAGCGCGGCCTGCTCATCCTGGTCCGCCTGCAACTCCTTCTGTACACGGTCGCGCTCATCCCGCAGCACAGTCAGCCGCTGCGAGTCGCCCACCTTGGACTCGTTATTGGCCATGGCGATGTAGGCTGCCGTCACTGCGTTTGCCATCTGCGCCGCCACCCCGGGGTTCCGCGCATGCGCGCTGATGGCAAACTGATATGTTGCCCCCACCCGCGCCACGTCAATCGCCGAGCCCAGCCGGTTCACCGCCGCCTGCTCGCTCTCGTTCTCGCCCTTCCACGGCCCCGGACCCAGCTTCTCCAGCGCCTTCTGCAGCACGTCCGGACGGGTCACACTCAGCATCTGCTGTGCCAGGTAGGACTCATACGTGCCGCTGTCATAGGGCCAGTTGCGGTTCATCCCATCCAGCATCTTCGGCGGCGCCGGCTGCACGTACACCAGGCTCGATGCAACATACATCGGCCACATGCGCAGGAAGTAGGTCACCGCCAGCGCCATTCCGGCCACGGCAATGCCCAGCGCTAGCCAGCGATGCATCTGCAGCGCGCGCTTCAGGTCCACGCGAAACATCGCCTGCTCCGTGGAAGCAGCAGCAGCAGCCCGCGGCGCTACCGGCGTCGCGGGGATGGTCGTTTCAGACGGCCGCAGTTCCGGCGCGCCTGTCTGAGGCACAAGATTTCTCATAGCGGCCCCAACGGCGACACCAGAGTAAAGGTGGCTGCCGTAATCAGCGGATTCAGGCGCTCCAGAGCATACGTGGCCCGCGCAAACCCGCTCTGTGGTACATAAATCATCTCGCCGGGGCGCAGAGTCACCTCCAGCGCCTTGGCCGGATTGCGCAGATCCTTGAATGAGATCACGCGCGACGTGCCGCCCGCCGGATCCACAATCTGGATGTGCGGATTATTGCCCGCCTTCGCCGTAAACCCGCCCGCCTGCGCCAGCACGCTGGCCAGGGTCGTGCTGCTGTCCAGCGGCACCGCGCCCGGCTTCTGCACCTCGCCCAGCACAGACACAATCCGATCCGCGGCGCTGGGCACATACACCACATCGTCGCGGCGCAGCCGCAGATCGGCCAGCCCATTGCCGGACTGCATCAGCGACTTCAGTTCCACCCACACCACCTGGTTCTGTCCGCGATACACCGCGCAGCGATCCGGCAGTTGGGCAATCTTGTTCGGCCCCGTGCCCAGGCCCGCGCGCGTCAGTGCGCCCAGCAGCGTCGGCGCGCCCTCAAACGTCACCAGCCCCGGATTCGTCACCGCGCCCAGCACCAGCACGTGGTTGGCCGTGTACTTGGTCACCGTCACCTGCGCCGTCAGATTCTGGTAGTAAGGCGTCAATGCGGTCACAATCGCCTTGGCCGCCTCTTCGCGGGTCAGCCCGGCCAGCATCAGGTCGCCCGCCAGCGGCAGCGTGATGCGCCCATCCGGCCCGATCACCAGCTTGGCCTGCATCGAGGACCGCCCCGGAAAGTCCACCGTGATCTCATCGCCGCGGCCCAGCGTGTACTCCTCGTCCGCAGGCGGTTCAAAGCTGCGCAGCATCTCCAGCGGATTCGGCTTCAGTTGCGGATCGGACGACTGCGGCGCACCCTGGCTCAGCGAGGCGGACATGGGATCGGACGGCTGTTGCGCCGCCGCTCCCGTCGCGCCCCACAGCGCGATGCACATGCATGTCAGTGCGGTTCGATGTCTCATGCTGCCGCCTCTCCGAATCGCAGAACTCCCAGTCCGCGCCGCAAAATCTCAGCGCCCCTGCGCTGTTCCTCGCCGGTCAACACCCAGCGGTAAAGAATCCCTGCCGAAACTACCGCATACAGAATACCGGCCAGCGCCAGTGTTCCTGCTCCGGCCCAGCGGCCCACCTGCGCCACCGTGTGTGCCACCGGCCATGCCAGCGCCGCCGCCACCCCGTAGCAAACCAGGCTCGGCCCGATCACCTCACGTAAAAACTGCCCCAGCGAAAGCTCCAGCACCACCTGCATTCTCGCCAGCAGCACCAGCGCCGCAATCGCCGTGGCTAGCGAAGCTGCCACGCCGATTCCAAATGGCGTCCAGCTTCCCTGCATCCAGTGCGCCATCGGCAGCAGCACGGCAATCGCTACGAAGAAAGGAATCAGAAAATAAAACTCCTCGTAGATTCTGCCCGCCCCGCGCATAATCGAGGTGCCCGGCCCGGTGAGCATATGGAATTGCCGGGCCAGCGCAAAAATAATAAATAGCGGAATCAGCATCGGCTGCCCAGGCAGCGCTGACCCCAGCCATACATGCATAATCGGATACGCCCAGAACACAATCAATGCCACAAAAGCCGCAGTGGACAAATTTGAATACCGCCCCCCGCTCAGGTAAAGCGACCGCAGGCTGCGCTTCCGTTCCTCCCCTTCCAGTGAGGCGTCCACATGCGCCGCCGCCGGCAGCAGCGCGGTAAAAAAGGCCATCGGCACGCTGGAGAGCGCCACCGGCCACTTCTTCGCCACATCCAGCAAACCCGCCGCCGCCGCGTTGATAAAGCCCAGCGCCGCCACCCGCTCCACTGAGACCAGAACAATGCCCAGCATGCTCTGGAACTGCACCGTCCCGCCAAAGTGAATCACATACTTGAGCGACTCGCGCCGGATCAGCCGCGGCGACAGGTGCAGCCACTTCAGCTTGCGCCGCGCCCACCAGATCGTCAGCCCGTCGTTGATGATCACCCGCACCAGGTAGGCCTCGGCCAGCCCGCGTATGCCCCGCCCCGCGTCCACCAGCCAGATAATCAGGGCAAACTCCACCAGGATGGCGATGATGGTGAATAGTTGCGTCGAGGCAATCTGCTGCATCCCGGTCAGCATGTCGCCAAAGGCGTTCAGCGCGATGCTCGACAGGAACACGCCCAGCACAATCAGCACCGCCTCCTTGCCGTCCGACAGATGCGACGGCGGCAGGTGCAGCCACGGCGAGTACCAGTCCCAGCCCACCACAAAGGCGGCAAAGATCAAACTGCACAGCGGTATCGTGGTGGCCAGCCCCGTGGAGAGCAGGCTGTTCGCCCGGTCGTATTCCTTCCGCGCGTGAAACTCCGCTACATATTTGATGTACACGCTGGAGAGCCCCAGCGTCGTCACGCCTACATACGAAACCAGAATGAAGGCGGTCGTCCAGATGCCATAGGCCTCCAGCCCGATATGCCGCAGCAGGAAAGGCACCAGGCATACGCCGCGCGCCATGTTCACTACCCGCGCGGCAATCGTGGTCGCCACGTTACGGCTGAATTTCTTCCCCACCTCCTGCAAAGGCGCGCCTGCCGCCACCGCCTGCTGGCTGGCATTGGCCTCCAGCATCCAGTCCACTTCCTTCTCGGCGGAGTCCGGGATGAGTTCGATCTCGCTCATGGCTGCTGCACCTCGCGCTTGGTCCGCGTCCACTCCGCGCGCTTGCGCACCTTCATCAGGGCCAGCGGGGTCGTCACCGCCTTCCACAGCAGATGCGTCGGCGCGGCAGCCAGCGCCGCAAGATCGCGCATCGGCTCCTCGCCCAGCGCCACCGTCTGCACCACATAAATCACCGTCACGGCCACGCACGCCACGGCAAACATGCGAAGCGGATGAAGCGGCAGCACCGCCATCAGCGCCAGCAGCAGAATGCCGCGCGAGAGCGGCAGGCACCATGCCTCGGCCAGCGTCTCCAGCGCGCGCCAGCGGCCGCGCAGCGCCGCGCCCAGCAGCGGCAGTGTCGCCTGTCCGGCCACCCACAACCGCCCGCCCTCCCAGCGCGCTTCCTGGCTGGCCTGCGCCGAGCCCGGCGCGGAGAGTGGCGCCAGCACCTGCGCCTCGTCAATCCACTGCACCCGCAGTCCCGCCTTCACCAGCCGGATGTGATACTCCAGGTCCTCCACAATGCTGTTCGCCGTGAACGGTGCCCGCTCCAGCGCCCCCGTAGTCAGCGCAAATCCGTTGCCGAAAACACCCGCCGAAAAACCCAGCGCCGCCCTCCCCCGAGGCCGCCACACATTGATTCCTCTGAACGCCATCGCTCGCACCCGGGCAATCCGGCTCACCAGACCCGCCTCGGGCAGCGCCAGTTCATAGCGGCACTGCGTCGCCTCGGCCCCTGCCTCCAGTGCCTGCCGCGTCGCGGCAATTACAGTCGCGCCCGCCTCGGAGTCGGCGTCCATCACCAGGAAGGCATCCGCGCCTGCCGCCTGCGCCGCCGCAAAGCCATGGCGCAACGCTGCGCCCTTGCCCCGCTCCTCCGGATGATCCACCACCACCACCCGCGCCCCGGCTGCTTCCGCCCGCATCGCCGTCTCATCGGTGCAGTTGTGCGCCACCACAAACACCGTCGTCTCCGCATCCGCCGCCCGCAGCGAGCGCACCGCCCGCGCAATCATCAGTTCTTCATTGTGGGCCGGAATCACCGCCGCCAGCCGCACCCGCCGGATGCGCTTCGATGCGGCGCGCCCGCTGCCGCGCAGGTTGCCCAGCGCGCACAGCGCAAGGTCGCCGAACAGCGGCGCGGCCAGTAACACCGCCACACCTGCCAGCGCCTCGACGATTCCATGCCACATCATCATGAGTTCTACCATCCGTCCTTACACCAGCACATGCCGGAAGCCTGCGGTCGTCTGCGCCGCTGCGGCTTCCGCCACCGCCGGCCGCGGCTGCATCGCCTGAATCCATCCCGCCAGCAGATAAAACAAAATCACCACCTGCTGGCCCAGATACACCGTAGCCAGGGTGGTCAGCAAGCCAATCAGCACGGACAAATGCGCAAACATCAGCATCCGGTCCTCGTGTTCCGTCGGCCGGGCTATCAGCCGCAGCAGCCGCGTAATGCTCCCAACCGCCACCGCGACAAACATGCTCAGCCCAAACAGTCCCTGCGTCACCGCCAGCAGCAGATACTCGTTGTCGATCGACCCCTGCCCGTTCACATCGGGATAGGTCGTGATCCCCCACCCAAAGGCCTTCTGCTGCATCACCAGCGGCATGTAGCTGTCCAGCAGCTCGCGGCGATAGATCGCGTTGCGCTGCTCTTCCGTGCTGGCCTGGCTCATCTCTTTGTCCGTATACCTGTTCCCCACGCGATACGCAATCACGGAGAACGCCGTGAGCATCACCAGAAACAACACGGCCGCCTTGCCTACGGAAAACTTCCGCGTCAGAAGCGCAAACACCAGCGCCAGCATCATGCCCAGCCACGGTCCGCGCGACTGCGTCATCACCAGCCCGGCAAACACCCCCGTCGTCAGCAGCCCGCGCAGCGTCAGCGGCACTCCCGCCACCAGTCTTCTACCCGCCCAGTCCGGATCCACGTGGCGCAGCCACAGGCAATACACCACACCGGCCAGAAACATCATGCCCGCCAGAATCGCGTGGCTGTACGGCCCGGCAATGCGCCCAAACCCCCAGCGCATCTGCGAGAGCCATCCGTTCGCCTGCTGGCTGGCAAAGATCCTGCCAAAGAACGTCTGCCAGGTGTTGCCGCCCTTCAGAAAATCAATCACGCTGATTGCCGCCACAATCGCCAGCAACAGCGTCACCCGGCCCACAAACTTGCGGCGCATCTGGTCGCCTTCTTCGCCGCCGCGCTCAATCAGCGTCTTGCCGATCATGTATGGCATCACCACTGAAAACAGCCCCGCGATAAACATCAGCCCGCCGTTGGCAATATTGGTGCCCAGCGTCGGTGAGGTCACCGCCCGCGCGGAAAGCAGATCCGTCCACTCTCCGTTCGCCAGTTGCTTGCTCAGCGCCTCTGAGAGTCCCATGCTTACTGCCATCAGCAGAACCCACAGGTCCACCCACGAGAAGCGCCAGCGCTTCATCTCCGTCAGCAGAATAGCCAGGCCCAGCGGCATGATCGCCGCGTCGCTGAAGGTAATGGGAGGAAGATGGGGAAGCCGTATGACGTAATACTCGGGAAGCAGCAGCATGACCGGAAGATACACGTTCAGCAGCGCCCGCCGCGTGGATCCCCTGGCCAGGGCGATCCAGCAGGCAAGCGCCGGAAACAGAATGATCAGGCTCATGCCACGCCCACCCGGTCCTTAATTGAAATGATCTTGTGTGCCTACCACTCCAGCTTATCCCGGAATCTGTGATTGCGCCGGAAGCACATCCGCTCCGTGGGGAAGCTTGATCGCCGCAACCGTGCTGCGCTCCTTGCTCATCGCGCGCCCGCGGGCAATCGTCGGATGCCACTCGTCAAACAGCGGCTTCAGACACCACGCATACAGCACAAAGCGCTGCTTCATATTCAGCCCGGCCAGCGAGAGCGACAGCCCCGCCTCCAGCAGTTGGCGGCGCACAGAAAGTAAAATCCCCAGTCCTGCCGCGGTCATCTGCTTCACATTGCTCAGATGCACCACCATCATCTGGCCGCTCAGCACGGCGCCGGTGGTGATCTTCATGATCTCCGGTCCCAGGTCGGCGCCCAGCCGCCCGTGCACATACACATGCAGAGCCTGTGGCAGGCTGGCCATGGTCACCTGGTTCTCGCCGCGATAGGGGCGCTGCAGCCACGCTGCCGCCACTGCCACCGGGGCATGCTTCATCAGGCCAATAAAGTCCCGCGTATAGCGCGGAGCCAGCCGCACCGGCTCCTGGATGAGGCGCATCGCCCACTCCAGCCCACTGCGCTGAATCCACTCCGGCGCCCGCTTCGTATCCCCAATCAGGATGTCGAAGCTGCCGCCTACGCCCATCGCCACCGGAACGCCCAGCCGCTTGCGGTTCATCCATATCCACTTTTCCTGCTTCGGATTGCCAAAGGCCACCAGCAGAATGTCCGGCCGCACCGCGTGAATCCGCTCCAGAATCTCGTTGTGGTTCATCCGCGTCAGGCTCGCTTCGCTCGGCGAGTAGGTCCCCACAATCTGCGCCCCGGGATAGCGGCTGCGCAGCAGCTCCGCGGCACGATCCGCAACACCGTCGCGTCCGCCCAGCAGGAAGATCTTGTAGCCCTTCTCCGCCGAAAGCTTCGCCAGCCGCGGAACCATGTCCACGCCCGTAATCCGCTCGGCCAGCGGACGATCCAGCAACCCTGAAACCCACACCAGCGGCATCCCGTCGGCAATCACCATGCTGCAACCCGCCATAATCCGGTGCAGATGAGGATCGTTCAACGCATTCAGCCACACATCCGTGTTCACCGGGCAAATCTGGTGCGTCCCGCCAGACAGGATCAGCCGCTCAATGCGGTTCACCGCTTCGTCGGCCGACATGCTGTCATACGGGAGTCCCAGTACAGCGAGAGGGTTTTCAGGATTCCTTCTCTTCATCTCAAGCTTCCAATCCCTGCCGGTGAGAGCCAACTGCAATTTTCTTTCGCCCCTCGGCAGCAACCGTTCTTACCCGGTTCAAATCCATCGCCCTGTGCTCGTCCTTCCCGCCGTGCCCTGCAAGCTGCCTGCTGCTTCCTTCGCCTGCTGGTGCACTGCGCTCCGGTACCGCCAGAGCCATGCTTAGAAGCTATGTCATCTATTGTTTGCCAACAATGGCGAAAAGGTGGGGGTGGGGGATGTACATCGTTGCACCGTTGGAGATACACCAA
>DAIDGZ010000113.1 GCA_027452125.1 Acidobacteriaceae bacterium | reverse complement strand
CGGCACACCGGCGGCCTCCTTTTTAGGTGCAGAATGCTGCAACAACTTCGCGGCTTCGCGGTGCGTCTTATACAACAAGAGGAGCGGGCAGATCCGATCTTGCCCGCGCTTCAATCCCCGCGAGGACAATTTCATGCTGGTTGACAGGTCCCGTCTTTCACGCCGCCATTTCGCGCCGCGCTTTGCATGTTTATGCAATATTGCAAGCATCACGCTTCTGCTTATCTTTATCCTGCCCGGACTGGCAGTATCTGCCGGGGCGCAGGTTGCCGCCGACGCCATCCTGCCTCATGGTCAGATCGAATACCTATGGCCCAAGGGCGCGCCGGGCGCCGTGGGTACTGAAGAGCAGGACAAGCCGCATCTGGAGATATTCAGCGGTTTTGGTCACGGGCCGCATACTGCGGTGGTTGTTTGCCCGGGCGGCGGATATACGCACCTGGCCTATGAAAAAGAAGGTACGCGCATCGCGGAGTGGCTGAATCTGCGTGGGATCACAGCTTTTGTTCTCACTTACCGTCTAGCTCCGCGCTATCAATATCCGGCGCCAATTCTTGATGGTGAGCGTGCGGTGCGCTGGGTGCGCAGCCACGCGCAAGAATATGAGGTCGATCCTCATCGTATCGGTATGTGGGGCTTTTCCGCGGGCGGACATCTTGTCGGCATTGTCGGTACGCATTTTGATGCAGGCAATCCCCAGGCCAGCGATGCAGTGGAGCGTGCCAGCGACCGTCCTGATTTTGTGATCAGTTCCTATGGCGGGTTGACGCTGCAGCCGGGAGTAGCCAAGCCTGGCGCCATGCATTCAATGCTCGGGCCGAATGCCTCTCCGCAGCTTGTGGACGATATGTCGCCGGATAAGCATGTCACCGCGCAGACTCCGCCATACTTTCTTTATGCAACCACGACGGATCAGTCCGTTCCGGTGTTGAGCAGCGTGGTGTTCTATACGGCTTTGGTTCGCGCCGGTGTTCCCGCGGAATTGCATATCTTTCAGGATGGGCCGCACGGAACCGGCCTTGCGCAAAGCTACCAGGAACTCTCTGCCTGGCCAGGGTTGTTGGAGAACTGGCTGCGCCAGAATGGATGGATTGAACCTCTGATTCCTCCGCCTCCGGCACAGTGAATTCATTCCTGAGAGACTCGACTGAAAGCGTTCCATAACGCCGCATTAGCCTTGGAGATTTTTTGCAGTATGACGATGAATTTGAATGAGAGAGCGCTCACCGCCGCCGCAGCCCTGGTTTTGCTTGTATGGCCCGTTTTTGCAAGCGCTCGAACCATTGGTGTGAATCCACCTGCACAATCATTGACCCGGCAGCGCATAGATGAACTGCCAGTGGCACAGCGCAAGATATGGCTGGCTTATCTTGACCGTTCGCAGCGCAAGCGTCAGGCCGACAAGGATGCATTCGCCGCTGAACTCAAGCGTGAGGGGATCAAGACTCCTACCTATGCGCCGCATGGCTTTGGCGCGCGCAGCATGCCGCTCGATCATGAGGCATCCTGGTATGCCAGTGACGAGGCCCGCCAGATCGCCGATGCAATCGTATCCTTTCAAACGCCTACTGGCGGCTGGGGAAAAAATCTGGACATGCGCCAAGGTATACGCAAGCCAGGCGAACGTTATGTGCCCGACAATCTATCCCACTACCTTGCGCCCGGCGACTTTGACACTCCGCGCGAACCGGAATGGAATTATGTCGGCACAATTGACAACGATGCCACGACAACCGAACTTCGCTTTTTGGCAAAAGTGATCAGTGTAGCCAGCAACAGCGAGCAGGCAGAGCGGTGGCGTACGGCGTTTATACGCGGGGTTCATTATCTGCTGGCGGCGCAGTATCCCAACGGCGGATGGCCACAGGTATGGCCGCTCGAAGGTGGTTATCATGACGCTATCACCTACAACGACGATGCCATGACAGAAGTGCTTGAAGTGTTGCACTCGGTTGCGGAGGGAACCGGAGATTACAGCTTCATTCCGCGGGTATTACGCAGGCAGGCTACCGCAAGTTTTGCGCGCGGTGTCCGCTGTATTCTTGACACGCAGATTGTTGCCGGAGATAAGCGTACTGCCTGGCCGCAGCAGGACGACGCACTGACGCTGAAGCCTACCTCGGGCCGTGATTATGAGATTCCTGCATTGAGCAGCGGCGAGAGTGCAATGATCCTGCAGTTCCTGATGAACGATCTTCCCCATCCGACTGCAATGGAGCAGCAGGCCATCCGTGCTGCGGCTGCATGGTTCAGCGCAACAGAAATTCATGGCGAAGTCTATGAGCGCACGGTGCATGGCCGTGATCTGGTTACTGCCTCCGATGCCGCGCCGCTATGGGCGCGTTATTACCAGATCGGCACCAATCATCCGATCTTCGGCGATCGCGACAAGACGATTCACGACCGGCTTGATGATTTGTCCCTAGAGCGCCGGAATGGGTATAGTTGGTTCGACGCTCAACCTATGCGCGCCCTGGACCAGTATGTACAGTGGGCCCAGGCACATCCGGAGTCCAAATGAAACGCTCTCGTTTATTCGTAAGTCTTCTCGCGGTGGCTGTAGTTACGGCTTCCGTGATACCCATGCTGCAGGCTCAGAGTCTGCCGTGGTCGCAGCGCATGGCCAATGCTGCCATGACGCGCTGGCCCGATGGTCACACCGCGCAGGCCGGCCAGCCTGAAAAGTGGAACTACGAGCTGGGAACGCTGCTTGATGGCATGGATGCTGTCTGGCTTAACACCGTCGATCCGCAATACTTCAATTACATCAAGGCTTCGGTTGACCAACTCGTACAGCCCGATGGCTCAATCCCTACCTACAAGGCGCAAGACAACGAGTTGGATAGCATCCTGCTCGGACGCCAGCTCCTGCTGCTGTATGGCGTGACACAGAATAAACGCTACCTGACTGCGGCGACGACTCTCTACGAGCAGTTGCAGCATCAGCCGCGCAACGCATCTGGCGGCTTTTGGCACAAGCAACGCTATCCGAACCAGATGTGGCTGGATGGGCTTTATATGGCCGAGCCGTTCTATGCCGAGTACTCTGTGCTCTCGCATCATCCGGAGAACTTCAAGGACATCACACGGCAGTTTGTGCTGATGGAGCAGCATGCACGCGATCCGAAGACCGGTCTGCTCTATCACGGGTGGGACGAGTCTAAACAGCAGCGCTGGGCCAACAAGACCACGGGCGACTCCTCTCAATTTTGGGCGCGCGGGATGGGCTGGTACATGATGGCCCTGGTGGATACGCTGCCGTATTACCCGAAAGGAGCCCCAGGACGCCAGCAGCTGATCGAGATCCTCAACCGGACGGCGGCGGCCGTGATCCGCTATCAAAGTCCGACAACAGGCCTTTGGTATCAGGTGCTGAACCGTCCAGATGGCAAGGGAAACTACTTCGAGTCCTCCGCCGCTTGCATGTTTGTCTATGCGTTGGCCCGTGGCGTGCGTCTTGGCTATCTGCCGGAGCACTACGGCGCTAATGCAGAGCACGGCTACAAAGGCATCCTCTCGCACTTTGTAAAGACCGGCCCCGGCGACGAAGTCACGCTTACCGGCACTGTGAAGGGAGTGGGTCTGGGCGGAGATCCCTATCGCGATGGCAGCTATAGCTACTACATCAGTGAGAAGGTGGACACTAACGATGCGAAAGGCGTCGGTGCCTTCATTCTTGCCGCAACCGAGATGGAGAATGTGCAGAACGCCCGTTTGGGCCGTGGCGATACTGTTATGGTCGATGCCTGGTTTAACAGCCAGAAGCGCATGGACGCCTTTGGCCACCAGATCTATTTTCACTACAAGTGGGATGACTGGGCGCCGAGTGGTTTCTCGCTTTTTGGGCACATCTTCAAGAATTTCGGCGCACACTTGACCACGCTCTATACGGAACCCAAGGTTGCGGATCTGAAGAAGGCACAGGTCTACGTCATTCCTTCGCCCGATAACAAGGATAAGAATCCCAATCCTCATTATGCCAATGCGCAGGATGCTGGACAGATAGCAGAGTGGGTGAAGGGCGGTGGCGTGCTGGTCATCCTGGAGAACGACACCTCCTTTGCCGATCTGGATCACTTCAACGTAGTAGCGGAGAAGTTCGGGATGCACTTCAACGATATTCTGCGCAAGCATGTGATCGGTACGGATTGGTCGATGGGCAAGATTCAGCTTGAGGGTAACGGCCCCATCTTCCATCATCCTCACACAATTTATGTGAAGGATGTGTGTACTATCTCGCTTAAGCCGCCAGCGCGCTCGCTGCTTCAGGAAGGCAGCGATGTCTTCATGGCCGAGGCGAAGTACGGCAAGGGAACGGTGGTAGCAATGGTCGATCCCTGGCTCTACAACGAGTACACTGACGGGCGCAAGTTGCCTGCCGTGTATGAAAACTACGCTGCCGGAGTGGAGTTTGCCCGCTGGATTTTGCAGCAGGTGCCGCGCTAACAGCAATATCTGATGAAGAATTTAAGAGCGGCGTCGCGGAGGGATCCCGGCGCTGCTTTTTAATCGGCGTTCTCTCTGTTGTCATACATCTGAGTCTGCATCGGCAGGCGAGACGTCATGCACCTGTTCAGGCGCTAAAATAAAGGTGTTTCGCTGGGCGGGATCGCGACTGCGCTGTGACCAGAGTGCCTGGCAGGGAATGATTGAAGGAGAGAGACAGATGAAGACGGTAATGATGGCAGATCCGGTGCGGTATCCGCGCATGACCACGGACGAAATTCGCGACAGCTTTCTGCTTGACGGGCTGTACGAGGCGGGGAAGCTCAACGTGAACTATGTTGACCTGGACCGTACCGTGGTGGGCTTTGCAGCCCCGGTGGATGCATCGCTGGCACTACCCACCTATCCCGAGTTGCGGGCTGAGTATTTTCTAGAGCGGCGCGAGATCGGCGTACTCAATGTGGGCGGCGCGGGCACAGTGAGCGTAGAAGGACAAAGCTACGAGCTGAACAACCTCGATGTGCTGTACATTGGCAAGGGCAACAAGGATGTGCAGTTTGCCTCAAAGGATAAAGCGGCTCCGGCGGTTTACTACCTGCTGAGTTATCCGGCGCACACCACGTATCCCACGGCGCTGGTGAAGAAGGAAGAGGCCAATCCGACCACATTGGGCAGCGCAGAAACCTGCAATCATCGCACTATCTTCAAGTACATTCACCTGGCCGGAGCGCGCAGTTGCCAACTGGTGATGGGTGTAACGCATCTGCATGCGGGCAGCAACTGGAATACCATGCCCTCGCATGTCCACATGCGGCGGTCCGAGGTGTACATGTACTTCAATGTGGCTGAGGATGCACGTGTCTTCCACATGATGGGGCCTGCCCATGAGACGCGGCATATCGTCATGGGCGACAAGGATGTTGTGGTTTCGCCGGGCTGGTCGATTCATTCCGGCGTAGGCACGCGTGCCTACAGCTTTTGCTGGGGCATGGGCGGCGAGAATCAGGACTATGCCGACATGGATCCTGTGCCCTTGGCCACAATGAAGTAGGGTAGGGAACCAAAGAATAATGCAATAGAGAACCAGGAAACTGGGGTATGTTCAGGATGCAACGGCATCCTGAACATACCCCTTTGTTGTGCGCTCTTCCATAGGCAAGACTATTCCTGCCCGATTGTTCCAGCACGGCTGCTCATTAGCTGATGAAAAAAATCTTTCACAACCGTGTACGAGGGCTTTGGCGTGCGGTCCATTGTGACGAGTCCCTTGCTGTTGCGATAGCGAGAGGCAACTGGTTCATCTCCGTGAATGCGATGCGGATCCGGGAAGTCGTTGTAAACCCAGATCGTTCCTCCAGCTACGTAGGCACTGCGCTGGGGAGCGTAGATCTGCGCCAGGTGCGAGGCGAGGAAGCGGTTCTGATAGGCATAGCTATAGTTTTTTGCCTGCGGCGTACCAGGAGCCAGTGCGATGCCAGCCACGCCTTCTGCGCCATACTCACTGACTAGAATGGGTTTGTAAGGATACCTGACATGCATTGTGTCCAGCATGGGGCCCACCTCGTCCAGGTTGCCATAGTACCAGCCGAAGTACTCATTCACCGAGATAATGTCTTCTGTTCCCATTGCAACGTCGCGATCACGTTTGTCTGAGGCAAAGGTGACCAGGCGGGTGGAATCGAGTTGGCGCACGTATGCAATCGCTTTGGTGACGTAGCCGGCAACTTCCGGCTTATCCGAAGGAATTTCATTTGCGACTGACCAGATAATGACGCTGGGATGATTGCGATGCTGACGCACCATGGCGGCAAGTTGCGGCGCGGCGTCATCCTTCCAGACCAGTGGTGATGAGAGCGTGGCGGCGGAGCTTTGCCAGGCTGGAATCTCAGTCCATACGAGCAGGCCAAGTTTGTCGCAGTCGTCGTAGACATCCTGCGACTGGGAATAGTGAGTCAAGCGAACGAAGTTGGCGCCCAGAGACTTGATGTCGCGCAGATCCCGGAGATTCAACGCGGGATCGACGGCCTGTCCGACGCCTGGCGCAAACTCATGCCGATTGATGCCGCGCAGCGTGATGGGCTGGCCGTTCAACAGAATATGTGTTCCCTTTACCTGAATCTGGCGGAAGCCCACCTGAAATGAAGTCACATCATCACTCTGACCAGTGGCGTGCGCGGTGACGGTAAGCCGATACAGGGTGGGATGTTGCGGTGACCATGGCTGGATGCCGGCAAGCACAGCTCTGGAGTGGAGGGTGCTGTCTCCTGCGGCAGCAGGTACAGCATGATTCGCATGCCAGATGGTCTTGCCGTTGCCGTCACGAAGTATGAGTGCCAGTGCACCAGGGGTTGGCCTGTCCTGGTGCACGTGTGTTGCAATGTCCAGCTGCCAGCGGCCGCCTGGAAGCATGGTGGTGGTGACATAGGCCTGGGCGCGGACCTGTGGACGCGCCTCAAGATACACAGAACGAATGAGGCCACCATCGTCCCACCAGCCATGCCACCTTATATCGGGAATTGCAGCGGGGAGGATGGAGTTATCTACCTCAACCACCAGTGTGTTTATGCCGCTCGGATTGATTACGCGCGAGACCTCGTACGCGACATCCAGCCAGGGTAGGTTAGACGCACCAACCGGATGCCCGTTGAGCCAGACCTTTTGGCGGAGGACTGTGCCGCTGAGATGCAGAAAGAGATCGCCAGGTATGTTTGCGCCAGCAAAGTGTGTTCGGTACCAGACCTTCCCCTGGTAGAACAGCGCTGTATCGCTGGGATCGGGATGATTGGGATTTCTGGCGAACTCGTAGTTGAACGAGCCGGGTACAGTTGCGCGTTTGGCAGGCCAGACAGCATCTGGCGCAAACCATGCTTCATTTTCACCGTGCGCGCTGGGATCGAATCGAAACTCCCAGGCGCCGTCGAGGCTGCGGCGAACTGGTCCTTGATAGGAAGCCGATAGCGCGCTCTGCGATGGCGTGTTCCGTTGCGTCCGTGCGGTGAGCGACGCTGTGAATAGCGAAAGTAACAGGGTAAAAATCAAGGACGTACGCACACGAGTCTCCTGAGATGCATGCTGGGACATGCACTTTATCCACACAAGGATAGTGGATGCAGGCAGATGAACGCACTCAGCCTTGCGGAATTTAGCAATTCCATAGAGGGCGAGGTGATTATGCCGATAGACTATCGTCCATAGGTGCCCATCCACTCGCTTTGAACAAGTACGTGCCCACGCATGGCTTGATCCAGTTCCGTGCGGCTGGCGCCTGCGTTCAGATCAAGGCGGATATTCAGCGCAGAGAGGCGAAAAATGTAGCGATGTGACGGGCCAGGAGGCGGACACGGGCCTCCGTAGCCCAGGCGGCGGAAGTCGTTTGTACCTTGCCGCGCGCCGTTGTCGAGCATCTCAGCGGGTGGTTCGCCTTCGGGCAGCGCTGTGGCGCGCGGTGGGATGTTCCAAACCAGCCAGTGCGTCCACGTGTCATGCGGAGCATCAGGGTCTTCTACGATCAGAGTCAGAGATTGCGCAGCGCCGGGAGCGCCTGTCCAGGAGAGCGCCGGAGAGAGGTTCGCCCCGTCGCAGGTGTACTGCCGGGGAATCACGCTGCCATTTGCAAATGAGGACAAACGCAAGACGAGAGACATGGGAACACCCCCTTCTGTTGCATTGGGGCCAGAGGATGCATGACGCCTGCAGCCAGCCGTGAACAGTAGTAGAGCAGCGACAATCAGAACCCATGTCCGTCCACGTATGGACATTCTCATCCTCCGGCATACAGCTGCGCGTATCGATCTGTACATCCCGTCTCCCAGGACGGAGAGGGGATGTTGCGGCTTGCAGTCACGGCGAATGTTGAAGCCCACCGTCTCCGGCAAGGCGAAATACCTGCAACGAGAGGGCCCGGGGCTGTGCGTTACTGTGTCTTACAGAACATCTGCATCAACCCAGATACGGAGGTTAACACGAAGGGATGTACAGGTCTACATATTCGTGTACCGGCATGGCATCGAGTGCCTGAGGATTGAGAGAAGCGTTAAGAATAGCCTCCTGCTGCGCGACAGGAAAACGGCGATGCAAGTTGCGGCTGAACTTTTCGACCAGCAGCGGCAGTCCTTCTTCGCGGCGACGGCGGTGGCCGATAGGATATTCGACTGTTTCTTCCAGTACACTACCGTCCTTCAACTCGATCCGCAGGGTATTGGCGATGGAGCGCTTGTCGGGGTCGTGGTAGTCAGCGGTGAAGCGCGGTTCCTCTACGCATTCAATCAGCGCGCGCAGGGCATCGATACGCGGATCGGAGGCGACATCATCCTCGTAGTCGGCTGCGGTGAGGCGACCAAAGAGCAGGGGGATGGCGATCATGTATTGCACGCAGTGGTCGCGGTCGGCGGGGTTGCGCAGCGGTCCTTTTTTGTCGATGATGCGCAAACAAGCGTGATGCGTGCGCAGAGTCATACGGCGAATGTCAGCGGCAGACCTACCCGATGCAGCAAGCCGGTGATGCAGGGTCATCGCGGTCTCGACGGCGGTTTGTGCATGGAACTCAGCGGGGAAGCTGATCTTGAAGAGCACATTTTCCATCACGTACGAGCCATAGGGACGCTGGAAGCGGAAAGGCAGTCCACGGAAAGAGACATCATAAAAGCCCCAGGTTTTTGCGGTGAGTACGGTGGGATAACCCATCTCGCCGGCCTGAGCCATCAGCGCCAGGCGCACGGCGCGGCTGGTGGCATCACCCGCAGCCCAACTCTTGCGCGATCCAGTGTTTGGCGCATGGCGATAGGTGCGCAGACTCTGGCCATCTACCCAGGCCAAAGAGAGTGCGTTGATGGTCTGTTCGCGGGTGAGGCCGAGCAATTGGCTGATCACAGCGGTCGATGCTACTTTAACCAGCAGCACGTGATCGAGGCCGACCGCGTTGAAGGAGTTCTCGAGGGCAATGCAACCCTGAATTTCATGCGCCTTGATCATGGCGGTAAGCACCTGGCGCATGGTGAGCGGCGGCCGGCCAGCGGCAATGGCTGTGCGACTTAACCAATCAGCGACTGCAAGGATACCGCCAAGATTGTCAGACGGATGGCCCCACTCGGCGGCCAGCCAGGTGTCGTTGAAGTCAAGCCAGCGAATCATGGCTCCTATGTTGAAAGCCGCCTGCACAGGATCTAGCTGGTAAGGCGTTCCGGGTACGCGTGCACCGTTCGGCACCGTGGTTCCGGGCACAATGGGGCCGAGCAGCTTGGTGCAGGCGGGGTATTCCAGCGCCTCCAGCCCGCAGCCCAGCGTATCCATGAGGCAATAGCGGGCAGTCGAGTAAGCGAGTTCGCTGGTGATCTCATAGTGCAGCGCGTAATCGGCGATGTCGGTGAGTACCTGGTCGGGCGGGAGTGGGGTGTTGCTAATGTGCGATGACACGCTGAATCCTTTCAAGATTTGGCTAGTTGCGCGCTGCGAGAGGGACAAAGGCACGGTTCTCCGGCCCAATGTAGTTGGCGGAGGGACGAATGATCTTTCCATCCTGGCGCTGCTCGATGACATGGGCGCTCCAACCAGCGATGCGGGCCATCACAAAAAGCGGCGTGAAGAGATCGATAGGAATGTCCATCAGGCTGTAGGCCACGGCGCTGAACCAGTCGAGATTAGGGAACATACGCTTCACCTCGTACATGACAGATTCAATGCGCTCGGCTACAGAGAAGAGACGCACGCCCTCCGCATCGGAGGCAAGTCCGCGGGCAATCTCTTTGATGATAGGATTGCGCGGATCGGCGATGGTATAGACGGGATGGCCGAAGCCGATAATGACCTCGCGGGCGGCAACACGACTGCGGATGTCAGCTTCTGCCTCGCCGGGTGTGGCGTAGCGGCGCTGTATCTCCAACGCGACCTCATTCGCGCCGCCGTGTTTGGGGCCCTTGAGCGCGCCGATGGCGCCGGCGATGCAGGAGTGCATGTCCGAGCCGGTACCAGCAATTACGCGCGCAGTAAAGGTGGAGGCGTTGAACTCATGCTCGGCGTAGAGGATCAGCGAGGCTTGCATGGCGCGCGTCCAATCCGCCGATGGCGCTGCGTCGTGCAGCAGATGCAGAAAGTGTGCTGCGATGGAGTCGTCCTGCGTCTCAACCTCAATGCGCATGCCGCGACGCGCGAAATGGTGCCAGTAGAGGAGCATGGAGGGCAGCATGGCCAGTAGCGTGTCGGCTACGTCCCGTGCTGCACTCTCGCTGTGACTTACCTCCTCTGGCTGCACGCAGCCCAGCACGGAGACGCCGGTGCGTAGCACGTCCATAGGATGCGCGGTGGCGGGCAGAAGTTCCAGTACCTGCCGTACCGCAGCGGGAAGGCCGCGCCGCGTACGCAGCCGTGCCTTGTAGGCAGCGAGCTCAGCAGCAGTGGGCAGTTTGCCGTGGAGCAGCAGCCAGGCAACCTCCTCGAACTCGCAATGGGCTGCCAGATCGGCGATGTCGTAGCCGCGGTAGTGCAGGTCATTGCCGGTGTGACCCACGGTGCACACAGAGGTGTTGCCTGCCGCGGTGCCGGAGAGGGCGACAGACTTTTTAGGTTTGAAGGCTACGGCTTCAGGGGTTTCGGCGCTCATGACAATCTCCTGCGGGTCGCGAACACTACGACTCGTCTTTTTCGTTGGCGAAAAGGCGATCCAGCTTTCCTTCGTAGGCGTGATAGTCGAGATAGCGGTATAGGTCGGCACGGGTCTGCATCAGTGGCACAACGCTTTGCTGTGTGCCCTCCGCACGTATCGCCTCGTAGACTTTGAGCGCAGCGGCGTTCATGGCGCGGTAGGCTCCGCAGCAGTAGAGCACGATGTCCACGCCGGCCTGCGCCAGCTCGTCGCGGGTAAAGAGCGGTGTTTTCCCGAACTCGGTGATATTGGCCAGAATGGGCACGCCGGCGGCTCGGCGGAATTCGGAGTAATGCGATAGTTCGGTAACGGCTTCGGCAAAGATCATATCGGCGCCTGCGGCTACATAAGCGCGAACGCGATCAAGGGCAGCGGCGAGGCCTTCACCTGCCAGGGCGTCAGTGCGGGCCATGATCACGAAGCTTTCGTCGGTGCGCGCGTCCACAGCGGCCTTGATACGATCCACCATCTCCTCGCTGGCTACGAGTTCCTTGCCGGGACGATGACCACAGCGCTTAGCGCTCACCTGGTCTTCGATATGAACCGCCGCTGCACCGGCTTTCATCATGGAGCGGATGGTGCGAGCGATGTTGAAGGCGCCGCCCCAGCCCGTATCGATATCCACAAGGAGCGGAAGCGGCGAGATGTCAGTAATCCGTCGAACATCGGTAAGCACATCTTCCATGGTGCTGATGCCGAGGTCCGGCAGGCCCAGCGAGTTGGCCGCTACGCCGCCGCCGGAGAGATAAAGTGCGCGAAAGCCTACTGCCTGGGCTAGTCGAGCGGTGTAGGCATTTATGGCTCCGGCCACCTGCAGCGGTTTTTCTTGTACGAGGGCTGCGCGGAAACGCGCGCCGGGCAATGAAGATGAAGTATCAGGCATAATGCGTCCCTGCGTCGCATCTTAACAGGCGGATCAATCTAAGCGCTCGATTGCCATGGCGGTGGCCTCGCCGCCGCCAATGCACAGCGCTGCAATGCCGCGGCGCAGCTTATACTTCTGCAGCGCAGCCAGCAGCGTAACCACAATGCGCGCGCCAGAGGCTCCAATCGGATGGCCCAGCGCGCAGGCGCCGCCGTGTACATTGATCTTGCCGTGCGGCAGGTCCAGGTCTCGCATGGCGGCCATGGTTACCACAGCAAAAGCCTCGTTGATCTCGAAAAGGTCCACGTCGGCCAGTGTCCATCCGGTGCGCTCGGTGAGGGTCCGGATGGCTCCGATGGGTGCGGTGGTGAATAACTGCGGCATATGGGCGAAGCTGGCATGCCCGGCAATCTGGGCAAGCGGGCGCAGTCCGCGCTTCTCCGCCTGCGAGCGGCGCATGAGCACCAGCGCCGCAGCGCCGTCAGAGATAGAGCTGGAGTTAGCGGCAGTGACCGTGCCACCTTCGCGAAAGACCGGCTTGAGTGAGGCAATCTTCTCTGGATTGGCCTTAAGCGGTTGCTCATCCTGGGTGACTACCCGTTCGCCTTTGCCTGTGCGCACAGTCACGGGCACAATCTCCTCGGCAAAGCTACCATCAGCGATGGCCTGCTGTGCGCGGGTAAGCGAAGTGGCAGCATAGGCGTCCTGTTGCTCGCGTGTGAAGTCATAGCTCTGTGCACAGTCCTCAGCAAAGGTGCCCATCAGGCGGCCTTTGTCGTAGGCATCTTCCAAGCCATCGAGAAACAGATGGTCGAGCACACGGCCATGCCCCATACGATAGCCGCCACGCGCACGATCCAGAAGGTATGGCGCGTTGCTCATACTTTCCATGCCGCCGGCAACAATGATGTTGGCGCTTCCTGCTACTAGGAGGTCGTGGGCCAGCATCAGCGCCTTCATGCCGGAACCGCACATCTTATTCACGGTGGTGGCGCCGCAGCCTGGCCGCAGTCCCGCGCCCAGAACGGCCTGGCGCGCGGGCGCCTGGCCCTGCCCCGCAGACAATACACAGCCCATGAGAACTTCTTCCACAACTTCCGCTGCAAGCTTGGTCCGCTCAACACAAGCGCGGATGGCGGCGGTGCCGAGCTGAGCAGCCGTGGCATCCTTCAAATCGCCGAGGAAGCCACCCATGGGCGTCCGAGCCGCGCCAACAATTACGATCGGATCATTCGAAACCATGAGATCCTCCTCAGCCGCATCTAGCGTGCGGCCATACGCAGCGCGCCATCCAATCGGATTGTTTCTCCGTTGAGCATAGTGTTCTCGCAGATATGTTTGACCAAAAGGGCGTACTCTGCAGGGCGACCGAGCCGCTGCGGGAAGGGAATGCTTTTGGCTAGCGACTCCTGTACCTCTGGTGTGAAGGCC
>DAIDGZ010000112.1 GCA_027452125.1 Acidobacteriaceae bacterium | reverse complement strand
CCAGACGCCGGTGCTGACGCCGTCAACGATGGGAATGGCCATGCGGATGAACTCCCAGACCATGTCCGCAAAGGGACGCATGCCGCCGAGGGAGAATGCGAAGAGCTTGTCCTCAGGGAAGGCCTCGATGGTTTTGCGGGTGAGCCGCCGGTGGCCCTGCCAGTTCTGGAGCAGGGTGTCTGCGGTGAGGACGGGTACTGCTGCGGTGGCGCTTGCCATTTTTTAACCTCCGTGTGTTCCGTGGGGGAACTTTTTTGAGCCTACGCAATATTCCCGACAGTACCTGTCGTAAATTGGAAAAATCATTGGAACTGCATGTATGACCCGATTCAACGCGTGCTGACGGTGCTGGAGATCCTGCAGGCGCGGGACTTTGTGAGCGGGGCGGAGCTGGCGGAGCGGCTGGAGGTGGACCTGCGCACGGTGCAGCGCTACATTGTGCGGCTGAAGGATCTGAGCGTTCCGATCGAGTCGTCGCGGGGCGTGGGCGGGGCGTACCGGCTGCGCCCGGGGTATCGGCTGCCGCCGCTGCTGCTGACGAACGAGGAGGCGTTTGCGCTGTCACTAGGTTTGCGGGCGCTGCGGCAGGTGGGGCTTGCGGCCTTTGCTCCGGCCACGGAGGGGGCGCTGGCCAAGCTGGGGCGGGTGTTGCCGCAGGCGCTGCGGGAGAGCGTGCAGACGGTAGAGGATGTGGTGGCGGTGGAGCCGGGGCCGTGGGTTGTCTCCACCTCAGTCGATTGCCTGATTCGCGCGGCGTCGGCGATTCGGGCCAGCCGCCGGGTGCGGTTTGGGTACGAGTCGCACAGCGGGGCGGCGACGCGGCGGGAGATTGAGCCTTATGCCGTGCTGCACACGGACGGGCGCTGGTACCTGATTGGCTTTTGCCTGACGCGGCAGGCGATGCGGACCTTCCGGCTGGACAGGGTGACGGAGCTGGAGGTGGGGCAGGCGAGCTTTGAGCGGCCGGCGGAGTTTGACGCGCGCAGCTACCTGAAGGAGCGCATGCCGTTTGTGCAGTCCGACTACCAGATTGACGTGTGGATCGACATGCGGCTGGAAGAGGCAGAGCGGCACTTTGCGCCGTGGCGGATTGCCACGGAGGCGGAGGGAGAGGGGACGCGGCTGCGCTGCGGACGCGACCGGCTGGAGCTGTTTGCCGCCATGCTGCTGAGCATGGGACGGCGGATTGTGGTGCACAGCCCGGCGGAGCTGCGGGGAACCTTTAAAGAGCTGGCCCGGCAGGCGCTGCTGGCCGCCGAGAGCTCCTGCGCTGAAGATTGAGCGCCACGGCGGCGCGGATGAGGGCGAGGAAGGCTGCCTCGTGGAGGGCGTCGCCGAGGTGGATGTCAATGGCGCGACGGACGTTGCCCTGGAGGCTGGCGTTGAAGAGGCCGGCGGGATCAGGGAGCGCGGCGCCGCGGGCAAAGGTGAGCTTGACGGCGCTCTTGTAGGTTTCGCCGGTGCAGACGATGCCGTTGTGCGACCAGACGGGAACGCCGGGCGAGGTGGGCTTAGCCCACTTCCACTCCTCCTGGATGGCGGGGTCGGCCTGGTGGATGAGGGCACGGACGCGGGCGAGGGTGGCGCCGCGCCAGTCGTTGAGAGCGCTGATGCGGGCGTCGATGGCGGCGGAGGCGGATTGAGTGGGGATGGGCTTTGGCATGGCCTGCTCCGGGTGTGACTCAAGCAGAGTACGCCTACTCCAGCGCGGCGGCGAGGGCCTGGTCGATGTGGGGATAGGCGAAGTGGAAGTTGGCGTGGGCGAGCCGGGCGGGGTAGACGCGGGCGCTGGCCAGCAGAGCCTCCTGAGCCATTTGGCCCAGGGCCAGGCGCAGGGCGAAGGCAGGCGCGCGAAAGAGGGCGGGGCGGTGGAGCTGGCGGGCCAGGGCGCGGGTGAAGGCGGCGTTGGTGACGGGGTTGGGCGCGGTGAGGTTGACGGGGCCAGCGAGCGAAGGGGTCTCCAGGAGGAAGTGGATGGCGGCTACGGCGTCCGAGAGGGCGATCCAGCTCATGTATTGGCGGCCGCTGCCCAGCGGACCGCCCAGCCCGAGGCGGAAGGGGGGCAGCATGCGGGCCAGGGCGCCGGGCCCGGGGCCGAGAATGACGCCGAGGCGGAGGTGAACGACGCGAATGCCGGCCTGACGGGCGGGCTCGGCGGCCGTCTCCCACTGCTGGCAGAGGTCGCCAAAGAAGCCGGCGCCGGGGGTGGAGGTTTCGTCGAGGATTTCTTCGCCGCGGTCGCCGTAATAGCCGATGGCAGAGGCCACGAGCAGCGTGGCGGGGGGCTGGCGGAGGGCGGCCAGAGCGGTGGCCAGGGCGTGGGTGGTCTGCACGCGGCTGACGGCCATCTCCTGCTTGTAGGCGGGGGTCCAGCGGTGGCCGGCGATGTTGGCCCCGGCGAGGTGGATGGCGGCAGAGAGGCCCTCCAGTGGGCCGGTTTCGGCGAAGGGCTGGGGGGCGGCGGGGTTCCAGGAGAGCTGGCCGGGCTGGGTGGCGGGACGGCGCACTAACTGAAGGGTTTGCTGGCCGCGGGAGGCGAAGGAGCTGCGCAGGGCGGAGCCGAGCATGCCGGAGGCGCCGGAGAGCAGAACGCGGGTTGAAGAAAATGCCATATTCATAGAATCCACTTTCCTTTTCCGTTCATCAATACAATAGCGGCGCATGTGCAGTTCGGTTTGGCCGAGTGTGAAAAGTATTTGATCTGGACAAAGATGGACATGGGGCGCATGCTTGGATGCGACGACCGGTAGGGGGAGGATGCATGAGCAAGTCAGCAGCAGCGGTAGTACTAAACGAAGAGATGCAGATGACGCAGACGGACCCGGAGACGGCGGAGCGCTTCATCTCAGAGAAGCGGATCGGGGAGCGGATCAAGCGGCTGCGCCTGAAGAAGTCAATGGGACTGGTGGAGCTGGGCCGGCATACGGGGCTGTCGGCGAGCTTTTTGTCGCAACTGGAGACGGGGCGGGTGGTGCCGACGCTGCGTAACCTGGCGCGCATTGCCATGGTGTTTTCCAAAGACCTCTCCTACTTCTTTGAGACGGAGCCGGCGGCGATGTTCCGGCTGCACCGCAAGAAGGAGCGGGTGCGGCTGCCGCAGACCGGGGTGGAGAAGCCAGCGTACTTTTTTGAGAGCCTGGGCTACATGGTGCCGGACCGGCACATGGACCCGTACTTTGCGGAGTTCATTCCCCAGCCGGACAACACGTCAGTGAAGGCGCACATGCACCCGGGGTTTGAGTTTCTCTACGTGCTCTCGGGGGAGCTGGAGATCCGGCACGGCGACGCGGTGAACGTGCTGGGGGCGGGCGATGCGGTGTACTTTGACGCCTCGACGCCGCATGCCTACCAGTGCGCGGGCGAGACGCCGGCGGAGGCGCTGATTGTGACCATGCACCAGGCACCTACGCTGCAACCGGTTCCCATGCGGCCTGCGGTACAGGCGGCACAGGGGCGGCCGGGACAGGGCGCGCTGGCCCGCAGCTAGAGCCGGGCTACTTGCCGGGAGCGTTCTGCGGGGACTGGGGCGCGGCGGGCAAGGAGTAGATGACCTCTCCGGGGCGCGCGTAGTGGAGCTTTTCGCGCGCCTCGTGCTCGATGGCGTCGGGGTCGGACTTGAGGTGCTGGATGCGGTCGCGGAGCTGGGAGTTCTCCTGCTGGAGGTCCTGAATCTGCTTGCGCAGCTCGCGGTCCTGATTGCGCATTTGCAGCCATGTGGACAACCCGTGCTTGCCGTAGATGACGTGCCAGGTGACGAGCAAAGCGAGGATCACGGCAATGGCCGTGCCCACGGGGCGCCAGACGCGGCGGGTCCAGTTGAGCACAAGGACGCGTTTGCGCAGCGGAGGCGCGTCGGGCGTGGCAGCCGTAGCTTGTGCTGTGACCTCGGGCATGGAACCTCAATTCCCTGAAACGACAACTCTCTTGCCGAAGTGCCTCGGGCCGCACCGAAGCACCGCACGACATGGCGACGCGACCCACGCAAACAGCTAGGACAGCACGAACTGTTCTGCGGCGGTACGCAGGGCCTGCATGTCCTGCTCGCTGCGCGCCTCAGTGTAGGCCCGCACGACGGGTTCGGTGCCGGAGAGGCGATAGCAGACCCAGGAACCATCCTCCAGGACCAGCTTGAGACCGTCGGTGCGCACCACCTGGGAGACCTTGCGGCCGCTCAGCTCGGCTGGATCGGCCTTCAATTTCTCAGTGAACGCGGCTTTGCGCTCCGCGGTCAAGTGGAAGTTCTCGCGAACCGGGTAGTACGAACCAACCTTGGCAAAGAGTTCCCGAAGCTGGACGCCGAGGCTCTTGCCGCGGTTGGCGACCATTTCGGCGATGAGCAGGCCGGCGATAACGCCATCCTTCTCTGGCACGTGGCCGCGGATGGTGAGGCCGGCGGACTCTTCGCCGCCGATGGCGATCTTGTCGGCAATGATGAGTTCGCCGATGTATTTGAAGCCGACGGGGGTCTCGTAGAGGGGAATCTTGTGGTGCTCGGCGAGGGCGTTGACGAGGTTGGTGGTGGCGACGCTTTTGGCGACGCCGTTGCGCCAGCCGCGGGTCTCGACCAGGTAGTCGAAGAGCAGGGCGATGATGTAGTTGGGCTGGATGAAGGCGCCGTCGCCGTCGACGATGCCGAAGCGGTC
>DAIDGZ010000111.1 GCA_027452125.1 Acidobacteriaceae bacterium | reverse complement strand
TGATGCCATCGCCACCAGCGACATCGCCGAACGCGACCGCATCGTCGCCGGCATCTATCGCAATTATCTCGATTGCGTACTCCCTAATCGCAACGTCAAGGCCGTGCTCACCTGGGGCATGACCGACGCCCACACCTGGCTGAACAGCTTCAACCGCTCCAAAAAACAGCACCCCGACCGGCCGGAGCGTCCGCTGCCCTTTGACGCCGAGCTCAAGCCCACGCCGGCCTACTTTGCCCTGCGCGATGCCGTCGATCGCGCGTCACACCGCTGACCGGTACCAGTGCGGCCCGCGTTACCGGCTTGAGTCCGCAGCGGCCTTGCAACCCAAAATTGTCCTCGGTCCGCACTATCATCGATAGCAATGATTCGGGCTCCGGAATAGCCCTGCCAGAGGCGCCTGCTTCGGGCAGTGTCTCTTCCACAAGAAAATTGCGCATGCCGGAGCGCCGCATCTTCATCGGGAGATGTGCATCGCAATGACGGCAGACCAGGCGGCGGGCGACACCACGCAGCGCATGAAGAATTGGCTCCGCAACAACCATCTCGGTCTCGTGCTGCTCCCCTTGCTGGGCTCCGCGGTCAGCGTGCTCGCAGAAAAGTTCGCCGCCATGCGGCATCTGCACGCATTCACCTTCATCGCCGCCAGCCTGCACGCTCCGCCGCATCTCTTCCTTGCGGAAAAACTCGTCCTCTTCCGCGCAGATCTGCTCTGGAGTTTCCTCCTCATCCCGGCCATCTTTTGCGCGCTCACCGTGCGGCTCTCCGCGCGCACTCGTGTCTATATCGCCGCGGGCATTGCGGCGCTCCTGCAGATCCTCATCGTGCTCGAGCTGCTCTCCTACCTCACCACCGGCGCCTTCTCTTCGCTGGCGCTCATGTGGTTTGCGGCATCGTGGGCCATCACCAACCAGAACACCTCGTTCTATCCGCATCCCTTGGCGACCACACTCCTGGTCCTGGCCGACTTCGTCTTCATCGCAACGCTCTGCGCTGTGGCTCTCTACGGCCTCCGCAAAAATCTCCGCGCGCTCAATCATGCCGTGCTGGTCAGCATCGCAGCCGGCGCCGTACTCGCTGCCGCTGCCTATGCACCGCGCGTCTCACCGATGCCCTGGTCTCATTCGCTTTTACAGATGGCCGTCTACCCAGCCATCTTTCAGGACGGCGCACAGTCCAGCCTGAACAGCAAAAGCATCCCGCAGTTGCTGGCCAGCTACCGCCAGACCGCGCATGTTCCTCCGCCCGCAGCCACCTCCTTCACCGGCAAAGCTGCCAATGACAACGTCATCGTCTTCGTCATGGAGTCCATGGCCGCCGAGGCCTTCGATCCCGCGCACGACTCGCTGGCCGACATGCCCAACGTCCGCCGCCTGCGCGACCACTCCTTCCTGCTCGATCGCGATTACACCAGCTATCCGCTCACCGACAACGCCGCCTTCTCCATCTTCACCTCGCTCTATCTGCGCATGGAGCACGGCGTTCTCCACCGCCGCGTCGTACTTCCCGGCCTCATCCGCAGCCTGCGCAACGATGGCTACCAGACCGGCTTCTACGGCTTCGTCTGGGACATCCCCTCCATCCGCGACAGCGACCTGCTGGCCAGTCTCGGCTTTGCCAAAATCTCCGCGCCGCCCACCACGCCCAGCGATGCCAGCGGCGGCGTCACCTTCTTTGGCCCGCTCAACTACGTAGACGGCCATGATCGCTGGGCGCTCCACTCCATGCTCGCCGACATCCACAACTGGACTGCGCACAAGCAGCGCTTCGCCGCGGCCTTTTTCCCTGAAATCGGCCACGATCCCTATCGCGAGCTGGACGGCAAAAGCGATCAGTCCATCCTGCAGCGCGGCCATGCCCTGGCGGTCTACCAGGATGCGTGGATCGGCGCGATTCTCGATGAGTTGCAGCGCGATGGCGCTCTGGATCACACCATCATTGTGCTCACCGGCGACCACGGCGTCCGCTACGTCGCCAACCCAGGCGAGCTCTACCATCCGCACTTCGCCTTCCATGGCGCACTGGAGGACTCCGTGCTCCGCGTGCCCGGCCTCATCTACGTGCCTGGCGTTCTGCCGCAACCCACCCACATCGCACTGCCCACGTCGCACATCGATCTGGCGCCCACCGTGCTCGACCTGCTCGGCATCCAGCAGGGCCGCACATTGGAGCAGGGCCTGCCCGTCTATAGCCCCGCCATCGCGCAGCGGCTGCTCTTCCTCAAGATGGACTTTATGGGGGCGGCAGGCTACTGGTACGCCGGCGACTACTACTCGCGCAGCGCCATGGGCCTGGTCTACAAAAGTCCCACGCTCAACTTCGATCTGAAGGATATGGTGCGCTACGACAGCCCCGAGGCCCAGACCGTGCGCCGCACCCTCGAAGAGCAGGACGCCAACCAGAACGCCCTGATCAGCCATCTGCTCAGCGGAAACTGAGCAGGACGATTCTTACCGCAGAAAACGGGAGCGCCAGGAACCTGTGTCCCTGGCGCTCTCTGGGTGCCCTTGCAGCTCGCTGGCTCATGCATCGGCCTTCCACGGCGTACACATAAACTTTGGGTCGCCCCTCCATCCGTGTGCCGCCACTCTGCCGGCGATGGGAGTTTTGCGTTGCCGCGCCGCTCGCATCCTTTCAGCGCTTCAAGAGGCCAAGTCGCCGGTTTCCCTTTGTCTCGTCTCCCCCCGTTGCGCCTGCCAGTGCGCTTCCCGGGTTGCCCCGTTCCCTGCACTGTCCGGCTCGTCCAAAGAAGCTGCTCCACGGGTTGCCCCGCAGCCTCACTTCTCTGGCTGCGCCAGTTCACCGGTTGGCAAGTCGCCTCGCTTCTCCAGCGTTCCAGCGCTCCCGGCGATGCCGCTCTGAGTTTCCCCCAGCCTTGCATCCATTTTGCGGCCTCGCTCTTGGCGCGTCTCCGCGGATTACTCCGCTTCCTCGCTCCTCCGGCGGGGCCGTCGATGCGTTCGGCAGGTTGCCCCGCCTTGCGCATCTTCCGGGTTGCCGTCCGCGCGTCTGCGGGTTGCCCCGCCTCCTGCGTGAACAGCGGCCGATGATGACTCCCCGGCTGAACTCGAACTTTGCATCCGCGAGCTTAGCCCGCCGATGAATCTTCGGGTCAACAGGAATTGCACATTCCCGGCTGACTCTGGATGCCTTCCAAATCTCTCAGCGGCCTCTGCTGCGCCGGCGAACCGGCCCGGCAGATCCGTGTTCGTTTCTTCCCGCATCTTCCTGTCAGGCTGAAACTGCGTTTCCAGCTCCCTACAGGGTCATCACTTGCAGAGGACTATGTGCCTGTTCGATCTGTGGATACAAGTGCAAAATTCAGGTAAATCTGTGGATATCACCAGGGTTGGTGCAGAATTCGTACGCCGTGCAACACGCTTCGCAGATTCGCCTCATCTCTGCGCAAAAGGACCACCGCTTCCGCCATCTCCCAATGGCGAATCCTGCGCTGCCCCTTCGTAATCCAACCAAATATACAGCCTGACTCAGCATCCGCTCCGCGCCTCTGCCTGCAACGGCCGCACGGATTCCAGCAGGCAAGAGGAGGAGCATGTACCGTAACATCGCCGTCGCGTATGACAGTTCTCCCGAGGCGGGCCGCGCGCTCGCCTCGGCCATCGATCTCGCAAAAACCCTGGGAGTCGGCCTGCAGACCGTCACCGTGATGGAGCGCCTGCCCTCCTACACCGCCTTCGGCACCGCCGCCGACGCCACCATCACCCTGGCCCTGGAGAATGACCGGAAGCGCTTCTACGACCAAATGCTGGCCGAGGCTCAGACCATCGCCGCACAAGCCGGCGTGCCCCTCGAATCGCACCTGCTCGACGGCGAAACCACCGATTCCATCATCGAGTTTGTCTGTAAGAAAAAAATCGACCTGCTGGTGATCGGCCTGCATCACCGGCCCCACCGCGTCTCCAGCATCTGGAGCACCGTCTACACCGTCGCCCAGAACGTGCCCTGCAGCGTGCTCGGCGTTCCATAGGGTGTATCGACATATAGGGATGTCCATGGCTGGGTGCCATTTTTTCTTAATTCAAGGAGCGAGAAGCGACGCATACCGGGGCCTCCGGCGCACGATCTGTGTGCGCTGGGGTGGATACCGGGTGTCTGCTAGCGACGAGTGACGCAGAAATGAGGAAAAATGGCCCCAACCCGAAGGGTTGCGGCGAAAATCGGGCCATACTGCATTCTCGCCCTCGACGGTGGCCCACCACAGCCTTCGGGCTCGGCTTTGTCTCCACCCCACAGACAAAGACCCGTCCGTGGGGACCCCGGTGTCTGGTCCGATTTTCTCTCGCAACCATGACCACCCCTATAT
>DAIDGZ010000110.1 GCA_027452125.1 Acidobacteriaceae bacterium | reverse complement strand
CATTCAACAAACTCCTACTTTGTATTTGCGTACGGACCCATTTTTTGGCGCACAATCATATGCTTTGTGTTTGAAAGGGGAACTCCCCCGAACGAGCGCGGGGCAGGACAGCCGCCAGGCTTACATGAAACAGCGGCTGTTTTTTACTGTCGTAGGAGTGCGTTAAAGGACCGTCACAGAAACATGAATGTTCAATGACGAATCCATTGCAGGAGAAAAAACCGCATCTGACTCGCTCCGCCGCCGGGTGCTGTGTTGGAATAGTGGCGTCGCTCTCTTCTACTTCCACGGAGGTTTCATGATTCGGGAAACGCTGTGCGCAACGAGCACGTGCGCGCTGGTTGGAGTTCTCGCTTTCTGTTCCGCCTCGCCTTCCCTGGCGCAGCAGCAGCTTGCCTTTACGCCCTTTCGCTCGTCAGGCATCTATGCACTAGGTGAAACCGCGGGTTGGGATGTGAGCGCTACGCCAAAGACCACCTGCCACCACTACACCTATACCGCCAAGGAGAACAACGCCACCCTGCTCATGAGCGGCAATCTCGATCTGACCACTGGCAAGGCGCAGATTGCCATGCAGGTTAGCGAACCCGCGATGATCCTGGTACAGGTAGATGCAGCTTGCTCAGCCGTAGCGCAGGCGAAACCCGCAACACCGCAGCACAAGAAAGCCAGCATGACTTCGGAGGCAGTACTCGGCGCCGCAATCGACCCCACACAACTCAGGCCAGTCGTGCCCGCACCGGCGGACTTTGATGAGTTCTGGCAGGGCAAGCTCAAACAGCTCAAGTCTGTTCCGATGAATCCACATCTGCTACAAGTGCCCAGCGGCGATCCAGCGGTCAATCTCTACATGGTGAAGCTGCGCAGCGTGGGCTCGCATGTTCAGGGCTATCTGGCAGTGCCGCCCACTGAGGGCAAACATCCCGCGCTGATTCTCTATCAGTACGCAGGCGTATACGCGCTGAAGCCCGAGGAATCAGTAAAATATGCGGCGCAGGGCTGGCTTACCTTCGATGTGGACTCGCACGATATTCCCCCCTTTAAAGGCGACGGCGTCCCCACAGACTACTTCAGGCTCGGCGAGAACAGCCGTGAAACCTCTTATTTCCTCAATATGTATCTGCGCGACACGCGGGCGCTGCAATACATCCGCAGCCGGCCAGACTGGGACGGCAAGACCATCGTGCTGATGGGCACAAGTATGGGCGGACAGCAGAGTTTGGCTACCGCCGGACTGAATCCCAAGTGGATTACCGCAGTGATTGTGGACGAACCCGCGGGCGCAGACACGAATAGCGATCTGCACGGGCGCAAGGCTGGCTATCCTTACTGGCCGTCGAATGATGCAAAGGCAATGGAGGCCTCGCGCTACTTCGACCCCATCAATTTTGCTCCGCATATCAAGGCTGCAACGATTCTGGCCATGGGCTTTATCGACACCACCGCGCCGCCTACCGGACTGTGGACAGTCTTCAACCAGTTGGGTGGCCCGAAAGAGGCTGTGCCTATGATCGATGCCGCGCACACCAACAAGACCCCGCAACGGCTGGGCAAATTCATCGAGCGCTCCAAACAGGCTCTGGACATGCTGCTGCACGGTGGCTCACTACAGTTGCACGACGCAACCAGCGCACAATAAGCACTGTACGGGCCTGCCAGGTTTTACGTCGAGATCCGGCAGGCCCGCTATATTGCTCGGTATGCTTGCGATTTCTACGGACGAATCCAGCAGCCGATAATCTCCTGCATCACCTTCAGCCGCGCATCGAGCATGCGCTTCGATCCCAGGTCGCTCTCAAAAATCGTAGACAGCGTGTGCCGGTTGATCAGGTAGAAGAAACCCAATGCTGCGATGCTCACGTGGATCTGCATGGGATCAAGCCCGGTGCGCACGCTCCCCTCGCGATGTCCGCGGGCCAGCAGCTTCTTCATGCGCGTGATGTGGGCGGCATTAATCGCGCGAGTGTGTGGCGAAGCCTTCAGGTGGCGGGCCTCCAGCTGGTTCTCGCTGTTAAGCATACGAATGAACTCCGGGTGGGCGAGGTAGTAGCGCCAGGTAAACTCGACCAGCGTCAGGATGGCCCGGTCGGCGCGCAGATCGTCCAGCTCCAATGCCGCCTCAGCAGCGCGAAAATCCAAATACTCGCTCTCCAGCGCCGCGGTAAACAGATCATCTTTATTACCGAAGTGATGATAGAGCAACTGCTTGTTGATACGGGCGCGGGCGGCGATGCTGTCTACCCGGGCGCCGTCAAAGCCCTTCTCGGCAAAAACCGCAATGGCTGCGCGCAGAATGCGCTGGCGAGTCTCCTCGGAATTGCGGGTACGAGCTTTGGTAGAGGATTTTGCGGGCATCTTGTCACCTCGTCTGCATGCGGTGTATAGTAACCAACCAGTTGGTTGATTGCAAGAATATCCTGGTGGAGACACGCATGACTGGCGCCGAGACACAACGGCCCGTGGCCCTGGTTACCGGAGCCCTGCGCGGCATTGGACGAGCCTGCTCCGTGGCACTGGCCGAGGCCGGCTTCAACATCCTGTTAAATGACCGCCCTGAGAACGAGAGCAACGACCTTGCCGCTGCACTGCGCACCGAACTGGCCACGCACGGTGCGGACAGCCACACAGCGATGGGCGACATCAGCGATCTGGCGCTGCATGGCTGCCTGATGGATGCAGCGTTGACGCGGTGGGGCAGGCTGGACTGTCTGGTGAACAATGCCGGAGTCTCGGCGCGCAAGCGCGGCGATCTACTTGACGTGGAGCCAGACAGCTTTGACGCATGCTTTCAGGTCAACACGCGCGCCGTCTTCTTCCTCTGCCAGACAGTAGCGCGGCACATGCTTTCGCAATCCAGCGCGACAGGCATGCATCGTAGCCTGATCAATATCACCTCCAGCAATGCCCGCGCCGTGTCCATAAGCCGGGGCGATTACTGCGTCTCCAAGGCCGCCGCGTCAATGACGACGAAACTCTTCGCGGTGCGGCTCGCCGCGGCCGGCATCGGCGTCTACGAAGTGCGACCAGGCATCATCGAAACGCGCATGACGCAGCCTGCGCGGGCGCTATATGACCAATTCATCGTCGCAGGCCATGTGCCGGCGCAGCGCTGGGGCACACCTCAGGATGTAGCCTCCACTGTAGTCTGCATGGCACAGGGCCAGCTTGCTTATACGGTGGGACAGGCAGTCACCGTAGACGGCGGACTGATTCTGCCACGTTTTTGAACCATGGGGGGGGAACAAACAACAATGGGCACTGAGGTTTTATACACACGTAAGGAACAACACGGCGCCGCTTGGGCTGAGGTGACACTGAACCGCCCCGACAAGGGCAACGCGCTCACCGTGGCAATGCTGGACCAATTGGAAGCTGCCGCAGCTACCATTCGTGCGGATCGCAGCATACGCGCGGTGGTGCTACGTGGCAACGGACGCTGCTTCTGCACCGGCGGCGACATCGCGGCGTGGGGCGCGCTCTCACCGGATGCCATGGGCCGCGACTGGATTCTGCGCGGTGTGGAGGTATTGAGCCAGATCGCTTCTCTGCCCCAGCCAGTCATCGCCGTCATCACCGGCCACGCGTTGGGCGGTGGGTTGGAGTTGGCGCTGGCCGCCGATCTCCGCATTGGCCTGCGCGAAGCGCGCTTTGGCATGCCGGAGGTGACGCTGGGCATGATAGCCGGCTGGGGTGGCGTGCGTCGGTTGGCTGAAACCATTGGCGTCGCTCACGCGCGGCAGATGACGTTGCTGGGTACACCGATCAGCGCAACACAGGCGCTGCACTGGGGCCTGCTGACAGAGCTGGCCGAGGACCCACCTACCATGGAGGAGCATATTCGCCACTGGCTCGACCGACTTCTGACTAATGCGCCAATCGCCATGAGCCTGACCAAGGGGCTGCTCTCCACCGCGCATCAGGATCTGCGCCATGCCCATGCCTCAGCCGCGGCGCAGGCCATAGCGACCGAAGATTGCCAGGAGGGCGTGCGCGCCTTTCTGGAGAAGCGAAAGCCGGTCTTTCAAAACAAGTAGCGTAATCCTTCCCCGGCCGCACGAAGGCTGTGGGAAATGCCAATGATAGAGTGCGCCCGGAGTGAAGCGTGAGCAAGACAGCATTTATGACGGCGGCTGAGGCCGCGGCCTTGGTGAAAAACGGCGACACTGTGGCCATCAGCGGCAACGGAGCGGGCATGACCGCCGCCGAGGCGATTCTCGAAGCGCTGGAGAAGCGTTTTCTGGCTACCGGAGAACCGCGTGACCTGACCCTGGTGCACTCGCTGGGTCTAGGCGACCGCGGCGACCGCGGCACCAGCCGCCTGGCGCATGAAGGGATGCTGCGGCGGGTCATTGCCGCACACTTCACCTGGTCCACGCGCATTCAGCAGCTCATCCGCGAGGAGAAGATCGAAGCCTACTGCTTTCCCGGCGGAGTCATCCAACACCTTCTGCGCGAAATCGGCGCAGGGCGGCCTGGGCTGATCACTCATTCCGGACTAGGCACCTTTGTAGACCCGCGCCATGATGGCGGCCGCTGCAACGCGCGCAGCCGCGACACACTGGTGGAGTTGCTCACGCTGGATGGCCGCGAAGCGCTGCGCTATAAGCCCTTTCGCGTAGACGTGGCCCTGGTGCGCGGCACATATGCCGATACACGAGGCAATCTAAGCGCAGAGGAAGAGGCCGTAGACCTCGACATCCAGTCGATTGCCATGGCTGCACACAATAGCGGCGGCATCGTGCTGGCGCAGGTGCGGCAGGTGGTCGAGGCGGGCTCGCTGCAGGCGCGCAGCGTGCGCATCCCCGGCATCCTGGTAGACGCAGTCGTAGAAGCACCGGCGCAGGAGCTTTTCTACGGCGCAGGCTACGACCCCTCCGTAAGCGGCGCAAAGCGGATGCACCTGGGCCGCCTCAAGGCCGAGATCCCTGCGCGTCTGGAGCGGCGCATCGTCGCCCGGCGCGCGGCCATGGAGCTGCGTGCAGGCGCATCACTCAACTTCGGGTTTGGTATGCCTGGGGGCATCTTCGGCGTCATCGCCGAGCAGGGCATCGAAGATGAGTTATGGATGAGCGTCGAGCAGGGCGTTCACAACGGCCGCATGCTCGACGATCGCCTGTTCGGTGCGGCGCGCAACCCCGAGGCCATCCTGCCCACAACGGAGCAGTTTGACTACTACAGCGGCGGCGGCATCGACATCGCCTTTCTGGGCATGGGCGAGGCCGACGCGGCGGGTAACGTGAACGTCTCACACCTGGGCGGCACACTCGTGGGGCCAGGTGGCTTCATAGAGATTGCGCAGAATGCTAAAAAGGTGGTCTTCTGCGGCACCTTTGACGCGCAGGGTAGCCAGGTGCGCTGGACCGGCGGCCAACTGCAAGTGGCAAAGCCGGGCGCCATCCGCAAGTTTGTGGACGCCGTGGACCGGATTACCTTCTCCGGCGACTATGCCCGGCAGCACCGGCAGGAGGTCCTCTACATCACCGAGCGCGCCGTCTTCCGGCTGGATGCAGAGGGTGTTCGACTGGTCGAAGTGGCTCCGGGCATTGAAATCGAGCGCGATATTCTGCCGTTTATGGGCTTTAGGCCTTTGATCGGACAAGTGGAGACGATGCCGAACGCCGCGTTCGTCTAGGAGCGAGAGTTTCCGCCCGCGATCTCCACAGGAAGCGCCGCGGAAGCTGCGATACTCTAATCCCTTATGGGCCGTATCCGCGTACTCTCTGACCAGGTCGCCAACCAGATCGCCGCCGGCGAGGTGGTGGATCGTCCTGCGTCCGTGGTGAAGGAACTGCTGGAGAACGCGCTCGACGCCGGGGCCAACCGCATCCGCGTAGAGGTAGAGGCCGGCGGACGCAAGCTCATCCGCATCAGCGACGATGGCTGCGGCATGAGCCGCGACGACGCGCTGCTCGCCTTTGAACGCCACGCAACCTCCAAGCTCCGCACCGCAGACGACTTGCTGGCCATTGCCACGCTGGGCTTTCGCGGCGAAGCCCTGCCCTCCATCGCCTCGGTGGCGCGGGTCACCCTGGAGACCGCCACAGGAGAGGACGCCGGCGGCAGCCGCGTGGAAATTGCTGGAGGCAAGATTCTGCGCGTGGAAGATGCTGCACTGCCCCGCGGAACCACGCTCACCATCGCTGATCTGTTTTTCAATACCCCGGCACGGCGCAAGTTTCTACGCGCCGAGTCCACCGAGCTGTCACACGTGACGGCGCTGGTGACACACTACGCGCTGGTCTATCCGGAGAAGCATTTTGAGCTGGTCTCGGCCAGCCACACGCTGGTATCGGCGCCGCCGGTGAGCCGCACGGCAGAACGCATCTACCAGATCTTCGGCAAGGAGACGCTGGGCCAGTTGCTACCGGTAGCGGCAGAGAAGCCGCTGGATCGCGCT